>JBBQTY010000062.1:0-19086 GCA_038234445.1 Lysobacterales bacterium
CCATCGAAGCCCAGACGCACGTTGACCGTGCCGGTTCGGCCGAGTGGTATGTCGATGACCTTGAAATCCATTTCGAGGCCGTCGTCCCAGACTGAAAAACGCAGTTGATCGACGCCGCCTCCGCGGTCTACGAGTCCTTCGACCTTGCCGCGTATGACGATTTCAACGCGCGTGCGTCCGTCGTCGGTTGGTGCAGTCTGGATACCGGTGACCGTCCAGGTTCCGGGCGGCGTTTCTACAGCGCGGGCGTTCGTTGGGTCCGACATGATCCTGACCTCGAGTGACGTGACTGGTCTAGTTGACACCAATGCTCGGCTGACTGGAAGTGCACCATGCGGAACGAAGCATTCTTCGATTGAAACGCGCGCTCATTCCGGGGTTGGGCAGGGGGCACGCCTTGTATCTTGAATCTGCCAAACGAGACTGGTTGCCAGTCAGAATCGAGGGTTCCGCCACGTGTGGGTTGTTTTCGCCGAGCATGGCGCTTCGCCTGATTCTCAACGCTCGAGTACGAGTATCCAATGATCCACCTCAACATTTACTACCCCAACTCCTCCGGCAGCCACTTCAATGTCGACTACTACCTCGGCACGCATATGCCAACGGCCCAGCGCCTGTTTGTCTCTGTGCTCAAGGAAGTCACACTTGAAAAAGGTGTGGCCGGTGTAGAGCCGGATTCACCGCCGAGCTACATCATGAGCTGCCATAAGCGCTTCGACTCGATCGAGGTGTTCATGGAAGCGTGGTAGCGCATCGGTGAGCAGCTCGGTGGTGATATTCCCAATTACACCAACGTCGCTCCGGTGATCCGGTTCAGCGAGATCATTCTGGGCGACTGATTTCTGCTCGATTTCCTTGACTGCGACGACCGTGACTCGGCTTGGTATTCCTGGTTTCATCGGAGCGCGTGCGCGGAGGCCGTCTGAAGCCCGTGGCCACGCCAAGTTTGTGACATGGCCACGGGCTCGCTCATTGCAGTCGCGCTGGGGCGGTTTCGTTCTCAAAGCCGTTTGCGAAGATTAAGTCGCCGCTGTTTTCATATCGAAGCACAATGTTGTCGAGGCGGGCATAGATAGGATTGTGGATGGCGGGATCGCTGAAGTTCTGCAGTACGCCCGGGTTGATTTCAAGTGTGGTTTGAAAATTCCAGGCGGATGCGGAGATAGCGATGCTGGAGGGTACGAGCGGGCTGTTCCAACCGACATTGCTCGGCAGATTGAGATCCCCTTCGGCGTCGGCCGGCCCGGTGCAATTCGGGCTGTTGAAGCGCAGGCGCCAGTTCACTGTCGCGGTGTCAGGGAAAATCACGGAGTTGTCGGCACGGGTCAGGCCGCGCGCACTGAGCGTATAGGCGCCGGGCCAAGGCACGGCGAAGCACTGAGTCAGTCCGTAGAGGCTGACGACCCTGATACCGCCCGGTTCGCCGGTCTGCTCACCGGGAATGAACAATTCGGCTGAGCCGGTGCCATCACCCTGCGCACTCCAGTGCGTGTAGTCCGGGAAGTTGATGGTCCACAATCGCAGGTTGTCGTCATAGGTGCCATTGATCAGATACGGATCGGTCGGCTGGCGCTCCAGTGCGCCTGCATCGCGCAGCAAGGTGCGTGGCGGTCCAGGCCGAACCTGCTGATCGCGCGGACGGCCGTCAATCCCAACATCATTGCCTGCGACAGCTGGCGATAGGTCAAGTGCCGGCGAGCTGATTCTGAGGCCGTAATTTACGCCATCGGGATCAATGAAACGTGGGTCATTCTGGAAATTGTACGGCCCTTGCGGCAGGGTCGTGACGTCGCTGACCACGTTGTAGCGGATGGTGTCCGAGCTCAGGTTTTGCCCTCCGCCCGGATACTGGAGAGTCAACTTGCCCGGTTGCCAGATGATGCTGTTCTGCATCTCCAATCCACCGTTGCCGTCAAACCGAATCAGGTGAGTGGCCGCGCCGTTGATGTTGTTGGCGATGGTGCTGTCCTTGAGTTCCAGAAATGCATCGCCGAGCCGAATGACATCCGCAGACAGCGAGTTGCTTACGATCATCGAATCGAGAAGCTTGATCGGGTAGTCCTGACCTCGAATGGCGTTGCCGCCCACATTGCTGTAAATCACCGAGTTCTGCATGGTGAGTCCAGCATCATAAGTCAGTCTGAGGATGGCTCCTCCAGTCTCCGAGCCAGCACTGTTGGCCGCAATATTGCTCGCTATAAAGTTGCAACTGTTGACACCGGTGGCGCAGGCAACACGACCCAGCGACAGGATCGGCTCGGGTGCTTGAACGTTGCAGCTGCCGCTGTTGATGCCGACAGTGGCATAACTACCAAGCGTCCCAAAAACGTCACTGGTGTAGTCGGCGTAGATCGCGGCACCGTCCGATGCGCGATTGCCATCGATCAAAATGTCGTAAGCGCAAACCGCCGCATCGTTTGTTTCAATGGTCCCCGTCCAGGTGGTGACCCAGATGGCGCCACCCTGGTCAGCCGCCCGATTGCCATGTAGCCGCACGGGTCGGGAGGCATCCACTCCGAAGAGCCGTGCCCGAGCCGCACCGCTGCCCGTGCTGACCACGGCCAGGCCACCGCCGCGGACCGCAGTATTGTTATCCAGAGCAGCGAGATTCACATAGCCGGGAGAAGCGATGTCGGCCAACGCCGGGCCTCCTACGAAGATTCCGCCGCCATCGCCAGTCAGCGCCGTATTGCCCTGCACCGTGGTGCGATCGCGCAACATGAAAAGCCGTGCGCTGCCGTTGATGTAGATGCCACCACCGGATTTCTGTGCCGTGTTGTTGAGGATCACCGTATTGGTTTCGAGCGTGAGTACGGCCGGTCCACCGTTGCCATAGAAATAAATGCCGCCACCGTAGGTTGAGCTGTTGTTGGTAACGGCAACGTTGCGCAAGGTCAGATCTCCACTGCCGTTGAACTGGATGCCGCCGCCATAGTTTGGGGTGGTCGAATCCCCACCGCGAATCGTCAGATTGCGTAAGTCACGAAAACCGCTGCCGCTGATACGCAGCACAGGCAGTGCCGCACCGCCGGCACCATCGACAACGGTATTCGCGACGGTGGGTGTCGCACTGCCACAACTCGCATAGCCTCCTTCGACTATCAGATCCTGCGTGCCAATGATCAGTGCTTGCTGGCTGTAGGCCGCGTTGTTGGCGATATGAATGCTATCGGCCCCGGGGCTGCTGGCCGCACCGTTGATCGCGGCCTGGATAGTGTTGTAGTCACACGCACCATCACCACCCACCAGATAGGTGGCCGCGTAGACATTTTGTTGCGCGACGAGCGCGACCAATGCCATAAGCACAGACACGAGAGAGTTTGATCTGAATATGAAGCGCGTATCCATGGAATGCTCCTCGAAATCGCCGTCGCAATCGCGGCGTGATTCGAGGAACGACATTGTGTGGGCGATTTGGACATTCGTTCGTGCGTCGTTTCATCCTTGCCTGCCCAACTTCATGAATTGATGGAGGATTGGAGTGCAAATATGGGCGAAAGTGAAGTCCAGACAGTTGGATTAGCGGACGCTCGGGATGCTGGAAGCAAGATATGAACGGCTCACGATGGGTTTCCGGTCAAACCCGCAGACGTTACCTCCCAATTGGAGAATTCAACTTCGGATCCAGATTTTTTCGGCGCGTTGTGCAGGCCGATGGTGAGCCTCGACGAGTGGAACACGTCGCCTGTTTCTCATCGCCTGGATGCGTTGCCGGTAGCGAAGCGCCTGTTCGGCTATTTGCTCACGGAAGTCACGCTCCAATACTTGAAAGCTGGAGTCGAGCCTTGGCCGCCACCGACGATCATCATAAGCGTCCATATGCGCTTCGAATCGATTCAGGTGTTCATGGAAGCAAGATCGCGGATCGGTGAGCAGCTTGCTCGCGATATTCCTAATTGCACAAAAGTCTCTCCGGTGATCCAGTTAAGTCGGATCATTCCGTTCGAGTGATGGTCGATGCGGTTTGCCTTGGGAAGTTCGGCATCACCTCGACGGGTAGCTCAGGGTTGAGCCGCGAATCGGGTAGTGCAGCGACGATCACTCAAAGCCGTCGGCGAAAATGTTGTCGCCACTCGGGTACTCATAGGCGCCGATATCAATCGCACCATCGTTGACGCGGAGCGCGTTGGGATCGAATCCGACTTCGCTCAACGGCAGATTTCCCGATGCAGAGATTTCTGCATCAAGCGCCACGCCGGCGTTGATCAACGGCGACCCCGCGGCGAGACGAAAATTGTGCGCCGATTCGTTGACAAACATCGGTTGATTGCCTGCTCCGATATTGCTGATCCAGCCGTTGACGATCGCGCCCGGAACGATGTGGCCGAGCCAGAACTGACCCGCGTTGGGCGAAACCCAGTTGCCTGACAAACTAACCGTTCCGTGGCCATATGACATGGCCTGAACCATGCCTGGCAAATTCACCGATGTCGGGGTGGCCTGGAAAATATTGTTGCTGACCTCGGCAATCGCATTCTGCAGGTCGAGATTGAAAAGGAACACTGATGGATAAGCGCCATGATTGGCATCACCTGTGACGACGAGAGTATTGTTATAGAAATACAGAGTGCCTTGGCGATAGATGGCAGTCGTTCCGCTGTCGCCACCGTAGCTGACCAGATGTGCATCAGCTGACCCGGATAAATCGAACACGTTTCCGTAGATATGGGTTGTGGCATAGCCCGCGTCCCCGTGAATCAGGGTCCCGCCGCCTGTGGCATCGCGCAGGTTAATCAGAATGCCGCAGTTCGATGGAAAGCGGTTGTAGCGCACGATCAAGCCGGAGGATCGATCCTTCAGGCAGTCGCCATGGGCACCGGGCTTTACGTCGCCGAACGTGTTGTACTGGTAGATGATGTCGCGGGCTTCGGTGTAGCTGTTGTGCTCGGAGTAGCCGTTGCTGCCACCGGTGCCGACGGCGTTGCTGTTGTTGTAGAGCGTGTTGCCCTGGACCAGCACGTCTTGCGACAACTCGACGAGAGCGCCGTTCTTTGAGTTGATGAACAGGCCATTGCCGCAGTCGTGCAGGATGTTGTTCTTGAGAACGAGATGCGCTGCGGCTTCAACATAAATGCACGAGGTAAATGCCCGGTAGGTGTCGGGTGCATTGGTCAGACCATCGATGAAGCTTGTTCCGTAGCTGGCATTGCGGATTTCGAGGTTCTCGATCGAGATATATCCGGGCGGTCCGAAGTTGTAATCGCGCCCGCTCTGCCCGGAGATCATGAGCAGGCCGAGCTTGTACAGCACGCGATTGGGGTCACCCAGCGTGTTTGATAGATAGCGCAGCGAGCGCGGAACCTGTCCAGCAGGAGTTTCCAACTGCGTGGCATTGACGCCGTCGATGATCGGCAGATCCCCGGTTGAAGGATCCGGCACGCCAAGGACGCGCATGAATTTCGTGGGCGTCGTTGGCGTGAGGTTGGTGCCGGCCGAGATCAGCATCATCTCGTGGTAAGGCGCATTGCCCACTTTCGGATAGATGCGCACGGTGTCGCAGCCTTTCAGGCTGCTCCAGGGCAGTTGACTGAGACTGCTATTCGCCTTGCCGGGCCCGACATCGTAGTAGTTGATGACGGAACATCCTGACTGATCGGCGGCCAGTGTTGGCGTCGTTGCGCGTGGTGTGGTCTGGGCGAGCAGCGTGGTGGGACCAGTCGACGCGAGCGCGAGCAGCGTGAAGACGATAGCTAGTGAATTTCTGCGCATGGAGCAATCCCCGAGGCTTGAACCGAATGTCGCGCGAACTGAAAACAGCGCGCTATTCAATGAACGCGAAAGCGCGGCGTACCTGGACATTTTCGGGTGTCATGACAAAAGCGTGGTCGCGAATCGACGTGGCGTTCGTACGGAATCAACAAACGACCCGTCAGTCGCTTCTATCTCGACTACAGCCTCAGGCTGCAATGCCGATGGTCAAGCGTCTGATCGGCTAAGCGCTCAGGAAGATCACGCATGAAGATGGCATGGCTCGTGTCGAGTCCGACTGCTCGACGATCAGAACTTGAGCAACGACAGGCGCCTAAAATCTTTGAACCACTTGCTGCTGATATGCCGAATGGATCAGGCAGTTCGCCGACAAGCCAGCGCAGTCGTCAGACGCACTTTGCAAGCAGGTTGAGTCGAGAGGCGGGCAGGCGAATGGTCAGGCGGCCTTTACCAGTGCTTGCGTGAACGATTCCAGCGATAGAGCGCGGCGGCGAACACGTTGTACGCAATGCGACAAACGGAGCTGATGACAGGCAAGCCGAATACGGCTGCCTTCCATCTCTCGCGCGGGGAGTTTCGCCAGATTGCGAGAAACGAGTCGAAGCCGACGTGGAGGTCGCCGTCTTCGTCGATGACATGCAAACGCTCGCGCACGAATTCGAGTTCCGCATCGACCTCGGCAACAACAGCGTTATTTTGATGAACGTCATTCCATTCGATCTGGCAGGTGCTGTCTTTTCCTTTCTGGCCTTCGATACCCGCTTTGCAAACCGGGCAGGCGGAGTTGTAGTAGACCTTCATCGTTTGCCTGGTTGCGAGTTGGCTGTCACCGAGTGATCGAAGTGTTGCGGTACTCGGTTGGAGCGCGCACGGTGCATTGGAACGACGACGTGGTTTAGGAAGTTCATCTTCATGGACCCTTGATACTTGGCGATTCGCTTGAGCCTCATCGTTCGGTTCGACCGGTCTGCGAACTGGCTGGATCTTTCAACGTGCGTAGCGCGCTCGCGGTTCGTTCACGCGCTTGCCCGCATCGAGCGTAATGTGCTTGCGCAGCCAAGCGGCGAATTCGGATTCGGATTGGCTGCCATCGGCGAGCGAAAGCATCGCGACGTATTTCTCTTCGTCGCTCGCCGTGATGTCGGCTCCGTTGAGTGCAAGGAAGACGCGATAGCAGACATGGGCGGTGCGCTTATTGCCATCGACGGACGGATGGTTTCGCGCAAGACCGAAGGCGAGGCTGGCCGCGAGGTCAGTAATATCTGGCGGTGGATCGCCATAGGCATGCAACTGCTGCGGGCGCGCGAGTGCCGACCCCAGCAGGATGTCATCACGCACACCGATGCCGCCGCCATGTTCGGCCAACTGGCGCTCATGGATAGCCAGAGCGAGTGGTCTTTCGATCCAGATGATCACCGGCGTGACCTATTGCGCCAACTTTCGCAGGACGTTTCGATCCTTGCGCATTACTTCCTCAGCCACGTCCATTTGACGTGCGAACTCGGGGTCATAGGTTGTCAACCGAATGCCATCGGGCGTTTCAAGCGCAAACAGCTCATCGCCTTTTTCCAGACGCAGACGCGCCATCAATTCACGCGGCAGGATGACGCCCGCGGAATTGCCGATCGTAGTGATTTTCAGTTTCATGGGCGCGCTCCAAAACAGTTATAACGAACGTTATACCCCCGCTCGGGTTCGGATGCAACGCGATGGAATGCGCAAAGCCTTATTGGTTTGAATCTGTTGGTTGTTCACCCTTTGGGATATCCCGCCCTGCATCGTGAATCGAATGATGTGGATGGAAATATCCAAAAAGCTTCGGTGCTTGGACGCGCGCGCAGTCAAGCGCCAGGATCATCACGACGGCGCACTGCATTCAAGGGATCGGCGTGGTCTGCACATTGACGACACGCCACTTGCCATTTTCGCGGACGTAGACATCGGTGTAGCGATAGCGGCTCGTAAACGGCTTGCCATCCCAACTGCCGTGCATGTCGGTCGTACCCGTCAACAGCGCGGTATTTCCGAAAACGCGAATCTGGAAATCCTCGACCTTATACGGTGCGATCGAAAGGCGTGGATCCATCAATGCAGAAACGAATGCGGGTTTGTCGGATTTCGTGCCATTACTCCCAATCTCCATGAAATTCACCGAGATGTTGCTTTCGATTGCCTTGAGGTCCTTGTTGATGATCGCGAGATCCCAGGCATCGGCCTGGCGCTTGAGCGTCACTTCGACATGGGTATCTTTGGGAGCCGCGGCCAGCGTCGGGATCGAAAAGAGCAGCAGGAAGGCAAAGAGGTTCAATCTGCAAATCATCATTCGGTTTTCCTGAGTCAATAGTTATTGGCGTGTTTCCAGCTTGTCGCGAAATTGACCATCGCCCACTGCGCGAAGACGACAGCATAGCGGCGGCGCGACCTAGAAATCTCACCGTAGCTCGGCAGCTCGAATGGGTCGTCGATTTATTGTCGTCGAATTTCCAAATGGGCCGGCTCGTGGATCGCGAGCGGGAGCCTTCCGCGATGCGCTGTCACCGTGAAGAATCGACATTCGCTTTGTGCGCCATCGATAACTGAGGTTCCCAGCTTGTACGATCACGCCTTTCAATCAGTGTATTTAGCGGGTGGAATCATGTCGGGTCTTGTTCGCGCAGCATTCCTGGATGCGGTACTAACCATGCTCGCGGCGCTGGCGACCATGGCGTGCGCATATGTCCTTGATCCTGAGCCTGGCCCGCTGACCCTTTCGATGGTGCTTGCGTACGCGCTGTCGCGCAGTCATCTCGATCGGGATTTGCGTGGTCGGCTTGAAGCGGCGGTGATCTTGCCAATGGTCAGTTTGGCTGCGTTGGCGGTGGGGTTCCTTTTGCTGCACTTTCCGTGGCTGGGGGCAGTCATGTTCGTTTTCGGCATCGGAATTTCGATCTGGATGCGTCGGTTTGGTCCTTTGCCCCGCCGCGCTGGAGCGTTGATCGCAATGCCCTTCATCGTGATCCTGATCACGCCGTACACACCGTCGACGTTGGTTGGGCCGATGATGGCCGCGCTGATTCCAATCCTTGTCGCCTTGCTTGCATTGTTCTGGGTGGCAATCTTCCATGCGCTTGGTCGAAAGCTCCGATGGTTGGAGCCGTTGCCGAGTGAGCCGCGAGCTAAACCCGTGGAGGAAGCAGCAAGTAGCTTGCGACCGGTTGCAAGCACGCGCATGGCCTTGCAGATGATGGTTGCGCTCGCGCTGGCTTTTGCGGTCGGCTATCTGCTTTTCCCGGAGCGCTGGGCCTGGCTGGTGCTGACGGCGTATATCGTCAACGCAGGCAATCAGGGCAGACTCGATGTCGCCTACAAGAGTGTGTTGCGAATGCTCGGCGCCATGCTCGGTACCATACTCGCGTTGACCGCGGTCGTTCACGTCGGCACGCATGATGATTTCACGTTGGCGCTGATCCTTGTCGCAGTATTCCTCGGCATCTGGCTGCGGCCGATCTCCTACGCGTGGTGGGCTCTCTTCGTCACCCTCGCGTTGGCCTTGCTGCAAGGATTTGAAGGGCAGTCACCCGAGAAGCTCCTTCTATTGCGCATGGAAGAAATCCTGATCGGCGCGCTGATCGGTGTGGCATCCGCGTGGTTGGTTTTTCCGGTGCGATCAAGACAGGTTCTACGCCGTCGGATCGCCGACACGCTGGCGGCTCTCAGCGAAGCATTGGATCCGACCTTCCACGTGCGCTCTTCTGCGCAATTCGGTTTCGCGATCGGGCAAGTGGAAAGTGTCGCTCCTGCATTTCGCGCGACGCGCATGGCAACGCGGCGCTTGCGAAAAGGGCAGCCCGCGGACTGGATTGACACGCTGATTGCTTGTCGTGATCCGGCAATTGCCTTGATCGACGCTGGAAGAACTCCACCCGAGGTGCGCCGTGCGGTCGGCAGTGCCCGCAAGGCCATGCGTGAACCGGATGATATTCATGCTGCGCTCGTTGATTTGCGTGATGCTCTGGGCAAGGAGGACGTAGACCCGCATTATCGGGGAGAAATCATCGCACCGGAGTGAGTTCGCTCGTGGCGCATTGCCGGCTCGATCTTCTCGGATGATTGTGATTTCGGCAAAAACTTTTTCGTGCTCATGAGCCAATTCAACGCACTACTGCGCAGTACACATAGGCGAGATCAAACAATTTTCGTATGACTGCACTTGCAGACGCATGATTCGAAGGGAGGACTACCCATGAAACGACTCATTTTCATCGTACTCGGCCTGTTTCTGGCTCCATGTGCTCAGGCGCAGCTGTTTGTCGATAGTTTCGATCCGCCGACGATCGCTCCGAGGTTTCCGTTCGTGGCGGGTCAGTATCAATTGCCGGCTGGGCCCGCAGTCGATCAGTTGCAGTGGTTGATCAGCGAGCTCGCTGTCGGCGAGACAACCACTCTGGCGGAGGCTACGGCGCATTTCGATCCTGCGTTCAACCTCGCCTCAATTGCAGCTTTTGTGAATCAGGTGCGCAGCGAACACCCGAATGCTCGCATCAGCGATGTCGTTGCGGTGACTCCGGTAAAAACGGTCGTCGTGATCGATTCGCCGGGTGACCCTTCGCCTTCGGGGTACCTGATTCTCGGTGCGCACTACACCGGCGAAAAGAAAATAGTCGAGTTGTATGTCAATAACTACTACGGCTCGGTGCAGTACCCGGCCGACCAAAGTCTCACCCTGGCCGAGGCGGCGACAAAATTTGCGACGCTTTCCTCCGCACCATCGTTACTGGTCGGGCGTATCAACAGCGCCAACCAGTGCACCATCCTGCAGGATCGCAATGCGAATACGCCGCGGGCGACGGCCTCGATCTTCAAGACCTGGATACTCGGGGGAATTGGCCAATCGATCGTCGAAGGCACGCTTTCCTCGTCTGAAATCCTGCCGCTGGTTGCCAGCGAGCTCGCGCCCGGAGGAACGATCAATAGCGAGCCGTTGAACACGCCTTTTCCGGTCAGCGATTTGGCGATCCTGATGATGGGCATCAGTGACAACACCGCGACCGACCTGCTGCACCAGCGCGTCGGTCGAACGCGCCTCGATCAGATCGTCTCTGAATACGGCGTCGCCCAACCGGAGCTATTGCAACCGTTGCTCGGAATAAGCGAACAATTTCATCTGTTCCTTTCGTTTCCACTCAATGTCGCTCTGACCTATGTCAATGGCACTCAAGCGTTCAAATACCAGTTTCTGCATGACAGCATCGAGCCGCTGGGGCCGAACACGGGCGGACCCTATTTTCACGAATCACTGCTGACCGCAGGAACCTGGCGTGCCAGTCCGTTTGATATCTGCCGCGCCTTCGCCAAGCTGCGACGGTTACCGCAAGGTTCCGAGGCGTTCAAGACCGTCGACGCCGCACTCGGCTCAGAGGCGGCGCAGCCAGAAGTACGGGATCGTTGGGATCGCGTCTGGTACAAGGGCGGCAGCCTGGCCTCAGGTGCCAATGGCCTGCATGTCTTGACCCATGCCTGGATGCTCGAAAATTCCGGTGAAGATCCCTATGTCGTTATTGCCATGTCGAACAGCGACGCCGGTGGCATCGATCAGTACTACGTGCAATCAGTGACGGGGCGCATTCTGGAATTGCTCTCGCAGTTGTAGTCGAAAGCCAATCTGATGCCGCCATAGGGATTCGATTGTTGCCGAGGTGACCTTTAGGTAGCATGCGCGATCTCAATTGTCCGGCATGCGCATGTCTGAATTTCCTGCTTGTCCGCCGGTTCCCGTCAACGAATTGGCGCGACTCGCCGCGCTGCGTTCGTATGGGATTCTCGATACGCCGATCGAAGGCGCTTTCGATGACGTAACGCGCATTGCGGCGTTGATCTGCAATGCACCGATCGCCGTGGTCAATTTCATTGATTCGGGCAGGCAGTGGTTCAAGAGCGAGATCGGACTCGGACTGCGTGAGATGCCGCTCGGCCCGTCCATCTGCGCGCATGCGATTCTGCAGAATGAATTGTTCGTCATCCCCGACACCGCGCTCGATTCTCGCTTCAAAGCCAATCCTCTCGTGACCGGTGATCCCGGCTTGCGCTTCTATGCTGGGGCGCCCTTGTTGACCGCCGATGGACTCTCGCTCGGCACGGTTTGCGTGCTCGACTTTCAACCGCGATTGTTGAGCGATGAACAAGCGCACGCCTTGAAAGCCTTGGCAAGGCAAGTCATGGCCCAGCTGGAATTGCGCAAAGCATTGGCGCTGGCGGGGCGTGCGGCCGGCTTTCAAAAACGGCTGCTCGCAATCGTCGGCCATGATCTCAAGACGCCAATGCGCTCAGGCAGTTATGCGATAGAAAAGGTGCGCCGCGAAGTAAGCCCTGAGTTGCAGAAGCGCTTGAGTGTCGCCAGCGACGCCTTTATGCAGATCGATAGCGAATTCAACAAACTCGTCGCCCTGGCGACCACGGATGATGGCGACGGGGTGCCGAAGACGCGCGCATTTTCACTCGATACGGTGCTCGATCCTTTGCTCGTGCCTTGGCGCCCAATTGCCGAGCGCAAGGGACTCGGTCTGCACTATGTGCGCAGCACCGCTATTGTCGAGAGTCACCCGGAGTTGCTGGCGACCATCGTTGGCAACTTCATCAGCAATGCGATCAAGTACACCGTGGATGGAACCGTTCTTGTCGGTTGCAGAAGGCGTCGTGACAGCATCGTGATTGAAGTGATTGACAGCGGAATTGGCATTGAGCCCGCACGGGCCGATGCCATCTTCAACGCATTTCAGCAAGGCGACCCATCCAGCGAGGGCTTGGGCCTCGGTTTGTGGATCGCGAGTCGCACGGCCTCGATGCTTGGCCACGAGGTTCGCATGCAATCGTTTCCGGGGCGCGGAACGCGATTCGAGCTGGAGATTCGTCAAGGAAGTGAATGAAACGCCCCCTGTTTTTCCCATGCCCGTCACAGGCGCAGACTCCTAAGTCGCAGCGATCAGGATTGAGTCTGAAAGCGCGGGTTCGATAGCGCAGTCAAGATGTCCGCACGTGCAGGTATCGATAAGTTTCGCTGCCGCTTTCTTGCAGCCCTCGCTGCAGAATCCATCGTGGGTTGTGACGTGGCAGACGCATGGTTTGTGCGCGCATTCCGTATGCGGCTCGATCAGCATGATGAGGCTCCAATGTTGAGTGTGGGATGCCTTTTTGCAGGCTGGCGCCTGAACCTGTCCCATCATCGAGTTGGCAATCGACTCTGATTCCGCTCGAATGCGAACGGCTTCACGCTTGCCGAGGCACTGTTTCAAGCGCTGATGTGCGTCAATCCGCGGACTGTGCGAGCATTGCCTGTTGGTTGGAGGTGCCTGTTTCCGGGAGGAAAGGCATGACAGTGGTGATCGATCATCAGGAGCGCGTGCTTCGCCTTGAACGGCGGCTGAGAGTGCGGGTGCGTGATACCTATGAGCGATCCGCGTCGGGTGGGTTGCTCTACCTCATTGCCTGGTTGCCGCTGCTGCTCGTGACCGATCTGCCTGCACGTTCTCCATTGATGGCGCTGTCAATGACGATCGGCTTTATCGCGGCGTCGGCATGGCGGCGCTGGACCCGCCCACACGCCAAAGCGGCGGATGAACAGCGTCGCTGGATGAATCGCTATTCAATAGCCGCGATGTCGAGTCCGTTGCTTTGGGTATTTATCCAGCTTCAGGTGCTGCTAGACCCGGACATCGTTGCGTTGTTCAAATGCGCTTCGTTGTTCGGGACGCTAGCGTTTGCGACAGTTTTTGCCCATTTGTATACATCCATGTTGCGATTGGCCGTCACGGGTATTCTGGTGTTGGTGGCCCCGACGGTTGTTGTGCTGTGGTTGGACCCATTGTTGCGGGTTCCAGCGTGCGCTTTTTCGCTCTATGCAGGTTATCTTGCCAGTGCTGCTTTTCGCTCACATGCCGATTACATGCGCCGACTTGATCTTGACGAGGCACTGCGCGACCAGCGCGACAAGTACGAGCAACTGAGCCGTACCGATTCGTTGACCGGCCTTTTCAATCGGCGCACGTTTTCAGAGACGCTCAACTCGCAAGTTCGCGAGGCGCAGTGGTTGGCCGGGGCAGGGGTTGCCCTGGCCCTGCTCGATATCGATCATTTCAAGTCGATCAATGATCGTCACGGCCATGTCATCGGGGACGAGGTGCTCAAGCATCTCGCGCGCCGACTCGAAGCGGCATTCAAGGGCAGTGACGTGCTTGTCGCGCGCACCGGAGGCGAAGAATTCGGTCTGATCTTTCGCGATACCGATGAAGTTGCGGCGATGATCCGGGTCGAGGCATTTCGCGAAGCGCTGGCATCCAACCCGGTCGTCTGCGCAGGGTTGAAGCTGGAGGTGACGTTGAGCACGGGCGTGGGCAGCTTTCATACTGAACACTATCGCGATGACGACGGACTCTATGGTGCCGTCGATGAGGCCCTCTACGCAGCCAAGCAGCAAGGACGAAACCGCGTCGTGGCCGTTTCAATGCTGCAAACGGCCATCAAGCCCGCCCAAGATAGAAGTAGTGAGGGACTCGAGACACGGTGATCCGAGCACGCCGAGGTCACCTCCAACCCTATCGGATTTCAGTCCGCGGCTTTGGCACTAATTGAATCGCGTCATCGGTATCGAGCGACTACTCAGGCCATGTGCACCGAGGATTTGCGCATCAATTGCTGAAGGATTGGCGTTGCCCCCGATCCCAAGCAAGGTAGAATCGGACCCTTGATCGTACGCGTGTTCCGCCGTGCAGAAACTTGTGGAAATAATGAAAAATGCTCGAACTGATCGGATTTGACGGCGACGACACGCTCTGGCGTAGTCAGGATTTCTATGATGCGGCGCAGTCCGAATTCGAGCGAATTGTCGGCAACTATGTCGACCTCGCCGATGCCCGCGTGCACGAGAAGTTGCTGGCGATCGAATCCGGCAACCTTCATGTATTCGGTTATGGCGCCAAGGGTATGACCTTGTCGATGATTGAAGCGGCTTTTGAAATCACTGGCGGTCAGATCAGTTCGGCTGACTTGCATCGTTTGCTCGGTATTGGCAAAGACGTGCTCGCGCATCCCGTTGAGTTGCTGCCAGGCATTCGAGACGCCGTCGAGGAAGTCGCCAGTCGTTATCGCATCGTGCTGATTACGAAAGGGGATTTGATTCACCAGCAAGCCAAGGTGGATCGATCAGGGTTGTGCGATCTGTTTCATCGTATCGAGATCGTTTCCGAGAAGAATCCGGCGGCCTACGCGCGCGTTCTGGCAGAGTGCAATGTGAGCGCTGATGCATTTCTAATGGTCGGCAATTCGCTGCGATCGGATATCGCACCGGTGATCGAGTTGGGCGGCTGGGGCGTGTACATGCCGTATCACTCGACCTGGTCGCTGGAGACTGATGCGGACTTCTCGCTCGATAATCCGCGAGTTGTCCAAGTGGGCGAGCCGGCTTCAATTCCGGCGGCTATCGCACAATTGGGCTGAACGTAGCTGGCTTGCCCCGGCAGCGCTCAGCGAGTCGATTTCTTCGCTGCCTTTCTTGATTTCGCCGGCTCGCGGTTGCCGCGACGCTTGTCGATCGGCGCGGCTCGCGGCGCTTCATCACGCGGTATTGCGAGGCGACGCGCTTTTGTTCGCTCGCTTGGTGCCTCTTCGCCATACAGCGTCATGAGGGATGTGAGCAGTTGATCATCGGCACTCGAGCAGATGCCGAGCAGCAGCACCTCATCGCAACCTTCGGCCGCCGTATAGGCGTGGCCCATGTTGGAATCGAGATAAACCGATTCTCCCGCCTTGAGCACGACTGGATCGTAGAACTCCGTGTGAACCTCGGCCGCGCCCTCGAGAACGTGGATGTATTCCTCGCCGGTATGCCTTACCAGTTCGCCGAATTCGGCGAGGCTTTTGGCGCGTACGCGGGTCAGAACCGGAATCATGCGTTTGTTGCGCAATTCCGGGCAGAGATAGTAGTAGTCGTAGTTCGGCGTCTTGACCCGAATGGAATCCTTGATCCGCCCAATGCTGCGGCGCGCCGTCACCGAGGAGTCCGCCGATGCATCGTTTTCAGCAAATAGCTCCGACATGCGGATATTCAGACGCTGACTCAGTTGCTGAAGCTTGTCGTAGGTCAGGGTCAGGCGATCGTGTTCGACTTTGGAGAGGGTCGACAACGGGATACCGCAGCGCTCGCTCATCTCCTTGAGTGTCCAGTCGTTTCGCGCACGCAGCGAGCGCAGAAGACTGCCGATGGTCGGGTGCTGCGATGTCATTTCAATGCGGGCTCCGGAAGCTTGGCGGTTTGCCAATCGCGCGCCAAGACAGTGTCAAAGGTAATGATCCCGTTTTATGGGGGAAATGACCATAGCGGGTCGGCATTTCTCTGATCAGGACAACTAGCTCGGGACAAAGGACTCAATCAAAGCTTTACGAACCGCCTTCTGCATTGAGTCGCAGCCCTGAAACGACCACTTGGAAAGTCGGCTCGCGCGGAGGTGGCTTATGCGTCCCGGGACATTGAGCGATTGCTATGGCTGTCGACCTCCGTGCGGTGCGAGGCAGTTCTCATACTGGAAGCTGACTTCTCAAATTCCTTTTCCTGAGTGGCCGCGATGCCGCTCGATTGACAAGCATTTTAGACGAATGCATCGGTCCAGTCCCGGCCATACGACGATCCTTGAAATGACGAGATTAGTAGTGCGTTGTCGAGAGTTTCGCCTCGCCAAAGACCATGAAAGAGGTTGAAGGCGTGTGCAACGTCGCCCCGTTGCATGACTGGATTCTGTACGAGAAACGCATCGTTCAGAAATGACAGGACGCGTTCATGCACGAGAGGCTATTCATGGTCGCGGGGTCAGCACACGAACAACTTGAGATCTGCCCGCTTCGCGTCGATCCAGTGTCGGCAGGAATGAGGGTTTGATTGATCCGTGCGCGAGACCACCGAAGTCACATAGCCCCGAAGCGGGGCTTCATGTTCCCAGGAGACGCACCATGACAATTTCAACCATTCTGCTTATCGTTTTCGTTCTTCTTCTTATTGGTGCACTGCCAACCTGGGGTCATAGCCGCAGTTGGGGCTACGGGCCGAGCGGTGGCTTGGGCCTGATCGTCGTGATCATCATCGTGTTGCTGTTGATGGGACGAATTTAAGCTGAACTCGCAAGGGTGCCGGTTCAACCGGCTCCCTTGCGGGTCGGATTCGTTGGATCTCACATCACGTGCGTGCCAAGCGTGTCTCATGTGAGCTGCCGAATCGAGATGTGAGATCCGAACGTCAGCGTACACAAGTTACATCTTGCGCATTATCTGCAAGGCTGCGTCCTCTGCGCGACGCTGCGCCGTTGCCATCGAACGGAAAAATTCGAGACTGGGTGACGCATCGACTTCGCTGGATTCCCACC
The DNA here is from genome assembly GCA_038234445.1 of Lysobacterales bacterium. Lineage (GTDB taxonomy): Bacteria > Pseudomonadota > Gammaproteobacteria > Xanthomonadales > Rhodanobacteraceae > Dokdonella. The sequence continues at coordinate 17,094 of JBBQTY010000062.1, forward strand.
ACGTCAGGGCATAGTTGCCGTCGGGCCAAGGGCCGGATATGCCGGCTACCGGCACGCGATCGATGACGGCTACGGACATTGTTCCGTTGTAGCGTGATTCCCAACCTATAGCGCTGGCTGCCCGAGCTGACTTGTTCTGAGCGAAACTGAACATGTTTCCCATGACGCATTTCTCCTTGATGGGATTGTCGCGTTGTCACAGGGCAATGCGCACCAAGGGCCGTGCCAAACGGACTTAAAGGGATTCGATGCGTTCATTGCGGCAGCGAAAAGCCGCGACAACCTTCGATATCAAGGGATGTCGCAAAGTCATCCGGACTGGGTTGCGACTTCACCCCGGGCCCATGCCGCTTCATTCAGCCTGTCGACCTTACGTGTCACGGGTCGACAACTTTTCCTGATTGGCGCCCAACCTCAGTCGACTCGACCCTTCTCCCGCCGGGAGAAAGGTGGCGCGCAGCGCCGGATGACGACTGCATGGATGCAGGAGGTAGTGCAACGCATGGAGCAGTTGCCGAGGGTACGAGCGAAGCGCAATCTTGAAGCGCTGAGTAATTCCACGGTTCACTTCGACCGAACCCTCGACCTTCGTTCCTGACGCGGTTCTCGACGGCTGTTCCCGACGCCGTTCTACCGCATCCATCCTTGGATGCGTACCGACTGCATCCATGCAGGCGTCACCCCAACTCCTCTGCCGACGGGAGAGGGGCCTCTGATCACTGAGGTTCAACGCGAACCAGGAAATTTTTTGATGCCAGGCTTGCGGGGATGAGTGAACGGTCGTCAGAGCGGACACTGATCGCTCACGAAAAGAAGGTGTTCGATAGCGGACACATCGTTGCGATCATTCGTCCGTACAAATCAGAATAATCTTTCTAGAACAAGCACATATGCTCAAGAAATCGAGTTGGCACAGCTCGTGCTCTATCAGACTATGGATATCGCACGCCCTGAACTCAAGCAACGTAAACGCCGCCGCCAGCTTCTGATTGGCGCCGCGGTCGGAATCCTTGTCATCGCCGGTGCTGCGGGCCTCATGGCGCTCGGTCCCGCCATGCCGTCAGTCGAACGCAGCAGCGTGCTGGTTGATACGGTCAAACGCGGCGAACTGCTTCGCGAAGTTCGCGGCCCCGGAACGCTCGTTCCAAAAGAGATTCGCTGGATCGCGGCGGAGACTTCGGCACGCGTCGAACGCATCGTGGTCAAGCCGGGTGCCGAAGTCGAAGGCGATACAGTGATCCTCGAACTCAGCAATCCCGAGGTCGACGATCAATTGCTCGCAGCGAAGACGGCACTCACGGCGGCACAATCGGATCTCGCCGCCAAACGCACTGAGCTGCAGTCGCGCTTGCTCGATCAGCAGGCGGCCCAGGCGCAAGCAAAAACCGACTACGAAACCGCGCGCATGCAAGCGGAGTCGGAAAAGGGCGTCGCCGAGAAAGGCATCATCCCGGCTGTGCAATACAAGAAAAGTCTGGTCGTGCTCGAACAGCTCAAGTATCGCGTCGATATCGAGCAACAGCGTGTCGCCGAGTTCCGCCGCAATATCACGGCGCAATTGGCCGCTGAAAAGGCACGTCTCGATCAACTCGCCAATACCCGCGATCTTCGCCAGCGCCAGGCCGATGGCCTCAAGGTGCGTGCAGGGATTGCCGGTGTGTTGCAGCGCGTGCCGGTCGAAGAAGGGCAACAGGTTGAAGCGGGCAGCAATCTCGCACGCGTTGCACGACCAGGTGACCTGATGGCCGAGCTGCGCATCGCGGAAACCCAGGCCAAAGACATTGTGATCGGACAGCCCGCGAAGATCGATACGCGCAACGGCATCGTCTTAGGCAAAGTACTGCGCGTCGATCCGGCGGTGCAGAACGGTACCGTGCAGGTGGATGTGGAACTCGAAGGCAAGCTGCCCGCAGGTGCCCGACCGGATCTTTCGGTCGATGGAACGATCGAGATCGAGCGTCTCGCCGATGCGCTCTATGTCGGTCGACCGGCA
>JBBQTY010000063.1:0-18874 GCA_038234445.1 Lysobacterales bacterium
TTTGCAGCTAATTTCCACAGGCAAGGATGTGCCAAACGAAATCAACGTCATCATCGAGATTCCGAAGGACGCGGAGCCGGTCAAGTACGAGGTCGACAAGGCCACCGGCGCGATTTTTGTCGACCGCGTTCTATCGACGCCAATGCGTTATCCCTGCAACTACGGCTATATCCCGCAGACCCTCGGTGGTGATGGCGATCCGCTCGATGTGCTGGTGATCCTGCCGTTGCCGCTGGTTCCCGGATCGGCGATCCGCTGCCGTCCGGTCGGTGTGCTGCGCATGACCGATGAGGCCGGTGCCGACGAAAAACTCGTTGCCGTGCCTATCCCGAAGGTGTTTGAAGGCTACGCCCACATCAACGATATCGAGCATGTGTCCAAGCATTGGCTTGAACGCATCGGCCCCTTCTTCGAGCACTACAAGGATCTCGAAAAGGGCAAGTGGGTCAAGCTCGAAGGTTGGGGCAATGCCGACGCCGCCAAGCAGGAAATCATCGCCGGCGTCGAACGCCATCGCGCATCTGAAGCCTGAGCGACAGCACGATCAGGCGAGAAGCCCCTGATATTCGGGGTGCTTTTCGATCCATGCGGAAACATAGGAGCAGGCTGGCACCACTTTCCAGCCTTGCGCTTTTGCCCCTTCCAAGGCGAAGCGCGCGAGCTCACTCGCAATGCCGCGTCCACCAAGACTCGCCGGCACGCCGGTGTGAGTGATCGTCATCGTGGTGCCGGAAAGTCGATAGTCGATCACGCATTCCTGACCTTCGACCAGCGCGACAAAACGCTGGGCTGCGGGCTCGTGGGTAATCTCGATAGTCATACGGTGCTCCATCGGCATCCGGATTGGATGCATCGAGAGTTTCCGTTTTATCGCCCTGCGTCAAGTGGCGCGCATGCGCCGATGCACCGATCAAAGGCCGCACCCGGGTAAGACTTTCTGCCGCGTGAGCAACGATCGAAAAGCGCACAAGCAGCATCCTGCAAAACCATCGGTTGATGTATGCCTATCGAGCATCTCGATGCACAGCAGTTAGTCAGCACAGCGTCGCATTTTCCTCTTCGGTCCTGAGGCTACTTCTGCATTTAGCATGCTCGATCTGTGATCGAAAACTTTCCGCATGAATCAAGAAAAGCGTCGACGCAGAACGCCGACCCAAAAGGGCCGGCGCCGAAGCGAGAGGAACTCGATATTTGGCTAAACGATTCTGGCCTAGTCCTGCTCGAAACGCCGGATCTCATCAAGGATCGATTGTGCCTTGCGCAGGCTGCTGCCGGTCATGTTGTCATCCATGACCTTGAGTAGACGCGCGCGTCCGCTGCGCTGTGCCCAGTGATGGAAACCCCAGGTGGCGAGTAATCCGACAACCCCAACTGCGATGCACCAGCCGATTGCACCTTGCATGTTTTCAAAAAAATCCACACCAGCCAGCCAGGCAAAGAAGCTGGCCACAAAAGGAATCCAGAACAGCCACCACGACAGACCGACGATCATGCCGTTACGAATATAAAACGCCCTCAACTGCGCTAGCTGTTTCTGGATGGCAAGCACCGGTGAGGCGTAGTCGAGTCGCTGGATCATGCTGAGCGTGATGCCGGCAAGCACGATCGCGACGACTCCATAGGCATGCACGATCACCCCGCTGATCAGCAGATGGGCAACGTCACGGTGATTGCTCCACACCGAGACACCGAGCAGGATCATCAGCAGTCCGAAAAAAATCTGCGCGATCTGCCCCCAGAACAGCGGCCGCAATTCACTGCGCGCCTTGTCTGCGCGCGAATCACGAAAGAGCTGCAAGTTCAGAGCGTGCTGCTGCTCAAGGCGCCGATCGAGGGTCTGCCAGGCCGCTTTCATATCGTCAAATTCCATCGTCGTGTCCATGTCTGATTACCCGTTGAATGAAGTGTCGTTGCGGATGCGTTGTTTGAGGCGCGAGATGCGCGTCGCCACATTGGTTTCGCTTAGACCGAGGATCTCGGCGATCTCGCGATAGCTGCGTTCTTCGAGGACCAGCAGCAACAACGCGCGATTGAGCGGATCGAGCTGGACCATGAATGCCTCCAATGCACGCACGCGCTCGTCGGGCTCGGCGATGCCGACAACGACGGCTGCTTCGTGCGCGGATTCGTCAAGCGGCAAGGTATGTGTGTCGCGTCGCTCCGCGTTGCGCAGATGCGAGATCGCAACATTCAGCGCGATTCGATACATCCAGGTCGAGAACGAGCGTGCTTCGTCATAACCCGGAAACGCCCGCCACAACTGCGCACTGATCTCCTGGACCAGATCAGCGCGATCGTCCGCCAGCCGCGCATAGGTATTGGCGACCTTGAAGACGATCTTGCGATGCTGCTCAAGCAGCTCGCCAAATCGCTCGCGTCGTGACTTCTCCGCCGTGAATGCCATCGTTTGCATCATCCCCTTGCCTGCCTGATTGTGCCCGTGTGTCTGCATGATTCGCAGCACAGCGGAAAAAATCACAGTGCGGCCGGGATTCGGGATTCGGGATTCCGCAGAATCGAGGCAATTGTGGGAAGCGGCTTTAGCCGCGATGCTCTAGTTGCCGAGGCAAGAGCATCGCGGCTGAAGCCGCTTCCCACATGATGTTTGGATTCTTCCGTCCAGTCGCGAAGGACGAAGGCAAAAGACTAACCGCGCTTGAGCAACTCACGCAATTCGATCACCGCGGCGTTCGCACGTGAGATGTAGTTCGCCAGAACCAGTGAGTGGTTGGCGAAGAATCCGAATGGCGAGCCGTTCAATACCATCGGACTGCTCAAGGGTTTTTGTGCTTCCTCGATTTCGCGGATCACCTGTTCCAGGCTGATCATCGCGTTCTTGTCGCGCAGCACTGAACCGAAATCGACGCGGACCGCTTCAAGCTGCTCGCGCAGCGCCCAGGTATAGCCGCGCGCCTCATAGAAGTTATCGTCGATCTGCGCCCATGGCGTCTTGACGATGCGCGAGCTGGCTGCAGGCGTCGATTGCTGCGCGTTTGGGTCGTTGGCAAGATCGGTGTCGATACGCATCTGGCCGACGCTGGCTGAGAGGCGTTGCGACAGCGATCCCAGCCGCGTCGAAACCACCGAAAGGAAATCCACCAGATTGTCAGCACGCGCATAGAACTGCGCATCGTCCTGATCGTTGTCGGCCAGACGCGTCGCATAGCTGTCGATGTATTCCATCGACTTGCGATACTGACTTTCCGAACTCGGCAGCAACCAGCGGTCATTCGGCGAACTGATCAGCGGTTCGGCCTCCTTCAAATCTTTGTCTTCGACCGACTGGGTCTGCGAGCGACTGAATTCGTTGCGCAGCGCGCGGGTCAGATCCCGGGATGCGGTAACGACGCCGAATTCCCAATTCGGAATGTTGTCCATCAGCACGCCGGGCGGCAACTTGTCGTTGCTGAGATAGCCGCCACGCTTGTCGAGCATGACGTCGACGCTATGGATCAGCGCACTCGTCGTTGCCGAACCCACCACGACCGCTTGCTGCTTCGCCGTCGCACGCTGCTGGGTGACCTTGATCGGATCGAAATAATCCGGCTCGGTATCCCACCACCACATCAGGGCGAGAATGAGCAGCACGAGTGCAATGATGACGGCGAGCGCGCCGTGGAATTTCCAGGACGGGCGGCGTGGGACAGACGTTTCCATGAGAGCTCCTGGGCAAGCAACTTGAACCCGAATCACCGTTGTCGCACGACGACTCCGATTCAAACGAATCGAACGAGCATCTTCGCACGACGCAAATGAACCTTGCAGCCATCACGCGGCAAACGAGAGGGTTTGCAACGTGCCATCCGCTCAATGCGCCGACCATCCTCCATGCTCCAGCCCGCAACCCGGGGTTGCAGGCCGCTTGATCCGCGGTCGCAATCGGTTAGCGCTTTGCTTGCAACACCTCTGCCAGAGTCGTACTTGGCAGATCTTCGCCACCGCGGCTGCGGGAAAGGACATGGACGCCGCCGCGAGCGGTACCGGTGACGCGCTCAAGGATGCTGGAAAAGCCGAATGGTACGCCGTCGAGAGTGATCTCGCCGCGCGCGAGAAAATAGCTGCTGGTGACGCCGAGACCGATCCGATCCGGCGGCTTGATATCGACACCTTGCTTGCTCACTTCGTCGAGCGCCAGGTCAAGACTGGTCCAGCGCGCCTGGCCGTTCTGCCGGATACGTTCGGCGAGTACGGCGGTCATGCGTGAATCGAGGCTCATCAAGACAGCAGTCGATGCCGTGTTCATATTGATAGAGGTACCCATCGGCAGCGCACAGACTTCCGGCGCGAGCCGGGCGTAGGCGTCGCCACTGATGCCGCGCACCAGGCGCAGCTCGGAGATATGCGAAAAAACGCGGTTGGCCGTGCGATAGGGAATCGGCTGAGCGAGATACGCGCTGTCTTCGGCACCTCCCTCGTTATCGATATTGCCATCGCCATCGAGCCAGTCGACGATTGCGCCACTCAGCGAGGGATCGAGCTCAAGCGCAACGAGCAGGTTGCGCAGGCGCTTGCGCCAGACATCCGGTTGTTTCGAGACGAGATTATTGAGGTTGAAGCACCCATTCAAATCGCTCATGCGTGCGCTGATGCGGCCTCCCGGAACTTCCTGCGGCGGCAGCGGCACCGCCCAGGAATCGCTGAAGGTGTCGAGACCGGGATCGGCTGCGTTATCGCGCTGCAAGACCAGGGCCGCATACGCCTCCAAGCCTTCCGAGTAGGCGATGGCTTGCTCACCGCGCAAAGCATTGCGTGTGCGTGCAAAGGCCAGCTCGCCGCGATCGAGCAGGGACGCGATCAGGATGACCGCGAGGGCAACGGCAAGCAGAGCAATCAGGAGGGCCACACCGCGTTGTCGGTTCGGACCGTTCACGGGCGCGCTCCGTTCGGCACGATCAGCGGGAGCGGCTCAACGGGCAGGATCGGCGTCTCGGGTGATCCACTGGCACCGACACCTTGCAATGGAATCGTCGACGGTAATCCGACGACCCGGCGCAGCTCACCAAAATCATCGAGGCGCAAACGCACCTCGATCGCACGAGGCAAGCTTTCGGGCAAGCCATCGCGCGGCGGCCATTGGTCGCGCCAGGTTCCGTCACTATCGAGATAGCGCAGACGGAATTCATCGACCTGGGCAAGCATGTCGCGCCATTCCGCCACGCTGCCTGCGGCCCGATCAAGGACGGCGTAGCGGCCGCGGCGTAGCTGCTTGTTGTCGATGTCATAGAGCACGCGTTCGATATTGCTGCGCGGTTCGGCGCGTGGATTGGCGAAGCCAAGCCGACTCAGTTCGATGCGCTCCGAGGTACCGAGCACGGCGGGCACCTGCTCGCCGTAATTGCCACGTAGTGGTCGCGAAATAGCCTGGCGCAGATCACGCTCAAGGTCGCTCATCGTCCGCACCACGGCGGCGAATCGATCCTGTTCGATTGCCAGCGCATTGCGTGCCCGTGCAATCTGGCTCAGCGCACCCCAGGTGATCGCCGCCATCGCAGCAAAGATCAGCAAAGAGACAAGAATCTCGATCAAGGTGAAGCCGCGCTGGTTTGTCCTTGCGGATTTCTTCGAAAGCATCATGGCGAGGGCTGCAGGCTGCCGAATCCGCTGAGGCTCGTACTCGGCTCGACGGAATCGCCGGCATAGACAAGGACATCGAGGCGGCGCATCTCGGGATCGTCGGTCGCCTTGACCTCCAGCGTCCAGCGCCAGTCGCGATTGGCGAAGCGTGTACGACCATCGCGCTTGCCGACGGCCGGCAACGGTGTCGCGATGCGCGTTTCATCGAGAACATTGGCGGCCACCCATCCGGCCAGGGTTCGTTCGCGCAGGCCATCGAAACTGCGCACCTGCATTCCTGCCGTGCGAGTCAGGGCGAGCAGCGCCAGTGAAACGACCACGAGTGCGATAAGCACTTCAAGCAAGGTGAATCCGCGTTGCCGGTTCATGGTCTCAACGCCACGGTGGCTAAGTCGATTTGACCATCAGCCTTGCCACGAACCTCGTAGCGATTTGGTGCATCGCCGAGCTGCAGACGCATCACGAACGGCGACAGTTCGCCCGACGAGAAGCAGACGATCTGCGGAGCCTCGGATTCATCGTCGGCGAGGCGCATCTCACGGCCATCCCGATACAGGGCAACCTGCATCCCCGGTACCCAGGTTCGTGGGCGTAGCTCTTCCTTTTGCTCGCTTGCCATCCAGCCTTGGAAACCAAGCATCGAAAAGGCATAGCCGTTGCGACTGACGCGCACACCGATCTCGCGCCCGGTCAACTCGGCCTCGGTACACGCATGGTCGATCAACGCCTGCAGGCGCTCTGATTCGCGCGTGAGCTGACGCTCGCCACCGGCTGTTGCAATGCTCAGGGTGACAGCCAGTGCGAGTACGCCAATGATCACCACGACGACCAAGATCTCGATAAGGGTGAAGCCAACCGCTGCAGGCAGCGGCCCTCGGCCGCATCGAAGCCGAGAAGCTCGCAGAGCTTGCTTCTGCTCTGCTTCAAAAGCGGGATTTGCTCCCAGTCCACGAAGAAGCGGAAGTCGGATTGATGTGCGCTTCACGTCTTTTTGAAAATAAGACATAGGTATTTCTCGACGAAGGATCTCTGCATCCTTGCCCTGATCAATACCAGCCATCGAATCACTCAGCTGGCGAACCAGCCAGGACGCCGGCGCGTTCATCGATTCGCAATCAGGCCATCAGCACCAGACGGATCAATCTTCCCAGTTGCCGATATCCGCATCATCGCCATCTCCACCCGGTCTGCCGTCCGCCCCGTAGCTGTAGATATCAACGTCACCGTGCTGACCGGGTTGCTGAAATTGATAGGGATGATCCCAGGGATCCTTGGGAATTCGATCAAGATACGGCCCTTTCCAATTTGGCGCCTCGGGTTGACCCGATGGTTTTGCCGTCAACGCCTGCAAACCCTGCTCACTGCTCGGATAACGGTGATTGTCTAGCTTGTACATGCTCAGTGCCGTCGTCACTCCTTGCAGATCCTGCTTGACGCGGACAATCCGCGCTTCAGCCGGCCGCTCCATCACGCGCGGCACAACGATCGCAGCAAGGATGCCGAGAATGACGACAACGACGAGAATCTCGATGAGGGTGAAGCCGGTCGCGCGCGCGCGACCGGGATGACCAGCCATGCGGCTGTTGAAAACCGGGATTTGGGATTCGGTATTCGGGAAGCCGCCTTTCTCATGCGCCGCTCGGCCAAGGCAAACGGCCTTCTTGAGTCCAACGGCAAATTTGCATCTGGCTTCAGAGTTGTTCTGTATCGGGACGTTCATGACGGCGGCTTGTGCGGGGAGGGGCTGGCCGCCGATCATAGCAAAGCCATGTCGAACTCCCCTGCCCCGCAAAAACTCTCGCTGGCCGCGCGCGATCTCGCCGTGGTCTGGCATCCGTGCACGCAGATGCATGATCACGAAACCGTTCCGATGCTGGCCATTGAGCGCGCGGAAGGCGCCTGGTTGCATGCGCAGGATGGTCGTCGCTATCTCGACGCCGTGAGTTCGTGGTGGACGAATATCTTTGGCCATCGTCATCCGCGTATTGTCGCGGGCCTCAAGGATCAGCTTGATCGCCTCGATCACATCATGCTCGCCGGCATGACCCACGAGCCTGCCGTGGCGTTGGCCGAGCAATTGGTTGCGGTTGCTCCGCCCGGACTATCGCACGTGTTTTACGCCGACAACGGTTCAAGCGCGGTCGAAGTCGCGCTGAAGATGAGTTTCCACTACTGGCGCAATCAAAACAGGCCCGCGCGAACGCGTTTCATCGCACTATCGGGCGGCTATCACGGCGAGACTGTAGGCGCACTATCGGTCACTGATGTGGCGTTGTATCGCGCAACGTATGCGCCACTCTTGTTCGAGCCAATCCTGGCTCCGTCGCCCGATGCCTACCTGCGTGAAGAGGGAGAGTCCTCCGCAGAGTTTGCGCTGCGACGTCTCAAGGACATGCGCGGTTTGCTTGAAACCCATGCCCATGCAGTGGCGGCGATCATTGTCGAACCCCTGGTGCAATGTGCGGGCGGCATGCGCATGTATCACGCTGACTATCTGCGCGGACTACGCGCGTTATGCGACGAGTTCGACGTGCATCTGATCGCCGACGAGATCGCGGTCGGCTTTGGTCGCACCGGAACCTTGTTCGCTTGCGAGCAAGCCAGGATCACCCCCGATTTCCTTTGCCTGTCGAAAGGGCTTACCGGCGGAACCATGGCGCTTTCCGCGGTGCTGACGAATGATCGGATGCATGCCGCGTTTTATGCCGAGTACTCGGCTGGCAAGGCATTCCTGCACTCACACAGCTACACCGGCAATGCACTCGCCTGTCGTGCTGCCCTGGAAACCCTTGCGATCTTTCGTGATGAACCGGTGCTGGAGCGCAATCGGAAACTCGCCACTCATCTCGCATCGCGGCTTGCCATGCTGACTGATCATCCGAACGTTGCCGATATTCGACAGACCGGGATGATCGCGGCCGTTGAATTGGTGCGTGATCGGGCCAGTCGCGCTGAATTTCCAGCAGGCGAACGGCGTGGCCTGCGCGTCTACCTGCATGGGCTTGAGCGCGGCGTGATCCTGCGCCCGCTCGGCAATGTCGTGTATTTCATGCCGCCTTATTGCGTGACCGAAGTGGAAATTGATTTGATGGTCGAGGTGGCAATCGAGGGTGTCAATCGCGCGGTCGCTTGAATCCATCCGCTCCCGAAATTCGATGTCGGGTGCAGGTTAGAATTCGATCATGCGTATTCCAAGAATCTGTGTCTTAGAGCCACTTGAAGTCGGCGCCGAAATCCTGCTTCCGGCGCAAGCCGGGGAACATCTTGCGCGTGTATTGCGCCTCGAACAGGGTCATCCGATCATTTTGTTCAATGGCGATGGTCGTGAATTTCGCGCGGAAATCAGCCAACTGACCAAACGTACCGTCAGTGCACGCGTGCTGGAAATGGGCATGGCCGAGGACCGCGAAAGTCTATTGAAACTTACCCTGGCCCAAGGCGTGGCGCGCGGGGAGAAAATGGACCTGATCCTGCAAAAGGCGACCGAGCTTGGTATCAGTCGGATTGTTCCCCTGATCACCGAGCGTACCGAGGTAAAGCTCGATGCAGAGCGAACCGCGCGCCGGCTTGCACATTGGCAGGCGGTTGTTGCGAGCGCCTGCGAACAGTCTGGCCGTTTGCGTCTACCGACGATTGAAATGCCGATCCGTTTGGGTGCGTGGGCGGCGGCTCTCTCGGCCAGCGACGGACTGCGGCTGGCGCTCAACCCGCATGGATCGGTCTCACCGCGGACACTGCCTGTGTTTGAATCGGCCGTGCTCGTCGTTGGGCCCGAGGGTGGACTCTCTCAGCATGATCTCACCGCGCTCGACCAGGCCAATTTCCTCGGCTTGCGCCTCGGCCCGCGAATTTTACGCACTGAAACGGCAGGCCTTGCGGGCATTACTGCTCTGCAAGCGATCCACGGGGATTTGTGACCCTGACTGATCGAGGCTGAGCGCAACCTGCTCAGGCGGCGGCGGTCGCCTCGGCGATCAACTTCTCGATCGCGCCAAGATCCGGGATCACCGCATGATCATCGCGAACCAGCACCTCGGAATGTACGCCCGGTCCCACCTCGGTATTGTCGCCTGTAGTCAGAAGCAGTTCCGAGGTAATTGTGGTCAATCGCGGGAAGCCCTGCGCCAACATGGCAAGGAATGGAATCTTTGCGTTCCCGCTCAAGCCCTTGAGTACGGTGACCCGCGCATTGCGTGTATCTTCCTCCGCTGCATGTCCAGCAAGCATCGGCAGCGAGAACAATGGCAGGCGCCAGCCGCGCCAACTCAAGCGGCCGAGTAGCCACGCCGGAGCACCTTCGATCTTTTCGGGCACGGTGTAGGTAATCACTTCGGCGACGGTAGCATTCGGTAGCAGGACGCGTCCTCCGGTTACCGGAATCATGACACCACGAATTTCGCGGGGGAGATCGGTCATCATGAATTCCTCAAGTTTTTGCGGTTGCGCTCAGCTCGCCCAGCAATTTGCCGGCGAGAGCTTTCGGGGAGCCGACGAAACTGACCACGCCGGTATCAATAACACCATCAACCATCGAGCTGATGACGCAGGTTTCCGGATCCTGGGCATAGACGGTGCCACCGATCTCGGTGAGATATCGGCTGCCTTCGGCAGCATCCTCGGCCATGCCCGAGAAGATGATTGCGCCTGCCTGGCCACCGAAGCGATCAGCGACATCCTGCAAAACCTGATCAATCGACGGCGAATTGGGACGATCTCCGGCAGCTTGCGCCTCCAGCGTGATCACGCCCGCGCGATCGACGCGAAGTCGGTGGGTGGTTGGCACGATGACAATATCGCCGTGGCTAACCCGTTCGCCGTGCGAAGGCGTGCGCACCGTCAAACGCGTTGAACGTACGAGCTGCTGCGCCATGATATCCATGAACTCGGCGCCCATATGCTGGGCGAGCAGGAACAACGCCGGACACTTGGCTGGGATATCGGCCAGAAATTCGCGAACCGCTTCGGGACCACCAATCGACGCGCCCAAAACCCAAACCCGCGTAATCACCACCTTGTTCTCGGTATCGAGCCACGACTCACTGGTGGTGTCACCCGATTTGGAATTCCCGACAGCGTGATGTGCGACGGCATCCTCGATCGGAATCAGCTCGAGTGACATCTCGGCCTCAATGGACTCATCGGCAACCGTTTCGGTTTCGGGTGTCAGGTATTCGGCTGCGCTGATCGTCTCGATGCCGAATGAAGCTTTTCCGGTCGGAACATTCTCAACAGCCGCCGATTCAACCGCCTCGTCATCAAGACTGGCCAGACTCCAGGCGAAGGCCGAGCTAAGCTCGGGAGTTTTGACGTCTTCATCAGTCGATTCTGCCTTTTTACCGCTGGGCGTTTCGGCCGGGTCGGTCCAGTCCAGATCGAGTAGCTGCAAGTCCGAGAGTTCGCTGCCGGTAGCAGCTGCTTCGGCTGCCTCTATCGAACCAGCAAGTTCGGAATCGAGGGAAACAGAAACAGGAGTTGGCGTTGATAGAATTTCGATCGATTCGCCAAATGGTTCGTCTGCAACGGCAAAATCATCGAGATCGCCAAACCCCAGCGAAGCGTCCGAACGATTGGTCGATGCATCGAAAGCCGCCATCTCGATGGTTTCGTTGAGATCCGTGAGGTCGACTTGCGTGGCGGATCCGGTTGTCGCAGGGTCTCCAAACGACAGCTCAGGTATCGACTCGTCGGTGAAATCGTCGAATTCGGACAGATCGAGCGCAGGCATTGGCACCGTATCGTCAGCCGAAAAAGTTCGCGGTGTCGATGCATCAGTCGCGCGACCCAATGGTAGGAGCGGATCAGCTTCGGATTCGACGAGCAAGGCGGCAATATCGGCAAACGGATCTTCGTCGCTGTCGATCGACTGTTCGGCGACATCGACCTCGGGTTCTGACATCACGATCTCTTCGATCGCGCCTTCGCCTTGGGCTTCGGACAGCACTTCGACGACGTTGCTCTCCACAGCGCCTGGGTCGATGGCAAGCGAAGGCGCTACGGGAAGGCTTTTTGCGACACGCTGAGGCACCGGTTCGGCGCCTTCGGGCCTTGGTGGATCGGCATTTTCTGTACCGAGGATCTTGGCCACGAGATGACGCGCCCAGCGCGCCTGTTCCCATCCGGAAAGTTGGCTGGAAACTAGAGCCTCATTGAAGATGACGTTGTAACGCTCGTCGTCCAGCAGCGCGTAAACGTCATCCATGTGCGCCTCGGTCTCGGAATCCAGATTGACCACGACAACGCGTGCACCTGATTTTTCAAGCGCTTCACGATCGAAATCAGCGGCCTGCGACTCATAGACAACCGGATTACCCGACTCTACCAGCGCATCGCGCAGGTGACGTCCCGACTCACCGGCCTGCGAGAGCAGCGCGATCGACATCGTATCTTCACGCATTGGCACTGGTCGCTTTCAGAGTTTCCTGGACCTGTCGCAGCAGATCAGCTTCCTGGTACGGCTTGCCGAGGTAGCGCTCGACTCCGATTTCCAGCGCACGCTGACGATGCTTTTCACCGGTACGCGACGTCACCATGATGATCGGTACGCCCTTCAAGCGCGCATCGTTGCGCATATAGGTCGCCAATTCGTAACCGTCCATGCGCGGCATTTCGATATCGAGCAGCATGAGATCGGGGATTATGTCCTGCAGCTTTTCGACGGCATCGAGGCCATCCTTCGCGGTGACCACTTCCATGTCTGCGCGCTCGAGCACGCGCGTCGTGACTTTGCGCATCGTGATCGAATCGTCGACCACCATGATGGTTGTCCTGCGCACAACCGCCGGCATTTCCACCGGCTGAAGGCTTTCCACCAGCGCTTGTGAAACGTCGCCTGCCGCGAAACTCGCACGCAGCGATGCGACGCGGCGCACAAGTGGTGCAAGATCGAGAATCATGATGACCGAGCCGTCACCCATGATGGTCGCGCCAAAGATACCTGGCACAGAGCTGATTTGAGGACCAACTGATTTGACGACAATTTCTCTTGATCCAACGACGCCGTCAATACGCACCGCTGCGCGTTGATCACCCGTGCGTGTCATCAACAGCGGCAACTGCGTCTCGTCGATCACACGACCTTGCGCCACCCCAAGCAATTGGGACAGCTCGTAGATATTGAAATCCTCACCGGCGTAAGTGTAGGTCGGCTCGCCACTGGTGACGCGGCGTGTGTAATCTTCCAGTGCGATGCGCACGACGCCTTGCACTGATGACATCGGAACGGCATAGGTGGATTCACCCAGCTTGACCAGAATCGCCTGGGTCACCGCGAGGGTAAACGGCAATCGAATCGTGAATGTGGTGCCGGTGCCCGGGATCGAGTCGATGACCAGCGTTCCGCCGAGCTGCTTGATCTCGCTGTGAACGACATCCATGCCGACGCCGCGACCGGACAGCTGGGTGACCTGTTCGGCGGTCGAGAAGCCGGTTTCGAGCACGAAACCGTACAAATCACGATCGGAAAGATTCACATCCGGACTAAGTAAACCCAGGGCAATCGCCTTGCGCCGGATCGCATCGCGATCCATCCCGCGACCATCGTCGCTGATTCGCAAAACGACTTCTGTCGATTCGCGTGAAACCCGGATGGTCACCGTGCCATCGAGCGGCTTGTTCGCCTCAAGGCGCTGCTGCGGCGTTTCAATACCGTGCGCGAGCGCGTTGCGCAACATGTGCTCGAAAGGCGCCTTCATGCGTTCGAGCAGGTTGCGATCCATTTCGCCCTGCGCGCCTTCGACCTTGAGCTGGGCGCGCTTGCCAAGTTCCTGCGCAGCCTGGCGAACGGTGCGGCGCAACGAGGGAACCATTGAATCAAACGGCACCATGCGCGTGCGCATGAGACCTTCCTGCAGATCCGAACTCACTCGCGACTGCTGCAACAACAGGGTTTCCGACTGGCGGGTCAGATCATCGAGCAGGCCCTGAATGGAGACCAGATCCGACACCGATTCGCCGAGCGCGCGTGAATATTGCTGCAACTGCGAAAAACGATCGAGCTCGAGCGGATCGAATACCTGCTCGACACCGCCGTCATGATGTTCACGCTGATAGCGCGCGATGATCTGCGCTTCCGTTTCGATTTCGAGCTTGCGCAACTGTTCGCGTAGTCGACTGACGGTCTGCTCGAACTCGATCAGATTGAATCGGAAGGTCGATATCTGCTGTTCAAGGCGCGAACGATAGATCGAAACCTCGCCGGCATAGTTGACCAGCGAGTCGAGCAGGTCCGAACGGACGCGAATCATCTCCTGCGGCGCGCGCGGCTCGTCTTCCGGCTCGAATGCCGGCATGGGCCGCGGTGTTGCCGGCGCCACTTGCGCTGCCGCCTTGAGCTCTACCTCGGGCACATCGCTTGGCAACGCAGGCTGGGCCGCCGCTTCAGACAAAGTTTCACCAGCGACCAGATTCTCAAGCCGAGCGATCATCTTGTCAGGCATCGCAATCGCGTCTCGCCGCGCAATGCGTTGGACCAGATGATGCAGCGTGTCGTAGCTGCGTTCGAGCGCCTCCACGGCCGCCAGATCCATGCTGCGGTGACCGTCATAGGTGGCATCGAGCAGCGACTCCATGGCGTGCGTCAGATCGCCGATGGGACCGATGCCGGCCATACGAGCACCGCCCTTGAGCGTGTGCAGATCGCGCTGCAAATTGACGATCAGTTCGCGATCCTGCGGCGCTTCGCGCAACTGCGCCATGACCGAATCGGAGTGATCGAGGATGTCGTTGCCTTCCTGGACGAAAATGTCGAGCAGATCCTGATCCATCTCGGGCAATTCGAGACGACCTTCAGGCTGGAGATCTACCGCATAGGACGACGGATCAATCGCCATCGCCTCAAGGGACGCGTGTTCATCGACGATTGCTGGCTCTTGAAAATCGAGGAAGTCGCTGACTTCTTCTTCGACTACCGGCGCATGCGCGGCCAAAGTTTTGGAATCAAGGCTTGCTTCGGTGAGAAACGACTCACCATCTTTGATCGCGAAATCGGTTGACTCGTGCGCACCTGTGTCCGATGGAGCGGCTGCTGTTGGCTCAAGTTCGACCGCAACGCTTTCTGCCAACGGATCGGACTCGGACTCGGTTTCGAGCAGAATTTCTTCGCCAAGTGGTAACGCATCAACCTCAGCGACGTTGACGCTCTCAACGGCCTGTCCCGCTACAACGTCTGCCGAGGTCTCATCCATTGCCTGGAATGCAGGATCAGGCAGCTCGAAATCATCACGAGTCAACGAAGCATGCGCCGCCGACGATTCCTTGTCAGGCAGATCCGAGAGCGCGCTTGCCGCCTCGAAGAGCGAATCAAAATCGGTATCCGCAGGCACGCCGATCGGTGTTGGTGCGGTCGTGGGCGGCGCCTCGGCAAAAGATGCGGCAAGCTCACGATCTTCCATGCCGTCGATAAGCGCGCTGGTCAGGTCAAGATCCTCGAACCCGAGCTCGTGCGATGAGTCACCGGTGGATTCAAGCGTGATCTCGTCTGTTTCGTCAGCAGCTTCGAGTTCAATCGACTCGAAGGACTCTTCGGTGATGTCGTCGAGACTGATCTCCACAACAGGCTCGTTGAACATCTCACCGGGTTTCGTGGCGACTTCAACAAGATCGTTCTCATCGTCCTGGTGATAGAACTGCAAGGCACTTTCGGGCTCCTGCAGGGCGTCGCGCAACATCGTGATGCGCGCGGTCAGATCGTTGGTGTCTGGAAGTTCGCGTTGACCACGATCAAGACAGGCCATGACCTCACGCACCATGGATGCGGATTCACCGAGGATCGCGATGCCATCAGCGTCGATAGGTGTCGCACTCGCACGCATGCGCTTGAGGTATCCCTCGAGCGGCGAAAGCATTTGTGAGAGCGGATCGATTTCGACCATCGCGATCGCGCCGCTCAGAGTATGTGCGGCTCGCAGCAATGGCTCGGAAACTGGCAGGGGCGAAGACTCGACTTCGGCGAGGAAATCGTCAACCACCGTCAAATGCATGGCTGTTTCACTTTTCAAAATATCGAAAAGTACTGGATCAAGACCAGGCAACGGACCGGCTACAATCTCAATGGGCTGGCGTGCCTCAAATTCTACGGGTGTGGGGAGTTCAGTTCGCGTTTTCGCGACGATCGGCGGCGCCGGTACGCGCCGCGTGACGCGGCGGGTGACCATGCGCTTGACCATGATCTTGGTCATCGGGCGCGTTGGAACCGCGACCAGCTCTCCCTGGCCCAGTTTTTCAGCCGTCTCGATGATTGCCTGCAGGTCGACATCGGGAGAACCGTCACCGCGCAATGCGGCCAGCTGTCCCGGCAACGCATTGATCGCGTGCTCAACCAGCGACAAGACCTGCGCACTCGGCGCGACCGAGCGGTCGAGCACGCGATTAAGCAGATTTTCAACGTTCCAGCTGAACTCACCAAGAGCGAGCGCGCCGACCAGTCGACCAGACCCCTTCAACGTATGGAACGAACGTCGAATCGGCTTGACCTGCTCGAGATCTTCCGGCTTCGAGCGCCACAGCGGAAGCTGGGCACGCAAGTTGTCAATTTCCTCCTGAACCTCCTCGATGAAGACGTCACGGATCTCATCATCGATTTCATTCGATGTCGTATTCTGGAAGCTCGCCTCGGCGGCGTCGGTTGATGCGACTTCTTCCTCGACTTCCTCCTCTACGTCTTCCTCGATCTCGATCCAGCGGCTGCCATCGGCATCAACCTCGACACCCTCCTCATCGGCAAAATCAGAGTCGTCCGCGATGGCGTTTCGGTCATGGGTCGTTTCGGCAAGTCGAAGTCCATCGACATCGTGCTCGGATACGACACCGCCACCGGTCTCACCAATAATCAGCCCATGCAAATCCTCGCCTTCGGCGATTTCAAGGACACGGTCGAGCTCGCGCGGCGAATCCATCGCATCGATATTTTCGCCTTCGGGGACAGACGAGCGATCGGTTTCAGCGAAATCCAGGCCATCAAGGTTGAGCTCGTCGCCGTCCGACGCAAAATCTGGGCGCAGCGCAGCACTTTGACCAAGGGGCAGATGTTCGCCCCAACTCGGAAAATCTGAAGCGGACGCCGAACCCTGTTCGCTGATCGGCCGAATATCTCGCTCCATGCCGAAGGCTGTTTCGCCGCTGGACGAAACGCCGTCATAGGCCATCGCGGCCGCTGCAGCCAAGGCATCTTGAGGACTGACCGGGCCTGACGAGTCGGATTGACCACCCGGCCCAGGACCATCACCACCTTCCCCGTCGGGGATCGGCCAGTAGCCCAGCGATTCAAGGCTGGTACGGGTGACATCGAGAATCTTTTGACGTCCACCACGTTGATCTCGGGTTGCCTCGAGGTAGTACTCGATCGACGCAAGTGCATCGGCAAGTTTGTCCATCTGCTCCGCGGTTGGCACGCGTCGATGACGAATCAACTCGACCTCGACGAAACGCACGATCCCTGTCATGAGTTCTGCGGCAGTGCCGAGGTCGAGCATGCGTAACGCGCCGGAAATTTCTTCCAGCAATCGCGGAATCTGTTCGACGCGCTCGTGATCCCAAGGCGATTCGATGAAGGCAATCACATCGTGCTTGGCTTGCTGGATGTTGACCGCAGCCTCGTGCATCAGCGCATCGAGGATCTTGCGAACTTCCGCCTTGGGCAGTTCCATGCCATCTTCAGCAGCGTCTTCATTGCTGGCACCCAAGCGCTCGATATGGTCATCGAGCGAGGCCTCCACGTAAAGCAGCGCGCCTGCGACATCGAGCAAGGTGCCTTCGTCGGCCTCGCGATGACCTTGGGCGATCTCCTCGATCGTCGCGCGCTGTTCGGTGACAACACGGCGTGGCACACCCAAGCCCAGCATGCCGAGGGTATCGCGCACGCGATCAAGCAGCTCGACTTGACCGAGCAAATCAGCGGGGTCACGTTGCTGCGCGCGCAGATAGATGTCGAGCGCCTCCTTGACCCGCATCAAGTCGTCCTTGATAGCGATCGAAACCGTATCAAGCAAAGCGCGGTTATGACCGGATATCGAGCTCTTGGCGTGCTCGACTTCGCGATCGGTCGGCAGCAGCGAATCCAGCGCATAGGTGTCGCGTATCTCGATGACACGCGGCGACTTACTTCCTGAATGAGCAATGTAGTAAAGTAGATTTTGTACCAGGAGCTTGGGCGGCGCGATGCGCATGCCCTCATCACCGTCTTCGGCAAAACGCCTGATCTCACGATCAACGCCACCGAACAACAATTTTACTGCTGCGCTGGCTTCGAGACTGCCGTCACTCACCGCATCGGCAACACCCGCAGCAATCCAGAACAAGCGCCGCGATTCCTCACCGGCAGAAACGGTTGTACGCATGCGATCGAGTACATCGCGCAGACGCGCTGGATGCTGGAGATCACTGGAATCCCGGAACCACTTGAGCAAAGCAGCCTGGAAGGCCAAGCGCAGCCGGAGCGCAAGCCCGCGAAGCGTTTTCAGTGCGAGTGGAGCTGGCAGGCCTTTGGCGGCCTCGGGCAGCCCAATGGTCAAATCGGGAGCAAACAGGGCCGAGTCGGTCAGCAGTTTTTCGCCGCGGCAGGCTCGCAGATCATTGAGCAGCGGCAGCAGAACGATTGGAATGTCCTTGTGCCCGGTTTGTACCCGCTCCAGATAGTCCGGCAGCTGAACCATGCCGCGCATCAGGACCGAGTAACCCTCATCCCGATGGGAAACCTTGTCAGCCAGAAGCGCGTCGGCGAGGCGCTCCATCTCCTCGACCAGCATGGCTGCGCCGTACAACTCAACCATGCGCAGCGTGCCTTGCGCCTGATGCAGATAGGTCGCACAAAAACGCATGAGACTTGAGTCGGTAGGCTCGTCGACATAGGCTTCGAGAGCCTGGCGAGCCTGCTTGAGCGTCTCGTCGAGTTCGCCCTTGACCCAGCTCAGCGTGGTGAAGTCATCGTGAAGTTTCATGGTTTTCGTTCGTCCTGGCGAAATCTGCCATTCACTCCCCAACGCTCACCAGATTGCCTTGAACCCTGCTCGGCGCGCGACCATTACCCGGTCCGAACCCTCAAGCAAAGCTGCCAACTGGCTGCCGCCAAACCGTTCCAATTTATTGGCTCGGCTCGATCCAGTAGGGGGTCTGATACGGCAATTGCCGAATGTGGGTTGAGTTGGCAGGTTCTCCTTCGGTCTGGGAATCGTTACTACAAACCGGGGGTTCAGCCCGGCAGCTTGAAGTCGGCAACGGAACGACGCAGGTCACCGGCAAGATGTGCAAGGTTACCGATTGATTCGGCTGTCTGGCTTGCACCGACCGAGGTCTGCGTGGTGATTTC
>JBBQTY010000064.1:0-18852 GCA_038234445.1 Lysobacterales bacterium
CAACTGCTGTCCTTCGACCAGCACTTCGTCGCCCTCGGCAAATTCCTCGCCGATGCGCGCGACGTTGCCGTTCAACATGACCTTGCGTGAAGCGATCAAGCGATCCGCCTCGCGTCTCGAGCAGTGTCCGCTATCGCTGATATATTTGTTCAATCGCATTGAGGCTCGACTACCGCAACTCCTGGTCGGCCATTGTATGAGTTCGACCCGTCATTGCGATGGAATTTCTGAATTTCCCGCTTGGTTGAATCCTGCCAAGTAGGAGATACGGGTTGCATCCCTGATCAACCGCCAACGTGGACGAAGCGCGCAATTGACGTCATCCTCTCTTCTTGACGATCGCTTTTCACGGGGAGAGCTGGATTTGAGTATTACAAGGAATCGCTGCCGACCGCATTGGGCACTGCTGTTGATCTTGCCAACCCTCGGGCTGTCTTTGAGCGCGTCCGCCACTGATTCGAATCCGCGCGAGCTCAATCGACATGGTCCTTATCCGTGGAATTATCAGGGTGTGATTCCGCGAGCAGCGCGCCCTTCGCTGATGGCGGGAGCCTGTCCATCGACCACACCGACGCCGCGCGTGTTGCTGGCCGGTGACAGCTGGGCGCAATACATGTGGGATGACGATGCCCACAACACGATCTTCGACAAGTTCGGCATGGCCGATCACCTCGCTGTCAGTCGTTCGCTTGGATCGAATCCTGGCTCCGGATACAGCGGTCCCGAATACGCGATATCCGGCAGCGAAGCGCGCGAATGGGTTGATACGGCGCACTATCCATGGGTTGCCAATGTCGTCACCGCGCTGCAGGCGCAGCCGAGCATTGATACCGTGATGCTGAGCATCGGCGGCAATGATGTGCTCGCCGGGAAACCCGGTGGCGGCTGGTACAAGGATATGGATCTTGATATGCCGGGATCCGAAGAGACATTCTTTGCCCGTCTGCTTGATGACAGCACGACCATCGCCAACACCATCACGGCAACACGCCCGCAGGTCGATGTGTTGCTGTCTAGCTACGAATATCCGAACTTCAATACCGGCTTCTGGTGCTTTCTGTATGCCTGCCAGAAGCGTCGCGATCTGAGTCGCGATCCGACCAATGCGCTGATCACTGACAGCGAACTCAACGGGATGATGCTCAACATCGAATCGCGTCGTATCGCCTGGACGAATTCCAATTCACGCCTGCATTTCGATCACGGCGTTGGCGAAATGCATCATTACTACGGCGATGGCACAACGGCTCCCGGCATCCTGCCGCGCCCAGGCCAGCAAGCCCCCGCGTACCTGCCATTTCCGGCAGGGAACCCGGCCAAGCCGAGCATCCGCGACAATTTTCGGCTTGTTTCCGGCATCTCGGCTGATCCCATCCACCTCAATCCGGAAGGCTATCTGTACAAAGTCGCGGTGCAAACCGAATCGTATTTCTTTCCGAAATTTCGCGGCATGGTTTCGCAGACCCTGCCCTCTCTCGGCGGCACGTTTGATGGATGGACTGACGGCGGCAATGCCGGATCCGATCACATTATCGTCGGAGATGATGGCAGCCATCTGATCCATGGCATCGTCAGTTTTGACACGAGCACGATCCCTGCCAACGAAGCGATCGAATCGGCCAGCATCTATCTGCTGCAGGATGCACGCAGCGGCAGCAACCCGTTTGTCAGCGGCAATCTCGGTAGCCCGCAACTCGATGTCGCCGCAAGTTTTGGCGCACTGGAAATCGAACCCACAGACGCGCTGGCTCCGGCAGATGCGAGCAACGCGGGCTGCTTCGTCGGCTCGGCGAATGATCGTTACTACGCACTGCGCATCGACCTGACGCCCGCCGCGATCGCCGTCATCCGTCGGGATGGCATCACCCAATTTCGTATGCAATTTTCAACTACCGATGCTGCTGTGAATCGTGTCGAATTCAATACAGGTGATGCGCCAGCGGTTGCCGGCCCTGAATGGCAAACCAGCGCACACACTGAACAAATCATGCAAGCAGATGGCAGCACGGTGGCGCGCAGCGTGGCCGTAACCGCGCTCGTTCACCGCGGACTCGCCGAAATACTCGGCAGCGCGAAACCTGTTCTCGATATCCGCTATGTCGATTTGATCTTCAAGGATGGCTTTGAAATCAACGCGGATTGATCGGCCGACTCCTGCGCTTTTGTGCTCAAACGCGCAGGATCAATCCCCGCGCAAGCGCATCGTCAATCCCTTGAGGAAGTTGCGCAGGATCTGATCCCCGCAGGCGCGGTAGTGCTTGTGTCCGGGCTGACGGAACAATGCGGAGAGTTCTGGTTTGGATATCGGAAATCCGGCCTCCGCAAAGATCGCATGCATGTCGTCGTCCCTGAGCTCGAAAGCGATGCGCAGTTTCTTCAGGACGATATTGTTGCTGATGCGGCTTTCAACCGGTCGAGCGGGCTGGCTCTCGTTCCTTCCGCGACGCTGAATGACCAGACCATCGAGAAAACATGCAAGCACACGATCGGCGCAGTTGAGGTAATCGGCATCGTCTTCTTTCTTGAGGAATCGCTGGACAACTTCCTTGTCTATTTCGAGATCGGCGTCGGCCAGTTGGGCCAGCTCGGCCACCTTCGGGTCGCTGAGATCGAGCATGTAACGAATGCTGCGCAATATGTCGTTATTGGTCACGTGGGTTCGTTCTTCAGAATGAAATGTAATAGTGCATTTGGCACGAGCGCGGCGCTAACGGGAGCCGCGCTCGTGATGACAGAAAGCGCCGTGAAAACTATTTGGCGAGTTCGTACAGATACTCGACAAACGACATCACCGCGCCATCGTAGCCGCGCACGGCTGGATTCGACGATTCGATCACGTAGTACTCGTCGGGCGCATGCGCGCCACTGCCGTGGCCGAGACCGAAGTGCCCCGAGGCCAGGCTCAACGGCGCATCCGTGAAAACGAAACCCGGGTAGGATCCCGCACCGCGCGGCCACAGGCTAGGCTTGAGGCCATCACGCTTGAGCACGTCCATCTGCGCCTGGATCAGGCGCGCATCGGCCTTGGTGCTGGTGGAATCGTAGCCACCGCTGACGTTGACTTCGATGTCGCCATAGTCGCGCTTGGCCAGATGCGCTTTCAAAGCCGCAACGGCCGCGTCCATCTTGATGCCGGGGACAAGTCGCATATCCAGTTTGGCGACAGCACGATGGGGCAACACCGTCTTGCCGCCGGGTCCGGTATAGCCCGCGACTAGCCCCTCGATATTGATGGTGGGCTGCGAAACGAGACGTTCGTATGCCGCCTGCAGCGGAAGGTCGTCAATCCAGTGCGAGACGCCGTATTGCTTCTTCATGGCAGCTTCGTCGCGTTTGACGATGGCCGTGGCGATCATCGCTTTCTCTTCAGCACTGATGGCGGGGGCGACCGGATAATTCTCGACTGCAATCGTGTTGCCGTCATCGGAAACCAGCGTATCGAGCGCCTTGACCAGACGCCACGCCGGGCTGTCTACCATCGCTTTCAAGGACGAATGAACATCCTTGGCCGGACCACGCCCCCACTTTTCTCCGCTCGCGACGAGTTCGAGTTCGACCACACCTTTGGCGCCGAGGCTGACCGTGACTTCTCCATCCAGTCCTTGGGATGCCGAAGGCATGAACACACCAACGGTTTTCGCCAGGGCGGCAGCAACTTCGGGACGCCGCACCAGTTGACCGATATGCGGCGAGCCGATCTCCTCTTCACCTTCGGCGACCAGCACCAGGTTTACCGGCATCTTCTTGCCTGCGCCACGAATGGCATGCAGCGCTGCGAGAAATGCCGATTCCGGGCCTTTCTGGTTGACCGCGCCACGACCGACGATGGCCTTGCCCAAACCGGGTTTGTCGACGATGCGCGCTTCGAGCGGCGGGGAACTCCATTCGGCAGGATCGAACTGCTTGACGTCGTACATGAAATACAGGCCCACCGTTTTCTTCGCGCCCACGTCGAGCGTCGCGAACACGCCGGGCTTTCCATCGGTATCGAGAATGTCGACTTTCTGGAAACCGGCGTCGCGCGCGAGGTTCGCCATGTACTCGACGCCTTCGCGCGAATTGAGATTCTCGGCGGCGATCGACGGCAACGCGATCCAGTCCTGCAGCCGCTTGACCGAGGCATCATGTTGCTTGGTCACTTCCCGCTTGATCGCGGCAAGATCAGATGTAGCTGCATTCGCGATGCCCGACCCGATGAGCAGGATCGCGCTCGCGATAGCGAACGAGAGGTGGCGGCCCAAACGAAGGCAACCGAGACGAGACGATTTCATTCTGTACTCCCCGTGATAGTCATGGCGACACCGCGCCGATACTATCAGTGCATCCGGGGCAGCGCTCTGGGTCATTGGAAATTCTGGCCACGCTATCGATTACCGCGTCGCGCAGGGGCTTGCTGCCCCAATCACCGGAGAGAGCCGCATGCGCCCTACCCTCACCCATTCCATCAGCCTCGCCGTGGTTGTCGCACTGGCAGGTTGCGCAACGTCGTCGCCGAGTAAGCCCACTGCCCACTACGACTTGATCGTGCGCAATGGCACCGTCTACGACGGCACCGGCTTGGCCGCGAAACCGCTCGACATCGCGGTCAATGGTGATCGCATCGCCGCCCTGCTTCCGCACGGAGCAAACGTCACCGCGGACACCGAACTCGACGCGCACGGCCAAGCGGTCGCCCCGGGCTTCATCAACATGTTGAGTTGGGCGACCGAATCACTGATTGCCGATCCGCGCAGTCTCAGCGACATCAAGCAAGGCGTCACCCTTGAAATTTTCGGCGAAGGCTGGTCGATGGGGCCGCTCAACGACGCCATGAAAGCCGATGCACTCAAGCAACAAGGCGACATCCGCTATCCGATCGAATGGACGAGCTTGGGCGAGTATCTGGACTTTCTGCAGAAACGTGGCATCGCGCCGAATATCGCGTCGTTTGTCGGCGCAACCACCGTGCGCATCCACGAACTCGGCGAAGGCGACGTCGCGCCCGATGCCAATCAGTTGGCACACATGCAGACGCTGGTTCGCGATGCGATGGGTGAAGGCGCACTCGGCGTTGGCGCATCGCTGATCTATCCGCCGGCATTCTTTGCCAAGACTGACGAGCTGATTGCGCTGGCCAAGGCAGCGTCCGAATCGGGCGGCGGCTACGTCGCACACATGCGTAGTGAGGCCGATCGTTTGCCGCAAGCGCTGGAGGAAACAATTTCCATCGGTCGCGCGATCGGTCAGCACGTCGAGGCCTATCACCTCAAGGCTGCCGGAGAACGCAATTGGCCGAAAATGGCGCAGGTAATCCAGCGAATCAATGCGGCTCGCGCCGACGGCGTGGATATTGCCGCCAACATGTATGCCTACACCGCAGGGGCAACAGGGCTGACAGCCGCGCTTCCGCCCTGGGTTCAGGCCGGTGGCCAGGAGGCAATGATGGCGCGGCTGAAGGATCCGACGATCCGCCATCGCGTGATCGCCGAGATGAAAGATTCCAACGTCCAATGGGAAAATTTGCGACTGCTTGCGGGCGATGATTCGCGCATTCTGTTCATCGGATTCAAGAGCGATGCTCTCAAACCCCTCATCGGGAAAACCCTCGCCGAAGTCGCACAGTCGCGCGGCACTTCCGCCGAAGACACCGCCATCGATTTGATCATCGCGGATGATTCACGCGTCGATACCGCCTACTTTCTGATGAGTGAGGACAATGTCGAATTGGGCTTGAGCCAGCCGTGGACGAGTCTAGGCTCGGATGCCGAATCGTCAGCGCCGGAAGGTGTGTTCCTCAAATCGAGCACACATCCGCGCGCCTACGGCAATGTCGCGCGCTTCCTCGGTCATTACGTTCGCGATCGCCACTTGATGCCGCTTGAACAGGCTGTCTATCGGCTCACCGGATTGCCTGCACACAACTGGAAATTGCGCGACCGCGGCTGTCTCGCAGTCGGTTGCCATGCCGACATCGTGATTTTCGATCCGGCCACGATCGCCGAGCATTCGACCTACCAGTCACCGATGCAACTCGCCACCGGGGTCAGTGATGTGCTCGTCAACGGCGTACAGGTACTCCGTAGTGGTCAGCACACGGGTGCAACACCGGGCCAGATCGTTCGCGGTCCAGGCTGGGGCGGCTGGCACGATGTTGCGCCCGCGTCACGCGTTCCGTGAAGGCACTTTGCCCTATTCAAAACCGTTCGTGAAAATGCATTCACCGGGCTCGGAACAACCAGGGCCCGGAAATGGATCGGAATAGCGAGGGTCACCGAGAAACGCCGAATCCGTAAAGGTGTTCATGAAAGCCACCAAAGCCATCTTTTGTGCTGCACTCAAGTTCAAACGAATCGGATTGCCATTCGGAAGGCGCAGGCGCTGATCGAGATTCGGATGCGCCTGCACGCCCGAGTTGTAGTGTTCAACGACCTGCGCAAGGGTCGAGAATCGACCGTCGTGCATGTACGGCGCACGCACTCCGATATTTCGCAGTGAAGGTACTTTGAAGGTGCCGAGAAAATGCGCTGTGGCAAAAGTCTCGAAAGCGCCCTGATCGATACTCGTATCGGCATCCAGACCGTTGTTCATCGGCCCGTTCTGTTCGTTGACGAAGGCTTCCGTCGCATGGCATCCGCCACACCCTGCTCCGCCCGCTTGCGGCGGCGTGAGAAAGAGGGTTTTACCCTGGTTCTCCTGCGCGGTGAAATTTGGAAACGGCTGATTGAAATTGTTGACCATGGCGCGACCCTGATCGTAGCGACTGGTCACTGAGACGAGGCTGCGGACAAACTGGGCGAGAGCCTTGGCGACGCGATCGGAAGTAATCGCTGCATCGCCGAACGCGGCGTCGAACAATGCGGGATAGTAGTCTTTCTGCGCGAGACGGCTTTCGACCTCAGCCAGCGTCATGCCCATCTCGACGGAGTCCTGAATCGGCATCAGCGCCTGTGATTCCATACTTTCGGCGCGTTCGTCCCAGAAAGCGCGCCCTCGCTGGTAGAAGCGCGCATTGGTCAAGCCCATCGAATGTCGTCGCGTGTGGCCGCCATCGAAACCGATGCTCAGTGTGCGTGGATCGGAGAATCCGCTGCCCTGATGATGACACGAGCCGCAGGCCACGGATCGATTGCTGCTGAGTTCCTTGTCGTAAAACAGGACTCGACCGAGCGTCGCTCCAGTACTTGTTGTCGGGTTGCTGCCAGGCGTGTTGTCGTGGTCGATGACTGCAATCTGTGTCGGCGATCCGGGCACGGCTGGTACAAAAAAGCTCGCCGGCAACGTCACGAAATAGTCGTATGACGGCGAAGGCAAGATAGGATCCGCATGAGCGATGCCCAGCAACAAGCAGCCGGACAAAGCGCGAAAAATGGCGTTGGTGAATGTCATCGATGACTCCCCTATTTCATCGGATCGACGCCGCCTCCCATGCGACCGCGCCTCGATGAGCGCGACTTTAGGCCGACAGCATGCAAGAAATACGCAGAAATTGAGGAGTTTGTGGCAATCCTTAGCAAATGCGTCGATCTGGCGAATCGCCCACGAATGCGATCGCTTCAAAGAGTCTGCGCATGGACACGCAAGGCGATGCTGTCCGCTTGGCTCGCCTCATTGCGTTCGGCCGGTGAATACAAGCTGCGACAAATCTTTACCGCTTGAACTCGCGCCCTTGAAGGGCCACATCAAGCGGATACATCGCGGAGTCTCAGTCGGTCGTTTGAACCGGCAACTCGGGAATGGCAAGACTTCTATCCGGGTCGCCAGTGGCGCCGGTCAGCATGTTTGACGGCATGAACCCTGAATCACCGACCGTGATCACCTTGAATTGACCGTTCGCCTCGATGCGGATGCGCGTGATGCTGGCGTGATGTACGGACATTTCGAGCCAGGCCTCGGTATCCACTCCCAATGCGCGCGTAGTCAGGTAGCGGATCACGTTGCCGTGGCAGACATACATCTCGGTACGTTCGGCGTCAGCTGCAGGTTTGAAGTGCGCATCAAACAGGCGATCGAGCTGGGATTTGCAAGCGGCCAACGCCTCGGGCTTTTCGTCCTTGGTGATCTCGGATCGGCGTGTTGGTGGCGTGCACTCCTCAAGATCATCGAGGACTTTGAACGACCGACCCGGGAAGTCTCCGGCAATCACAGCTGCCGTATCGCGAGCGCGCTGCAATGGGCTCACATACAGCGAATCAAAATGTTGCGGAATTCCAGCCAGCTGCGTGCCAACCAAATGCGCCTGCGCAACACCCAGAGGCGACAGGCCTGGGCCGAGTTTCGGATCTGCTTTTGGATCGGACGTGTAGTTGCCGTGGCGAACCAGAACGATGTTGCGCGCAAACTTGGTCGGCGCTTCAGCCGCAATGGCGAAAGAGGTGACAGCCATCATCACCATACAGAAAGCAGCGACGGCTGCCGTGCTCGATGTCAATGCGCGCATGTTACTGCCCCTCAGAAATGTTGGAGAGATGGAAGGTTACTGCATCGCACTTAGGTTCTGGCTGGTTGCCAACCTGAAGATTCCAGTAGCGAGAGGGCGAACGAAGATGCGGAGTTACCTTCCTGTTCACGCCGCAACACATAGAAAGGACACAATAAGCTGCGAGCTTTTCGTAAGCAAAACAAGGGAACGCCAATGACTGACAACAAGGATCTCGAAAGCAAACTCTGGAAAAGCCTCAAGTCCGACCGCACGGTGATGCTCGGAATCGATGGCGCCGAAGACGGCCACTCGCGCCCGATGACCGCAATCGTCGAAAACGAATCAGGCCCAATCTGGTTCTTCACCGGCAAGCCGAATGGCGTCGTCGAGAATCTGCAGAATGGCCATCGAGCGATCGCCGCGTTCAGTTCGAAAGGCCACGACCTGTTTGCAAGCATCCACGGCAGTCTCTCCACCTCGAATGATCGCGCCGTGATTGACCGCCTCTGGAACCCGTTCATCGCCGCATGGTTCGACGGCAAGGATGATCCGAAACTGGTTCTGCTGCGCTTCGACGCCGATCACGCCCAAGTCTGGCTAAACGAGTCGAATCTTCTTGCAGGCGTCAAGCTTCTTTTTGGCGTTGACCCTAAGGAGAATTACAAAGACAAGGTTGGCGAAGTCAGTTTGCGCTGAAGCGCGTGCGGTCCAATCAAATGCAACGTCATTGCATGATTCGACGCAATGCGGGAGTGATCGTCAGATTTCCTGCAATATCCGCCTGTGGATGGATCTATGGACGCGCTACTGTTAACTAGACTGGATGGTCACCCTGATCCGCTTTCGGGTCAGGGTAACCGGGGAAATGTCCATGTCACGATTGATCCATCGAACCGCGTTGGCCGCCGCGTTCAATATCGCCACCTTCGCCACACCAGCCGCATTCGCCGACGATCTGCTCAATAGCAAGGACAAAGAATCCAGACAACGCAATGCGGCAACCGCAAGGGATAAAGCCGGGTCGCCGGGAAACGCGGAGGGAATGTGGATCACCGATGTGATTCGTGTTACCGCCCGTGGTACCGCAAACGATTGGCCCAGCGCGCTCGCGACCGATGTTCTGACTTATCAGGACGCGATCGCCGCGCCATCCGATTTTCAGGATTTGATCACGCGAGTACCTGGCGTGGGTGCAACCGGCCAGAACGGCATCTTCGAAACGTTTTCAATTCGAGGCAGCGGAGCCAACGGCATACTAGTGCTGGTCGGCGGCATGCCGATCACGGCGCAACGTCGCGCCGGCGTTCCGGTGGCCTTTGTCGAGCCCGCCTTGCTTGGAGAGATCAATGTCACGCGCGGTCCTGCAGTAGTCCACTTCGGTGCCGGCGCTCTCGGCGGTGCGGTTTCAATCGAGCCACGATGGTTCGATTCACCTTTCGTCAATGCCGGCTACGCAACGTCGGGCAACGAAGCGTCGCTCAGCGCAGGCATGGGATCCGAAAATTTTTCCGTAGCCGCAGCGCGCCATCAGGCTGGCGACAGCGCGGCTGCCGACGGCACGCCGCTGAATACGAGCTTCGAACGAAAAAGCGCATCCCTGCAATATCGCAGCAAGCTTGGCGAGTTCGACTTCGATGTGCTGTTGCTGCCATCGCGCACGGAAAACATCGGCAAGTCCAACTCCCGTTTTCCAACGCGTGATACGACGTATCCCGAAGACAGCCACACGCTAGGGCGCGTTCGCCTGCGCCATGCCAATGGCTTCGAAGCGACCCTGCATGCGCATGATCAATATCTTGGCACCTACAATCAGCGTCCAGGCACAACTGATACCTTCGCTGCGATAAGCAGTACGGATGTCGGCGGCACGACCCAGCAGACCTTCAAACACTCCGACTTCACCAGCAATATTGGCGTGGAGTATGTCGGTCGCCGCAAGGTCAATGGCTATGATGCACGCGGCTCGGTGTTGAATCGTACCTACAGTCTGCGCGACGGCCAGGAGGATTCATGGTCACTATTCACCGTGACTGATTGGCGCGCAACTCCTGAATTGGGATTCGAGTTCGGAGGTCGTACGACCTCGACCCATCAGCAACAGTCCGGCGCCAGTTCCAGCGACAACGACCAGGCGTTCACCATGGGCGCCATCTGGTCACCGAACGAATGGAGTCGCTGGAGTCTGAATCTTGCATCCGGCTATCGCTTCGCCACGCTCGAAGAACGCTTCTTCACCGGCGTCACTGCCCAAGGCGAAATCGTCGGCAACCCCGATCTGGGCTCCGAACATTCGCGGGGCGTTGATGTTGGATACGCTTTGAATACTGGCGACTGGGCTGGAGAAATTCACCTTTGGAGCAGCCGTGTGAATGATCTCATCCAGCTGGTAGATCTGAGTGCCGACGTCAATGGGTACACCAATGTCGGCAAAGCCCGATTGCGCGGTGGCGAAGCTGCAATTGGCTGGTCACCAACGAGCGAATTCAATCTGCGCAGCAGCGTTACCGTCGTCCGCGGTTCGGACAATAGCGGACAGACGCTCTACGGACTCCCGCCGGTGACAGCCGATCTGGAAGCGCGCTATCGAGCCCAAAAGTTCGATCTCGGCACACGCTACAGCCATCGCTGGAGTGTTGATCGACCGGGTTTCGAAGAGTCGCCGCGAAATGCGGTTGAGGTCGTCGATGCGGACGCCCGCTATCACTTCACGCCGTCGCTCAACCTGCAAATCTACATGCGCAACCTACTCGACAAGCAGTACTACGCGACCTCGGATGAACTCTCAACTTTTGCGCCCGAGCGTTCCATCGGGGTCAATCTGAGCTGGACCATCCACTAGGCAAACGGCTTGATCACCAATGGCCGGTTCCGGGTTCTCCCTTGACTGGACCGGCGATTTCATCGGTCAGCCAGCCTCCGTAAAAACCACCCGGTTGCGGACGGACGCGCTCGCCCGCAACTTCACACCGAAGTCTCGCCGGATAGAACGAGAACCAGCCGGCGATTGCGGCAAACGCGGGGGATGGATCGGGATAGCTCCAGGCGACGGCCTGCAATGCAGGCTGCTCAGCGACCACAACCGACCAATAGCTCGCGCGTCCCTTCCACTCGCAGTGCGATGCCCCTTGCGCCGCGACCAGCAGCGTAAGGTCGACATCTTCTGGAGGTAGGTAGAACGTCGGGGGACTCGCCGTCTCGACGAGGCGCAATGCGCGAATGGAATCTGCCACGATTCTCGACCCCGCTTTGACCACGACACGCCTCGCATCGCCGAGCAGCACAGGCGGTCGGGGAAAATCCCAAACCGATACTTGATCGGGTCCTGGCGTTTCGGCAAACGGTGGGCGTGATTGTCCGCTGTATTTCCACATGAGCATTCTTCCTACGCGTTTCTTCGGCGCGATGAAAATTGAGGTTCGGCATTACCCGATGTGGTCGCGCACTGCGTAATCACAACCCGGGAGGGAAAACAATCGATTGTTCGCGCTCCAACACGAATCAATCAACCTACCCGCCGTCCGTCAATCTCCTGCCCTCGTTGCGCACGCCCATCGCATCGAGATCCAGCTCGGTGTCGAGGCGCTCGGCCAGCGCACTGCCCATGCGCCCTGCGTCGCGCAGCTGATTGACGACGTCACGCTGGGCATCCAGTGCATCGAGCATTAGCTTTCTTCGCGTATTATCTTTCTCATTTGCACGCTTTGTTGCAATGCCAAAGCGTCCGTCTTCGAGCTCACTGATAGTGTTTTCTGTCGATGCGGAATCCACGTCCTTCAATTTCGATGCCGCGTCTCGAATCACCGCAACACCTGCCCGACGCGCCTCCACGCGCGCACGCGATTCTTCGCGTCGCTCGCGATTCGAGTCGCCCACCTTGAGCCAGCGCACGAGTGGCATCAGTGTCGAGCCTTGGACAATCAACGTAAAGACGATCACGACCAGAGTCAGAAAAATGATCGTATGCCGCGTCTGGCCGCCATCATCGAGGCTTAGCGGCAAGGCCAGGGCGAGTGCCAGTGATACGACGCCGCGCATGCCGGCCCAGCCGATGACGAATTGCTCCGAAGCGCTTGAGGCAACGCTGCGCTTGGCGTACAGCGCTGCCACAATTCGCGGCACAACGAGCATCCACAGAATCCTGATCGCGACGATCGCCAGCGACAGGATCACGCCCGCGACGACGATACTGGAATCCGGCCAGTCCACAGCGATTTCGCCGATCAAAACGCCGAGCAGCAAGAACACCAGTGCCGCGCTGGCATAGCGAAGGAAACTCCAAACGGTGCGCGCCGCGAGTCTGGCCACCGGCGAGGACACCCGCAAGCTCGACCAACGCAGCATGAAACCCAACGTAACCACGGCAAGCACACCGGAGCAGTCGAGTTTCTCGGCGAGATGATAGGCAAGGTAGGGCGTCACGAGCGAGATGCCGATCTCCAGCGGAACGCTGTCCGCACGCTTGCGAACCAACGCCGCACCCCATCCGATCAGCAAGCCAATCAGAATGCCGGTCGGGGTCTCGCGCAGCAGCGACCAGAACGCTTCACTCCAGGCAAAGTGACCTGACGCGAGCGCGTTGACCGCAATTCCATAGGCAACGATCGCCACGGCATCATTGACCAGGCCTTCTCCCTCGAGAATCACCACGAGTCGATTCGACAATCCGGTCTTGGCTGCAACGGCCGTGGCCGCGACAGGATCTGGCGGCGCAATGATTGCACCGAGTACGAAGGCCGCCGCCCAAGACAGTCCGACAAACCAATGCGCAACCACCGCGGCAACACCAGCAGTCGCGAGTACCAGACCCACGGCGAGCAGGAGGATTGGCAGCAGATTGCGCCAGACGGCTCGCAGCGGCAGCGTGTAGGCCGCGCTGGTCAGCAGGGGCGGAAGAAAAGCGAACAGGACCATGTCCGGAGGCATTCGCACCGGCGGCAAGCCCGGCACCAGATGCCAGAGCGCACCACTGACAATGCCGACCGCTGCAAACACGACCGGCGTTGGAACGCTGATCCTGCGTGCGATCAGTGCTGTTGCGAGAATCAACGCAAGCAGCAGAAAGGCGACATCGATCTTGCTCATGAAACCTCTCTATCGCGGAAAAAATCACACACGTGGCCTGGCATAGGCAGGGTAATGTGAAATTCGCTTGCCGACCATGGTTGGATCGGTGCGCAGGACGGAGGTCGCAAATCTGTCGATCGTGCCGCGCCGAAATCGGCCTTGTCTCGTTGAGGCCGAGCTGCTCCTGAGCGCGACGAAGGACAGCGGCGAAGTCGTGGTGATGACGGAGACCGGGCCGCGGTGAGAAAAGGTGTTCGCAATCGAACTACCGATGCATGGCTGTATCACGCAAGCTCAAGGTCTGCTCTTTCCAGAGCGGATCCTGCCAACGATAGAAGAGGCTCAGGTATTCGGGTTTGTCGGCACTTTTGTCAACATTGAGCGTGGCAAGATCAAGCACCTCGAAGCTTTGCTTGAACCTTCCATCAACTTTGGATTCGCGTGCGGCCAGCAGCTTTTTCCCGCCCGGAATCCAGCCAGCAAATTCGATATAGCCCACATCCGGACTGTCTGCGCCGGGCGGTGCGATATCGACCTGCCATTGATCACCCACGCGATGAAACAACCAAAGCTCGCGCCATCCTTCCATCGGTTGCACCGCCACCGCCAATGCATTGGACTGCGCATCGATGCGCACCGAGTTCGGCCACACCGTGGCAAACGTGCAGCGCTTTGCCAGAGGGGAATTTTTTGGATGCTTCTTGTCGGTGAGTGCAATGCAGGTCTGTCCTGGCTCGCCCGCTTCAGTCGCAATGGCGAGATCCGATTTGGACTCGGTCATCGGTTGCGCTGCCCAGCGTGATGCACCCACTCGGATCGCCGCTTCCGTGTAGTCATCGGCATCGCTTTCAGCAAGTTGACGTGGATCGACGCTGGTCAACTCCTGCAATGCGCGCTCGGCAGCCTCATTGCCGAGTTCGCCGCGACGTGTGCGTTGAAACGCCACGCTGGCCCAAACCGCCGCACTGCGCACACGCAAACGATTCGTCAGCAATTCTGAAAGTTGATCGCGTGGTGCGCGATCAAGAACATCGGTGCGCCACTGGTCGAGCGCGTGCCGTTGCACTGGGGTCAAATCGGGATCGACGCATTCCGGACGCGTCAACGCCAGCGCTGCACGCGCCTTTTGTTCGTTGCTGGCTGGTAACGCCAGCACACGTCGAAACGCCTCACCGTCGTAGCAAAGTTGCATGCGACCCGCTTGCTCGAAGCTTTGGATATGCACGCCATAGCTTGCGACGACTTCAAGATGGGCTGCGAGCACGATCTCCTGAGCGGCGCTGCGATTGATCGACGCGCGCCTGGCCAGGCGATCCGCCAGCGTACCGAGCGCATCGAAAGCATCCGCGCCAATCATCTTGGCTGGGGCCGCTTGCAGGTATGCCGCCGCATAAGCGATGCCGAGCGACTCATCACCCACGCTGTCGCGAAGAAAACCCATGATCGCAAACAGCTCGGCTGCATTCTCCGGTTGCAACGACAACTGACGCACTTCGCTGGCACGAACAAACCCGGCGCGTTCGCGTCGATGATCATAGACTTGCACGTAGTCCAGTCGCTCGCCGCGCACTTCGAGGGTATCGCCTGCCCACAACACGGCGTGCTGGATCGCCGAATCACGCGCCTCGGCACGCAATGCAGTTTTGTCATGCACCACGATGGCGAGCATCGTGGTGGCCTGTGCAGCGGGCATCCAGGCAAAACAAACCAGAAACACGCTGATCAGCAAAGTGCGCATCACTGCCCTGCTCCATTCGCAGACACTTTCTGGCCAATCAGATTGCTGCCGACAAATCCCCCTTCCGATGGCGGTGCGGCAATGATCACCGAGATCTTGTCAGACAGCTTGTCAGCCATGGTTTTCTGGATCAGCAATGGGTACTTGCTGATCAAGGCGCCATCACGCTCCAACTGGATGCTCGAAACCTTTCCAATCTCGTCCATGCGATAGACCTCGGCCTGGGCAAGCTGGCGACGCGCTTCAGCCTCGGACTTCGCTTCGATCAGGCGCGCCTCGGCCGTGCCTTCAGCAATACGAACACGTGATGCCTTGTCAGCATCTGCTTCGAGCTTGCGTTGCTCGATCTGCTTTTGCTTGAATGGAATCACGTGCGCCATCGCCTCTTCCTGGGCTTTTGCCGCGATGACCTGCTCGTTTGCCGAGGCTTCCGCCGCTTTCTCGCGACGCACTTTTTCTGCCTCACCTTGCAGCTCGGTCTCCTTGACCTGCTTTGCTGTGAGCTCCAGCGTGTACTCCATCTTTTCGGTT
Source organism: Lysobacterales bacterium (assembly GCA_038234445.1). Taxonomy (GTDB): domain Bacteria; phylum Pseudomonadota; class Gammaproteobacteria; order Xanthomonadales; family Rhodanobacteraceae; genus Dokdonella. Next base: position 15,732 of record JBBQTY010000064.1, read on the forward strand.
TCGAGTTCAACAGCCAGCAGCTGATCCATGCCGGCGCGGTAATCCGGCGGTAGATCCACATTGCCCATCATCACGCTCTTTAGGATCAAGCCATCCTTGGCCAGCAACGGCTTCAGTTCGGTTTCAATCGTGTCCTGCAATTCCTGGCGCTTGCTCGAAAAGATTTCTCGCACCGTGTAGCGCGTGAAGACACGGTAGATCACACCCTGCAATAGCGGGTCGACCAGCTCAGCATCAATATTGGTTGGCAACTTGCGCCCGAGCGTAGCAAGCCTGTCCGGATCCACGGCATAGCGCACAGTCAGCTCGACACCGAGCGACAATCCTTCGGATGATTGCAGCGGCGCATCGCCGTTCGAGGTGCTGCTGCGTTGCGGGCGGTACATGTGATCTTCGAGCCCAAAGTGACGCAGCTCGTGAACGCCGGGAATGACGATCGCGACACCCTCGTGCAGGATACTCGTCGAACCGGTCCAACGATTCAGGCGCAAGCCGACTTCCTGGGCGCCGATCGTCTCGACCGGCGGATGCTGATAAACCGAATAGATCGCCAGTGCAAGCAGACCCAGGGCGATTATCCGGGGACTGCGCAGACGACGCCCGACCCGCTGAATGCCAAATACAAATTGTGACATGTTATTTCTCGATATTCCGCTGATTGGATGACCCGCCACTTCGGGTATCCCTGCGCCCGCCAGTCTCTGGTGGAATGACTATCGCCATGAGCATCGGCGAGCGCAGACTCATCTAATCGCGGCGGCATGGACACGTTCGGACCAAGTTGGGCAGATGCGCTGTTCAAATGAGGCGGAATTCGGGCGCAAGCGTTTGCTCGGTTTCGCAGCGCGAAACTTGGCTCGATGGATAGCGACAGATGACCCTGAACCCGGCTATGGTTACCGGCTTGCACGACCCAACATCCTGTAGGAGCCCCTTCAGGGGCGAGCTTATTCGTGTGGCACCCCAGAAAACTCGCTCCTGAAGGGGCTACTACACGTTCCCATCAACCTCGGAGTAACCCCATGAGCACGTCCATCAATCGTCAGTTCAAGCTGACCAAGCGCCCGGTCGGTATGGTCAAACGCAGCGATTTCGACTTCGTCGAATCACCGATGCCCAGCGCAGGCGATGGCGAGGTACTCATCAAGGTCTTGTACATTTCGCTTGATCCAGCCATGCGCGGTTGGATGAACGAGGGCAAGTCGTATATCCCGCCCGTCGGTATTGGCGAAGTCATGCGTGCCGGCGCTGCCGGAGTTGTCGTCGCCTCGAACAATCCGGCGTTCGCCGTCGGTGAGCACGTGACCGGCGCCCTCGGCGTACAGGACTATGCCGTTTCCAACGGCAAGGGATTGATCAAGGTCGATCCGAAACTTGCGCCCCTGCCGGTCTATCTCGGCACGCTCGGCATGCCCGGCATGACAGCCTATTTCGGCATTCTCGATGTCGGGCAACTCAAGGATGGCGAAACCGTGGTCGTCTCAGGTGCTGCTGGTGCGGTTGGCCAGGTCGTTGGCCAGATCGCCAAGATCAAGGGCTGCCACGTCGTTGGCATTGCCGGCGGTGCGGACAAGTGCCAATACGTCACCGATACACTCGGCTTCGATGCTGCGATCGATTACAAGCACGAGAACGTTGGCGATGCGCTCAAGCAGCATTGTCCAAAAGGGATCGATGTCTACTTCGACAACGTCGGCGGAGAAATTCTCGATGCCGCCCTGTCGCGACTCGCAATGCACGCTCGCATCGTAATCTGCGGTGCTATCTCGCAATACAACAACACCGAAGCGGTGAAAGGTCCGAGCAACTATCTTTCGCTTCTGGTCAACCGCGCCTCGATGAAAGGCATGGTCGTTTTCGACTACGCCTCTCGTTACGCCGAAGCCGCGAAGGAAATGGCCGGCTGGATGCAGCAAGGCAAACTCAAGACCCGTGAAGACATCGTCGATGGTCTCGAAACCTTTCCGGAAACCCTGCTCAAACTGTTCAAGGGTGAGAACACCGGCAAGCTTGTACTCAAGGTTGCAGACCAATGAGGTCAGAAGCTGGCTAGTCCGGCCTCGTGCTGTCGCGTCGGCCTTTTTGGCCGACGCAATCCGCTTCACTCAAATCCATCGCTAAACAGACTATCGGCAATGACAATCACCGAAGGAACGTTGCTCGCGCTCACAAACTGAACTTCTACGACGTCGGCTTGACTGGCCACGTTGAATGAAATCTGCGCCCCGTCAGGCACGCCGCCTGCGCCGTAATTCTCCGTCCAGCTCTCGTTGATGGCCACTTTGAACTGATAGCTACCGGGCGGCAACCCGCTGGTTCGTCGCCGAAAAATGCCCGTACCCGGAAGATCCTCAAGCAGGGCGCGCAGGCAATCGGGTTGCCAGTCGCCCGGACAGCCAATCTCGCTCTGATAGTCACCTGGCGCCGTGACAATGCGGGTGGCAGAACTGTCCATCAACCAATGGCTTGCATGATCGTAGTAGAACTTGACACTTCGGCCCGCAGCCAGAGCCAGCGGGATTTCATTTCCTGGCGTCAGCGGAAGTCCGTGCCCACCGTAGGGCTCCGACCAATCGTGATGCAAGGCGACGGCGTAGAGATAGGAACCTGCCGGCAAAGCGAAGGTGCCCTGCCAGATGCGATCGCTGGAGTCGAACAGAAGCGCCAAGTTGTCGCAATTGGGTGCCCAGTCTGACGCGCATCCAGCTTCCGACTGCAGGCTTCCCGCAATGACGACGAAATCGGGCTCGACCGCGCTGGCGAATCCTGAAGTCGCCAAGCCTGCAAGGAGGAGTGAAGCCGCTAGAAGATTTGCCATGGGTTGTTTGAGCGGGAAGAACGACAATCCTTTTTATACCTTTGCCGAGCCGCCAGCAACTACCCGTCAGCCATCGCGAAGAGGAAACCTTCCATCTTCTCGGAAAGCCCCCAGTTGATGCCCCAAGCCGCTCCGATGATCAGTGGCGCCGTCACGACCGCAATCACGATGAACGTCATCATGCGTCTTCCTCATGGAAAGCAGGGATAGTGAGCTTGCCTGCATCCCACTGAACTGCAAACAAAAGGTTGGTTGCGACAGCAACATCAGGCATGGGGGGAGGTCCGCGATCAAGACTATGCC
>JBBQTY010000065.1:0-18810 GCA_038234445.1 Lysobacterales bacterium
CTGCGTGTATTGCGCACCGAAATCGAGGATGAGGATCTTGTCTTGGTGGAGGGTGCTCATACGAAGGGATTCGAGATTAGGGATTCGGGATACGAAAGAGCAAAGTGCCGACCAGAGGCCAGATTGAGGACATCGCGAGAAACCGTTTTGACGAATCCCGAATCCCGAATCTCGAATCCCGGCCCCCAATCAGCCCAACTGATAATTCGGCGCTTCCTTGACGATCTGGATGTCGTGCGGATGCGCTTCGCGGACGCCGGCACTGGTGACGCGGACGAACTCTGGGCGCGTGCGCATGTCTTCCATCGTTGCGCAGCCGCAATAACCCATCGAGGCGCGCAGACCGCCAACCAGTTGGTGAATGATGTTGCGCAGCGGGCCACGATATGGAACGCGACCTTCGATACCTTCGGGCACGAGTTTCTCGGGGTCGGAGGCATCCTGGAAATAACGGTCGCTGGAGCCTTTCTCCATCGCGCCTAGCGAGCCCATGCCGCGATAGCTTTTGTACGAACGTCCCTGGAACAATTCGACTTCACCCGGCGATTCTTCGGTACCGGCAAACATGCTGCCGAGCATCACGGTCGAGGCACCCGCAACGATGGCCTTGGCCAGATCGCCCGAATAACGAATGCCACCGTCGGCGATCAATGGAATTTCGTCTTTCAGCGCATTCGCGACAAGATCGATCGCGGTGATCTGCGGCACACCGACGCCCGTGACGATACGCGTTGTGCAAATTGAACCCGGACCAACCCCGACCTTGACCGCGTCTGCTCCGACATCGCGCAAGGCGAGCGCGGCATCACCGGTAACGATATTGCCGGCGATGAGTTCGGTGTTAGGGAAATTCTTCTTGACCCAGGCGACCCGATCGATGACCGACTGCGCATGACCGTGCGCGGTATCAACGATAAGCACATCGACGCCTGCATTGACCAGAGCCTCGACGCGCCGTTCGGTATCACCGCCGACACCCACCGCCGCGCCAACGCGCAAGCGCTCGCTGGCATCCTTGGCCGCATGCGGATTGTCGCGCGCCTTCTGGATATCCTTGACCGTGATCAAGCCACGCAGCTGGAAAGCATCGTTGACAACGAGCACTTTCTCGATGCGATATTTATGCAAAAGCGCCAGAACTTCATCTTCGCTGGCGCCTTCCTTGACCGTGATCAAGCGCTCCTTGCGCGTCATGATGTTCTTGACCGGATCGTCGTGTTTCTTCTCGAAGCGCATGTCACGGCTGGTGACAATGCCGACCAGCTCTTCGTTGTCGACCACCGGCACGCCCGAGATGCCGTGTTCACGCGTGATACGCATGACGTCGCGGATTGACGTATCCGGACGGACAGTCAGCGGATCGCGAATCACGCCGGCTTCGAATTTCTTGACCAGGCGCACTTCGGCGGCCTGTTGTTCGAGCGACATGTTCTTGTGGATGATGCCGATACCGCCACACTGGGCCATGACAATGGCCAGGCGGGCTTCGGTCACCGTATCCATCGCGGCGGACAGGATGGGCACATTGACGCGCAAGTTGCGGGTCAGACGAGAGCCGGTATCAACGTCCCGAGGCAGCACGTTGGAATGACCGGGGACGAGATAGACGTCATCGAACGTCAAGGCATCGGCGAGTAGTCGCATGGGTCGCAGGCAGGCTGAGCAAGTCCGCTATTCTATCGGTTTAGCCCGCACTCTCGCCAATGCAGTCTGCCCCTATCTCTACCAAGCCAACACGCGCCCAACAATGGGTCGGCAGGACACAAGGCCTCGCGATGGTGGGAATCGTGCTCGCCGCCGCCCTGATTTTCACGGCTCGCGGGGCTTTGATTGACTCGGTTGTTGGCGACTACACGGGATGCCAAGGCTGCTTCCTGATGCCCACGCTGGGTGCCGATGCCTGGCTGTTTTCCGGTCTTCTTGTCCTGTTGGCACTGGCCGCGCTGAGCCGTTACCGCCTGCTGCGTGGGTTGTTGATCGTGCTGGCATTCGTACTTGTCGTGATTGTCGCGGCCGATCTGCTCCTCTTCGACCTGCTCAACCAACGTCTCCATCTCGGTGACATCGGTAGATTCGGCGGCGAATTCGCGGCCAACTGGAGTGTCCTGGAAGCCAATCTGCATTCACCACTGGGCTGGCTCAAGGGGATTGGCGCGCTGGTGCTGTTCGCCCTTCCGGTTCTCGCGTGTATTTCGACGCAGCAACGCCCGCGAATGGCGCTGACTTTCAGCCTGTTGGCGGGAATGAGCGCGATCGCCGCTATTGTCATCCATCTGCGCGATCCGGTTCACTATGTCCATGCCGCGCTGATCGACAACGTCGTCGAGATCAATCTGCCGCAAACCAGCATGCGTGGGTTCAGTCCGGAATTTCTCGACAGTCAACGCAAACCCGCCGACCAGATTGCGCAACGTTGCGAACGCAACCTCGATGCGAAGCGGCCAGATGTCATTGTCATCCTCGTCGAATCCCTGTCGGCCTGGCAAAGCCACCTGCTTGGCAGCGAGCTCGATTGGACACCACGACTCGATGCGATCGCGCGCGAGAACCACTACTTCACCCATTTCTATGCCAACGGATTCACCACGAGTGGTGCGGAAATCGCGATCGGCAGCGGCCGGTTGCCGATCAATCCACCCGGCGTACTTGAATATACGTTTGAAAATTTCGCGGTTGGAGCAGATTCCTTGCCCGGCCTGGCCGAAAGCAGCGGTTACGAATCAGCGTTCTTTACACCGGGCGACACCGGGTTCCTTGGTATCGGCCGCTGGCTCAAACAGATCGGCTTCCATACGATTTCCGGTGCCGATGATCCATGGTATGCCGGGCGCGATCGCTGGCTGTTCAATGCCGTCGAGGACAGCGTTTTCTATCTGCGCTTTCTCGACTGGCTCGATCATCGCAATGATGACAAACCCTTCGTCTCGGTGCTGTTGACGGTCAGCAGTCATCCCCCATTCGTCGATCCACGCAGTCGCAAGGTCGATCCGGAGCGCTCGTTCCGCTACGTTGACGAGCAGATTGGAGTTTTTTACGACAGCTTGAAACAACGGGGATTTTTCGAGCATGGCGTGCTCGTTGTGATGGGCGATCACCGCACGATGACGCCGCTGCGCGAAAAAGAGTTCTCGACCTATGCTGAGCGCGCCTATGCCAGGGTGCCGATGGTGGTCAGTGGCAAGGTCGACATGCCGGCGATTATCGACGGTGCCTTCCAGCAAACCGATCTGCTGCCCTCACTGGCCTGGCAGTTCGGTGCAGCACATTGTCGATCAGCCTACAACGGCAGTTTCCTCAGAAGCGATCCACAAGCACCTGCGATCGTCGTGCATGCGCGTGGTGATGATCGCAACCGCATCGATGTCTATCATGGCAATGCGGTATCAGGATTCCTGCTCGATGGCGACGACAGCCGCTGGCTGGATTCGCCGCCAGCCGATGCACAACACATTTCCGCATGGATCAATGTGCAGCGCGCGGAAGCCGCGGCGCGCGGACTGAGCGAACGCGACAAGGATCCGCACTGAATCAGTCGAAGAACGTCTCGGCTGCCTCAAGCGTGTTTTCCATCAGGGTCGCCACGGTCATCGGGCCAACCCCGCCCGGCACCGGGGTGATCCAGGCGGCGCGTTCGGCGGCCGTGGCGAATTCGACATCACCGGTCAGACTTCCATCCTCAAGGCGGTTGATACCGACGTCGATGACCGTCGCGCCGCGCTTGATCCATTCGCCGCGAACCAGATCAGGGCGGCCTACGGCGACGATCAGAATGTCCGCCTTGGCGACAAATCCAGGCAAATCTTCGGTAAACCGATGACATACCGTCGTTGTGCATCCTGCCAGCAACAGTTCGAGCATCAATGGACGACCGACATGATTGGACACACCGACGACAACAGCATGTTTGCCACGTACCGGTCGATCGGTATTCGCAAGCAAGGTCATCACGCCTTTCGACGTGCACGGTCGCAGCCCGCGCTGGCGCAGCACGAGACGGCCGACATTCTCGGCCTGGAATCCATCGACATCCTTGCGCGGGTCGATGCGATTGATCAATGAATTGGCATCGACATGCGCGGGCAGCGGCAGTTGCACAAGGATGCCGTGCACGCCGGGATCGGCATTCAGGCGATCAATCAGCGCGGCAAGCTCGGTTTCGGGGGTCGTTTCCGGCAAATCGTAGGCCATTGACGAGAATCCCACACGCTCGCAAGCGCGGCGCTTGTTGCGCACATACACGGACGACGCCGGCTCGCTGCCTACCAGGATCACGGCCAGACCTGGTCGCACTTTGCCCGCTTGAATACGCTTGGCCACGCGTGCAGCCAGACGTTCGAGCAATTCACTGGCAATACGCTTGCCGTCCAGCAGACGTGCGCTCATCGGAACTCCATCAGAATCACGGCATTATCCATATCCGCGACTGAGCGCTCAAACCGGATGCTAGGATTCAGCAATCTCGACGGCAAGCAGAAACGGAGAATACCGATGACCGATATCACCACTGAGCTCGAAGCCGCCGCATTTCGACGCCTGCTGCAACACCTGAATAGTCGAACCGACGTGCAGAACATTGATCTGATGACCGAGGCCGGTTTCTGCCGCAATTGCCTGGCCGATTGGTATCGCGAGGCGGCCGAGCAGCGCGGCCAATCACTGAGCAAGGATGAAGCTCGCGAACTGATCTATGGCGAACCGTTCGCCGAGTGGAAGCAGAAGCATCAGCGCGAAGCGAGCGCCGAGCAATTGGCCTCCTTCGCGGAAGCGCAGAAAAAGCATCCTGTATCGGGCTGATTTATCGCCGACTCGATGAACGAACGCTCAGCCAGGCGCCAAGCAACAACAGCATCAAGGCAACGGCTTGACTCCAGTGTTCCTGCGCGCGGCCGCTGACGAGCAAAAGCAGGGTCGAAAGCACCGGAGCCGCATAGGAAAGCGTGCCTAGCAGGGCGAGATCGCCGTGCTTGGTGCCGCGATCCCAGAGTCGAAACGCAACCCCGACAGGTCCGAGACCCATCAAGATCAGAATCAACCATTGCATCCGCGTTGGCGCGACGCTGGTCTCGAATTCGAAATGGACTCCTGTCGCGAGCAGCGCGACAACAAGACAGGCGCCGGCGATCGCTGAACTCGGCACGCCCGCGTGGCGACGGTTCAACACCGAATAGATCGACCATATCAGCGCTGCGCCGAATGCCGCGAGATAGCCGGGCAGAAAATCCATACGCAAAGAAAAACCGTGGCCTTGAACGAGCATGACTATCACGCCGAGCAATCCCAGCGCTGAACCTGCCAACTGTGCGGGACGCAGGCGAACATCCGGCAACCATGCCGAAAGCACGACAATCAGCAGCGGCCAGAGATAGTTGATCAGATTGACTTCAATCGCCGGCGCGTGCCGGAACGCGATGAAGTACAACGCGTGATAGCCGAACAGTGCGAACACCGCGAGTACAAAGGCGGGCCATGGTTGGCGCAGCAGGTTCAATCGATCACGCAAGCTGCCGCGCGCCAGCAACAACATGCTTGTTCCACCGATGGCGAAGCTGATCGCCAGTACCTCGAATGCCGGCAGAGCCGCGGTGACCACCGCCATCAAGGCCAGCGACGACCACAACGCAATTGCGAGCACACCACTCCAGGTCGCCGAACGACGCGTCTCAGTCATGCCTGAAGTTCCCAGCCATCCATTTTACGCAACGCTTCGACGCACGCCTCGAATCTGCGAAAATGGGAAATCCCGACCCATTCTCTCGCCTTCCATGCCCTATACGCCGATTGTTGCAACGCTTGGCTACGTGCTTTCTGCAGATCGTTCGAAGGTACTCTTGGTCCATCGCAACGCGCGCGCGAACGATCAGCACCTCGGCAAGTACAACGGACTCGGCGGCAAGATGGATCCGGATGAGGATGTGGTCGCCTGCATGCGTCGTGAAATTCGCGAGGAAGCGGCGATCGAATGTATCGACATGCGCCTGCGCGGCACGATCAGCTGGCCCGGATTTGGAAAAAACGGTGAAGACTGGCTCGGTTTTGTTTTTCTGATCGAGCGTTACCGCGGCACCCCGTTGACCAGCAACGCCGAAGGCACACTCGAGTGGATCGCCATCGAGCGCATTTTTGATCTGCCGCTGTGGGATGGTGATCGCCACTTTCTACCCCTCGTGTTCGATGTCGATCCGCGTGCGTTTCACGGCGTCATGCCCTATTGCGATGGTCGCATGGTGTCGTGGGACTTTTCGCGAATCTGATCGCTGCACGAAGGTGCATCACATCTCTGGTTCGCAATCGCGCGCGCGGAACCTGGTCGGCAGAAGTTCTCGGGATGCAATCGTGCTGTCGTCCATAGGCAACGCCTCCCGGCGGACTTGCATGGACCCGCCATTTGCGCCTGCATACACACCGAATCAATGCCGAGAACTCAATCTCGCGAACGAACGTTTCTACTACCCAGACTTCTGGCTCAGATATTCCGCAACTCAGAATGACCCTGGTAGAAAAACTCTCAAACATTCAATAGCCTGGAGCGAAAGCACAGGGTCATCTCAGCCTGCCCGAGCGCGAGACAAAATTGCGTTTGTTTGGGCAATCAGCCGTCCGCTGTGCGAAACAGCGGCGGGAAATACCGGGCCATTTTCTCGGTGGCTCATCGCTATCGGCAACTTGCAAGCCCTATCGCTCTGCCGAGAGGCCAGGTTCAAACACCGCGATCCGCGACATTCGGCATCCAGTTGGCCGCAAATGGATTTCCGATTGCGTTGCCGCAAGGCCGCGAACGACGCGCCTTGGCAGGTGGGCGCCGAATTTCAGCTCCGCCACTAGATTCGACACTTGGCCCGAATTATTCATGCGCCGCGCTATCGCCGACTGAGCGAAAAGCCGCGCGGTTTCAAGGGACAAGCGAGGACGCGTGTGTTTCGTGAATAGTCCGGGTTGGATGCTGGGCCGGATCAACAACGCCATATCAGCTCGGAAAGCCGCCTAAGTGAGACGTTTGGGTTATCCCTTGGCTGGTCCAAATAGCGAATGTCCCCAAGGCTTTTCTTCGATGTCCTTCGCTTGGTGGGAAGCAGCCTTCGCGATGAAGTCGCTCAAATGACCCGCCGATGTCCGTCGACGCAACGAAACCGCGTTAGGTAGTAAGTACCAAGACGTTGCTATTCCTTGGTTGCCAAATCTGATGATTGGTCGCTGCTCTGTGTTCGCAGTGAGCGGCGCCATTCGACCATGAACAAATTCGCCGATTTCCATCTCGTATTGCCTCGCATATCGAAGGACCAGAACGTCATGCTGACATCCCTCTCCCCCGTCAACCGATCCAACTGGCGCAGCCGCGCCACCCTCTTGTTCGGATTGCTGCTTGCTGCATCACCGGCCTTGGCTGACATCATCGCGGTCGACGTCGGCTCCGACGCATCTCAGGATCCCGCGACCACAGACCACTGCGCCGAACAGGGAAATATTACCCATTGCAGTCTGCGTGCCGCGATCATGATCGGCAATCAATTGAATGGTTCACACGTCATCAATATCGGCGTGCCGACCGTAAACGTGATCAACGGTGCGCTGCCAACCGTGATGGCACCGGTAACGATCAATGGCAATCACGCGACGATCAACGGCAACGGCCATGGTTGCTTCAGTTTGACCGATTCTGGCTCGGCGGCACTCGGCCACGCGACCGGCGCGAGTGGCTCGCAGCTGTTCAACCTCGTGATTGGCAACTGCAGTGGCGACGGCATCAGCGCGAATGGCCACAACTACATCTTTGACGGTAACTTCATCGGCGTCGATACGACCGGACTCATCGCGATGCCTAACACCGGGCACGGCATCTCTATTTCGGCTTCGAACGTTTACCCTGACACGAGCACGAGTCATCTGCTCGACCTTTACAGCGCGTTTCCGGTCCAGCCGATCGATCCGTCCCAAATCAGCGCGTTCGCCGGCGGTCTCACGACAGCCCTCGCTTCGCTTGAACCGGTGCTCATCCAGGGCAATGTGATCTCTGGCAACGCACTGAACGGTATCGAGATCTTCAGCCAGAACATTGCTGCAGTCACGGTGACGGCGAACATGATTGGAACGGATCTGACGGGCAACGTTGCCATTCCGAACGGGGGCGACGGTGTGCATCTGGTCGGCTCGAGCTTCGGCAACTTGATCGGACCAGCCAATGTCATCAGCGGCAATGGCGCGAACGGCATCCGTATCGATGCGGGCAGCGTCATCCTGCCCAATTTCATCATGGGCAACCGCATCGGACTCAGCGCGACTTTGCCTGGAGTACACATTGGAAATACCTTGAGCGGCATCGTCACAGACACGCGACCCGATACCAGTGCGGGCAGCTTGAACCCCAGCGATGTATCGCTGGTGATCGGCCCGGCCAACCTCATCGCCGACAATCAGGGAGCGAACAACAACGCGTTTCCCGACACGCTTGGCAACGACAGTGGCGGCATCCTGATCACCGGCGCCAGCAAACGGGTGAAAGTGATCGGCAATACGATCGGACTCGCGGAATTTCCCACCGGCGTACCTCTCGCTTCTTTCGACTACGGCAATGCAGGCGACGGCATCATCGTCACCGTAAGCGGAAATTCCATCGGCGGCGGTTCGATCGGTAGCGGAAACACGATTGGCGCAAACGCTCGTCATGGCATCGTCGTGCGCGGCAGCGCGACGACGAGCACCGATATTCTCGGCAATTCGATCGGAGTGAGTCCGTCCTTCCCTGGCGATTTGACTCTCGGCAACGGGGTCGACGGCATTCACCTCGACAATGCGAGCGCAACCATGATCGGCGGTGTTGCCAGCGGAAGCACCAACAAGATCGTCGCCAACGGCCGCAACGGCATCGCGTTGCGCAACGGCGGCATCCCGAATGGCTGGAGCCAGTTGTTCCAGCGCAATCGGGTGTTTGGCAACGCGAAAAATGGGTCCGGCATCGATATCGATCAGGAGCACCCTGCAAATGTCGCCGATGGTCCACATGACGAATTCCCAATGAACTACCCCAACCTTGACCAGGCGCCCGTGCAGATCTGTCTGGGCAATGAGGGCTCGGGGCCTTGCCTCGGATCCATGGCCGCGAGCGGCAACGGCGGCGTCACGACCTTGCAATGGACGCTCGAAACACACGGGCCGGCCGCATTCCGCCTTGAATTCTTCGCCATCAACGCGGCCAGCACGACGACCGCGACAAGCATGGCATTCCTCGGCGAGCAACTTGTCTCGACCGATGCTAGCGGCAAGCCGGCCAATAGTGCGGTTTGCACGGGTGGTCGTTGCACTGCCACGCTGCCAGTTGCCACGGGAGGTCAATGGATTGTTGCAACCGCGACCGACATCACCGCGCTGACCGACACACCGGCAGGCGATGGCAGCTGGCGCGATCTACTCAAATGTTTCAAGGACAGCGAGGGTGTGGTGCTTGCGTCCTGCAACGTGAACAACACCTCCGAGTATTCCAATGTCGCTGCGATTCCAGCGGCTGCACCGAGTGTCATCACCGATCCGGCGACCGTGATTACCACCACGGATGCGGTGCTCAATGGCACGATCAGCGCGAGTGGCGCAGCGACCACGGTCGCCTTCGAATACGGCGCGACAACCAGCTACGGGTCAACAGTCGCTGCTACCGAGAGTCCGTTGCCAGCCAATGCGGTCAACGCGCCGGTCACGGCTTCGATCTCGGGTTTGAGCTGCGGCACCACGCTGCACTATCGCGCGAATGCGAGCAACGGTATTGGCGGCACGATCAATGGCAATGACCAGATGTTCATGTCTGCACCTTGTGTCGCCATTGCACCAACCGCGACGACGAGCGCCGCGACCGCGATCACCGCGGCAACCGCGACATTGAATGGCGTTGTCACGGCCAACGGACAGAACACCACGGTCACGTTCGAATACGGCACGACGACCAGCTACGGCGGCGCAGGCAGTCCGCTCACGGCGCCGCAAAGCCCGCTCAGTGGGGGTGCAATCAACGCCGCCGTCAGCGTCGGTCTCGCGAGCCTGACCTGCAATACCACCTATCACTTTCGGGTCAATGCAGACAACGGTATCGGCGGCACCATCAGCGGCGCCGATCAGACCTTCATGACCGCAGTCTGCGCCGCGCAGCCTCCGCTCGTATCGACACTCGCTGCAGGTACGATCAGCGCCACTTCAGCCGTGTTGAACGGGTTAGCCAGCGCGAATGGCGCGCAGACCACGGTGAGCTTCGATTTCGGCACAACCGCGGCCTACGGCGGCCTCGGCAGCCCGCTCACGGCTGCCGAAAGTCCGCTCAGCAGCGGTGCCGGCAATGCGAGCGTTTCGATATTGCTATCCGGCCTGGTTTGCAACACGACCTACCACTTCCGCGCGAATGCGAATAACGGCGTTGGCGCCACCGTGAATGGCGGTGATTTGAACTTCACGACCACCGCCTGTCCGCTTGCACCAGACGCTACGACGAATGCGGTGACTGCGATTACGGCCACCTCGGCTGCACTCAACGGCACGGTCAGCGCGAACGGCACGGTGACCACGGTCACGTTCGAATACGGGGCAACGATCGCCTACGGCGGTGCGGGCAGTCCGCTGGTCGCCGTGGAGAGTCCACTATCTGCTGGCGCGCTCAATGCCGCGGTATCGACGCCGCTCAGTGGCCTGAGCTGCAATTCGACTTATCACGTGCGTGTCAACGCGAACAACGGAAACGGCGGCACGATCAACGGCAACGACATCACATTCACCACCTCGGCGTGTCCGGCCGGCGCACCGAGCGCGACCACGGCCGCCGCGAGTGCGATCCTCGCAGCCAGTGTAAATTTGAATGGCACGGTTTCCTCGAACGGCGCGCAGACGAATGTCACATTCGAATATGGACTGACAAACGCCTATGGCGGCGCCGGTAGTCCGTTGGCCGCGATTGAAAGCCCGCTCGCGCCGAGTGCGAGCAATGCGCCGGTATCCGCAGCGCTGGCAGGCCTTGCTTGCAACACGGTCTATCACTATCGCGTGGATGCCGACAACGGTGTCGGTGGTGCGGTCAGCGGCAACGACCAGGCCTTCGTGACCGCAGCGTGTCCTGCTGGCGCGCCAGCCGCAACGACAGGCGTTGCCACGGCAATCACCGCGACAGGCGCGACCTTGAACGGTACGGCATCCTCGAACGGCGCACCGACCGTGGTCACGTTCGAATACGGTCTGACCAATGCGTACGGCGCCATCGGCAGTCCGGCAGCCGCCGCGCAGAGCCCGCTCGCCGCGAATGCCGCAAACGTGTCGGTATCGGCGGCCGTTGCCGGGCTGACCTGCGCAACCATCTACCATTTCCGTGTCGATGCGAACAACGGCAACGGTGGCACCATCATTGGTGCCGACCAGACCTTCACCAGCGCAGCTTGTCCCGCCGGTGCGCCCAGCGCGATGACGACAGCGGCCAGCGCATTGACCACCACGTCAGCGACATTGAATGGATTCGTCAGCGCGAATGGTGCCGTGACCAGCGTCACGTTCGATTACGGCACGACGCTCGCCTATGGCGGCGTCGGCAGTCCGCTCACTGCAACTGAAAGTCCACTGCCCGCGAACGCCAGCAACGCCGCAGTTTCTGTGTCGCTCAACACGCTGAACTGCAATACGACGTATCACGTTCGTGTCAATGCGAACAACGGCAATGGTGGAACAGTCAACGGCAACGATGTCACCTTGCAGACGGCCGCCTGCCCAGCCGGAGCGCCGAGTGCTACCACCCAGGCAGCGAGCTCGATAACTGCGACGTCAGCATTGTTGAATGGTCTCGTCAGCGCGAACGGTGCGGTGACAATGGTGAGCTTCGACTACGGCACAACGATCGCTTACGGCGGTGTCGGCAGCCCGCTCGCGGCCGTTGAAAGCCCGCTTCCAGCGAACGCGAACAACGCCACCGTCTCTGCCGCGCTCAATGGACTGACCTGCAATACGCTGTATCACGTGCGCGTCGCTGCGGATAACGGCAATGGCGGGACGATCAACGCAAACGACGTCATGTTCACGACGGCTGCATGTGCCGTGTCGACGACCTTCAGCGCGATGACAGCGACGGGAACAGGCATCGCGACTGCGCAAATCTCGGGCGGCGGTCCGACCTGCGGCTTCGCAAGTGCAGCCTTCGTCGGCCCACCGGTCGCACCACCGCCTGGCGTGGTCTTTCCGGATGGCCTGTTCGATTTCACCGCAAACGGGTGCTCGGGCCCGATCGCAATAACGATCACCTACCCGACCGCTTTCGCCAACGGCAATCAGTACTGGAAGTACGGCGCAACGCCCGATCAGCTGCAAGCACACTGGTACACGATCGGCGCAACCCAGAACCTGTCGATGGTGGGTCATGTCGCCACGTTCACGCTCCTTGATGGCGCAGTCGGCGACGACGACGGCTTGGTCAACGGCAGCATCAGTGATCCGGGTGGTCCGTCCTTCAGCATAACGCCGGGTGGCAATTCGGAAGGCGTGCCGCTGCCGACGTTGAGCGAAGCGATGCGCAATCTGCTCGCTGCGCTGGTCCTCGTCGCCGGTACGTTCGCGGCACACTCTCAAGTACGCGGAAGACGCGAAGGAATGACAAAAACATTCTAATGGGTACTCCCTCGCATCCGACCAGAAAGCGAGCGAGTGAAACCCTGAAAAATCTTTCGCGAAGACAGGTCGGAAGAAGCAGTGTCGGAACATGACTGGGACGTTCAAGATCCCTGCGTTTCCCTCCTGCTTCTTTCGACATCGAGTAATGCACGAAACGCACAAGCCGGTGCGTTAGACACCACAAAGCCTTTGCGCAAATCAATCGGCTTGTCGATCGAATCCATCTGCTCAATATCGATCGGCTTTACGAAATTTCCAGTTTACCTTTCGGCAGGGCTCAACTCGGAACCCTGCTTCAAATCTGTCGGTGGCGTGGATCCTCGATTTGCGCCAGCCTCGGGTTGTTCAGTCCCCGGCAACCCATCGATCACCGCTTGAACAGGATCGGTGAAAGCGCTTGGTGCCGCTGGATTCAGAGCAGTCGCGACATCCGACCGCGCGCCTTCTCCGGCATCGGCCTGAAGCGAATCGTCCGCATTGTCAGCGTCGAATTTCTCACGATCAATCAGAACGATTGCGGGCTTGTCCCAGCCACCGGTTACCCGATAGCGCGAACGCGCGGCGCGATTGATCTTCTTGCCGATCAGGGTCTGCACGAACAAGCCAGCCGCCGCGCCCACCGGTCCGCCAGCGAGCGCACCGACCACGGGCAGCGCCACACCTGCACGCGGGGTCACCACCATTTCCTGGTCGTAATCCTTGTTGCGCAAGCCAGTGCGCCCACTGATCGTAATGTCGGCGGCAGGGCTGGCGATATGCAGGTCGTCGGTCTGCGCATTGCCGTTATCGAGGGCAAAGCTACCCTTGATCGAATTGAAGCTCATGCCGGATTTGAACAGGTCACTGAAATCCAGCGACAGTCGACGCGGAATCTCGCGCAGCGACATCAGCCCGAACAAGCGTCCACCGGCACCCGGCTCAACATCGAGAATGCGCCCTTTCTCGACAGCGACACTCAGAGAGCCGGTCGCATTTGCCAACGCGAACGTCGCGGGAGAGCCCGGAAAGGTGGCGTCGATATGGGCGACCGTCTGGCCACCTTCGATGATTCCGGCAAAGCCGAAGGTATCGAGCATTTTGCCGAGACTTTCAGCCGTCATGTCGATGGCGAGACTTGAATGATTGTCCTCGGCTGAGCCGATCCAGTCACCACTGGCGCGCATATCCAGGTTCGACGATTTCGTTTCGAGCAAGTCAATGCGCATGCCGTCGTCAGTCGGATAGCTTTCCACACGCATCTCGCCAAAATCAGTGGCTCCAAGCTTTAGTTCACCAATCGATAGATGTAGAGGTGGAATCGATGCGGGCGCCACGCTGGAGATTACGCTCGGCGCGTGATCGTCGCTGGGTGCAAGATCAGGCCAGTGCACGCGCTTCATCTGCGCCGTGATGCCGCGTCGACGCAGTTCGGTGCTTGGTACGCTGATCTCACCCTCGAGTGATGGGCCCGAAACATCGATCTTGATCGCGTCATCCTTGGGCTTGAGGTCGAGATGAAGGTCTGCGAAATGACGACCGGCCATGCTCAGATCGTCAACGTCG
Source organism: Lysobacterales bacterium (assembly GCA_038234445.1). Taxonomy (GTDB): domain Bacteria; phylum Pseudomonadota; class Gammaproteobacteria; order Xanthomonadales; family Rhodanobacteraceae; genus Dokdonella. The sequence continues at coordinate 14,161 of JBBQTY010000065.1, forward strand.
AGAGCGATCGCATCAAGCAGGTCCCCACCGCCGCCACCTGCGCTGAACAACCCAATCCAGCCACCGACATCAAAGGTTTTCGTGCGTCCGCCAATACGCAAACCACGGGCGGGAAGTTCGGTCGTCGCGGCCGTGGGGCCGAGTTCGATATTGGCCGACAACGGCGAAGTTGGGGACGGAAGTCGACCATCAATCTGCACGATGTCGCCCAAGCTTGCCGAAAAAGGCTGGCCCAGCGGTGGCATTTGAACTTTGAGCAAAAATGGCAAGGTTGAGTCGGCAGTCTTCTGCAGAGGCGCAGGAAGATCGATCGCAATCCCCTTCAGATCACTGCTCAGGCTCAGCGTTTTGTGTTCGCTTGCCGGGCCACCATTGGCATCGATATCGAGGCCGATCCGCCACTCGGACTGGCCCGGAAAACGCGGCAAGGCGGGCACGAGATCACTCGCCCGCGAAAAGATCGCAGTGGCTGGGAGCAAGCCATCGAGACGCGCCTCAAAGGTGTTCGCGGGATCGCTGGTTGAACTGCCGATGGCAATGCCGAGAGTGACCGGGAATTCCCCGAAGCTCGTCGCCAGCGAATCGGCGACCACGCCGGTGCGGTCGAAGCGAACCTGCCCATTGGCCTTTTTGAAATGCAGATCCCAGGTCGATTCATCAAGATCGGCATCGCTGAGATCGACCTTGCCATCGAGTGTCGATTGTTCGTGATGCTTGAGTGGAATGTCGAGATCGACATGCACCACGCCGTTGCCGCCAATGGCCAACCCATTGAGCGTACTGGCGTGATCCACACCGACCGGCGTGGCACGCAGAAAGGTCAATAAATCCTTGCCAGTGCCATGCCCATCCGCGGAAAGCTTCAGCACGGGCTCATGAAAATCGGCAATGGTCGCGTCGGTATCTTCAATGGCAATGCCCAGCGAATTTCCCGAATGGGCCTCAGCCTGCATGCCATTGTTGATAAACGTCGCGTCAACATCGAGATTCTCGCCAGCCGGCCAATCTGGCAAGTAAGCCAGTTTGAGTCCGCTCAGCTCGGCACGCGCCTCGAAACGACCGGCGTTGTCGTCGAACGGCCAGCTTTCGAGATCGCCATGAATGATCGCGCGGCCGGCCACGATATCCCCCACTTCAAGCGCGCGATCAAGCCAATGTACCGTCGATTCCGGCATCGAATTGGGCCAGAATAATTTCGCCGACGCGACATTTCCGCGCGTCACAACGGCAGCCAGATCCATCGAAGGACGCGAATGACCCGTCTGCAGTTGGCCGCCCCCGCGCAGCGAAACCGCGAAATCACTATTTTCGATGCGGTACTGATGCGTACTCATGTGCCAACCATCGTCGTCTTTCCACGCTGCCATATCCCCGCCGAAATGGCTCAACTCGAAAGGCTTTCGGAACACTTTCTGGAACTCGACCCGAGTTTCCTGATCGGGGACTTCAAGGAGCAATCCTTGAGCATCGCCGCGCAATCGCGCGGCAAGCGGATCAACACCAGCAATCGCATCAACAGCATGAAAGCGCAGACCCGAGATTTCAGCATCAACATCGTAGTCGTCCGCCGACTTCCAGCGCAGATCGATGGCATCGAGCGAACCTCTAGGATCGCCGCGATAGAGCCAGTTGCGCAGGCGTTCTGGCGTCGCGTTGGCCAGCATCACGATCGGTGCGAGTGTGCCGAGATCGATCGCGTTCGCAACGACTCTTAGCGTGTTGTCATCTCCACCGGCCGTTTGTGCGATCAATCGCCCGGCCGCTCCGGCCTTGCCTTGTCGCGTTGAAGCGAAATTTGCGAGATCGAAAAGCCAACCCTCGCCCTTGCGTTGCCAACGCGCGCTCAATGAAATCTTCTCGAATTCGCTGCGTCTGCGCAGCGACCCTCCCGCATCCATTTCAATTTCATGGTCAGCCTGCAAGCTGACTTGATCGAGCGCCAGCTTGACCAACGCATCGTCAACCTGACCGTTATTCCAGCTAGCCCAGGCTTCAAGATCGCCATTGGCGGAAACCACTTCGATACCGTCAATTGCATGCCCGGACGAAAGTTGGGCCAGGTCCAGTTCCTTGCCACCCACATACAAATGACCTGAACGCGCCGTCAAGTCGATGTCGGCAGCGAGCGAGAGCGGCGCGTCGGTTCCAATGCCATTGCCCAGACGACCGAGCACCCGTGTAGTGTCCCCGAGGTTGACCACGCGCAATTCTGGAATCCGCATGTGCAGCTGTACGTCATGGCTGGGATCGTTGACCGACAGCTGCATGTCGACAAGAACGACGACACCGAGCGCGCCCATTGAAGCGCCCTCACCCGCGTGATCGCCAAGATCGAATCCGCGCAATTTCCAGTCACCTGATTCGTCGCGACTCAAGGCCAGATCCAGGCCGACCACGCGAAACTCGTTCCATGAACGGTTGTGCTGGAACGCCGCATAAAAGTTCAGGGCCAGTTCCGATCGCGGAAGTTCCAGGGCGCCGGCGGTCGACGACGAGCCAGCAATACGCAAGTCCTCAAAAATCAGGCGCGGGCCGCTTTGCGTCCACGTTCCAATCACATGCCCGATAGTGACGGGACGCCCCAGGCGTTCGGACAACCAGCGCTCGATGCGTTGAGGATTGTCGGCCAGCCAAGGCAGAGCCAACTGCGCAAAGGCGACCAATACCGCAGCCGAAATCACCAACGTGACAAAAAGGGCCTGCAGAAAGAAACGCAGCTTGCGCAGTCGACGACGAAACGGCGTCATTCGATACCGCCGCACCGAGCCGGATGAATGAAGAAATCGATCATGCAGAGCGGACCAAGAATTCGAGCGAGTCGTTAGAGCAGCACGACATCGAACTGTTCCTGGGAATAATGCTCTTCGGGCTGGAAGCGGATCGTTTTGCCGATGAACTCCTCAAGTTCGGCGACTGCAGTGGAATCCTCTTCAAGGATGCGCGCGACCACGCTCGGCGTTGCCAGAACGAGCAGCTTTTCAGCATCGAACTGGCGCACGGCGCGGGTGATCTCACGAAATATCTCGTAGGTCACCGTTTCAGCCGTCTTGATCGTGCCGCGCCCGCCGCAGCCCGGACACGGCTCGCACAATTGGCGTTCCAGACTTTCCGTCGTGCGCTTGCGCGTCATCTCGACGAGACCAAGCGGGGACATGTCATAGACCGTCGTCTTGGCATGGTCGCGTGCCAGGGATTTTTCCAGCTGGCGAATCACTTGGCGTTTGTGTTCTTCATCGATCATGTCAATGAAGTCGATGATGATGATGCCGCCGAGGTTGCGCAGGCGCAGATGGCGCGCAGCCGACTGTGCCGCTTCGAGGTTCGTGCGATAAACGGTCTCTTCGAGATTGCGCGTACCGAGATAGCTGCCGGTGTTGACGTCGATCGTCGTCATCGCTTCGGTTTGATCGACGATCAGATAACCGCCGGATTTCAGCGGCACTTCCTTCTTCAATGCACGCTGGATTTCATCCTCGATGCCGTAGAGATCGAAGACCGGTCGCTCGCCGGGATAGTGCTCGACGCGATCAGCAAGGTCGGGCATGAATTGGCGAGTGAATTCGATCGCACGATCAAGCGTCTCGCGCGAATCGACGCGCACTTTCTCGATCGAAGGACGCATCAAGTCCCTCAGTGAGCGCAGCGCCAGCGGCAAATCCTCGTAGATGCGCGTTCCGACTTTTGCGGTCGCCGTATTTTCTTGTATCGCTTTCCACAATTTACCAAGATAGTCAATATCTTCGGCCAGCGCATCGCGTACCTGCCCCTCGGCATTGGTGCGCACGATATAGCCGAGCGGATTCTCACCGATGGACTCGGCCAGAATCTCCTTCAATCGCATGCGCTCGGTCTCATCCTCGATGCGCACGGAAACGCCAAGCACGCTGCTGTAAGGCAACAGCACGAGGTAACGCGACGGGATCGAAAGATGCGTGGTCAGCCGCGCTCCCTTGGTGCTGATCGGATCCTTGACCACCTGCACGACGATTTCCTGGCCATCACGCAGCAACTCATTGATCGGCGGCGTAGGTGAAGGTGTGTTTTCACCGTTCTCGCCAAGCAGGGTCGGATTCGGCCGAACAATATCCGATGCATGCAGAAACGCGGCACGATCCAGACCAATTTCAACAAAGGCCGCCTGCATGCCCGGCATGACCCGACTTACCTTACCTTTGTAGATATTGCCCACATAGCCGCGTCGACTCGCGCGCTCGATATGCACCTCTTGCAGCATGCCGTTCTCGACCAGCGCGACACGGGTTTCGCGCGGAGTCACATTGATCAGTATTTCTTCGGTCACGACAAGGTGTTGGCACAAGAAGTTGAAGTGATTTATAGCTGGCGAGAGCCCATGTTGTCGAATGGCGAGGACACGTCATCGCTCGTCATGCAAGGGCTGCAGGTCGTGCTGGACCGCCTGAATCGTCGAAAATCGCCCAAGCAACTGTGAAGTTTCGTACAGAGGCAGGCCCATGACCCCTGAATAGCTGCCAACAAGATGCCGGACGAAGGCTGCCGCCCGCCCCTGGATCGCATAGGCACCGGCCTTGCCGAACGGCTCGCCGGTCGCGACATAGGCTTCGATCTGGGCCGCGTCGAGCGCCGCCATGCTCACTTCCGACACCGAAACGACGTGATCCTCCTGGCCTG
>JBBQTY010000066.1:0-18712 GCA_038234445.1 Lysobacterales bacterium
GCGCCGACGAAATTGCGGATCGCGTCTTTGTCTCGCGCGCCGATCTACCCGAGGATGTCGAACGTATTCCGCTCAAACTCGTGCATTCGAATCGTTCACCGGCGCTGGCACCACTGAGCGTGCTCAAGGATGTTGACCACGCGCGCATCGGCCTTGATCTCGAACGCGCATTGCGCCATCTCGACATGCTCAACAAAGCAGAAGGACTTCCTGCAAAAATGCAGGCGGTGTTTGCCTCACAAGCTTCGCGGGAACCGCCCACCGATCCCGAACTCGCGCTGTATTCCGGCTTTCTTCCTGATGCCGACAAGAACCGACTGCGTGAGGTGCGACGGACTCCGAGTGAATTGCTCGGTTCGTCGTCTCTCGTATTCACCGATCCTCGCTATGCCGAGCTGTTGTTCCGCTATCGCGCGCGCAACTGGCCAGAATCGTTGAACGATGAGGAGGCGGCCCGCTGGCTTGCCTTCCGCCAACGTCGAATGACCACCGAAACGCCTCTCACCACGCTCACCCTCGATCAATATTTTGCCCTGATCGAACAGAAACGCATCGAGGTTGATCCGGCAAAGCTACCGCTGCTTGATGCCTTGGAAGATTGGGGACGAGAGCAACAAAGGCAGATCGAGTAATTCGCGTTTGGTCTTTGTAGGAGCAGGCTGAAGCCTGCTCAAACAATCGTTGGCGCTCTGGTTGCCTCGTTCCGCCCCAACCAGCCACCATAGCCAAGCCGCATCATCGAAGCACGAGAACTCATGGCAACCCCATACTTCACCGCCGCCACCTTCAAATTCCTGCGCGACCTCAAAGCCAACAACAACCGGATCTGGTTCAACGAGAACAAGCCGCGTTATGAGGAGGTGCTTCGGCAGCCGTTTCTGCAACTGATCGCGGACCTGCAGGCGCCGCTCGCCAAGATCTCGTCGCATTTCGTCGCTGATCCGCGCGGTCAGGGCGGATCGTTGTTCCGTATCTATCGCGACACACGATTCGCGAACGACAAGACGCCGTACAAGACCTGGTCCGGTGCGCGTCTGTTTCATGAGCGCTCGCGACAAGTCGACGCACCGTCGTTCTATCTGCATATCCAGCAGGGTGATTGCTTTGTCGGCGGTGGCAAGTGGCATCCTGAGGCGGAGTCCGTCAAACGCATTCGCGCCTTCATCGCGAACAATCCGGCGGCCTGGAAGAAAGCCACGCAATCAAAATCGTTCACCTCGCATTTCACCCTCGGCGGCGACAGCCTTGTACGTCACCCGCGTGGGTTCGATGCCGATCACGAGCTGATCGAGGACATCAAGCGCAAGGATTTCGTCGCCTCGGAACGTTTCGCCGACAGCATCGCGATGTCGGCCGAATTGAAGCCGTTGCTGGTTGATCGGTTCAAGCGCGTCGCGCCGCTGGTGGATTATCTTTGCGCGAGTCTTGATCTGGAGTTTTGAGTGGCGCCTTGCGTTACCCAGCCGTTCATCCTGAGCCTGTCGAAGGACTCTTGCAGTTCGCGGGCATGCTTCGTCAACTTCCGTTCTAGATGCTGTGCCACTTCTGAGCCTGCGGACGGAAACCAAGATCGGCACTTGATGTAGTTGTTCGACGATGTCGAAACAGTCCTTCGACAGGCTCAGGACGAACGGCGGAGCTTGTATGACCCGCACACACGAAACGGTCGTTCCAAAAATTCCCTGAAATGAATACAAACGCTTCCGGCACGAACCCAAGAGTCCCAGCGCTGCGCCTCGCGAGTTTCTACTTCGCCTACTATGCAGCACTCGGCGCGTTCAATCCGTATTGGGCGCTTTACCTCAAAGAGCGCGGTCAGGATATTGCCGCGATCAGCATCCTGATGAGCCTCTGGTACGGCACTCGCATTTTTGCGCCGACGACTTGGAGCACGTTGGCGGCACGATCTGCACATCCGATCCGCTGGTTGCGCGCGGGATCCGTGATGACGGCCGCCAGCTTCGCGTTTTTCACCGTTCCGCACGATTTCACCGCGATGTTCGTTGCGATGTGTGTGTTCTGCTTCATGTACAACGCGGTGATGCCGCAATTCGAATCGATCACCCTGTCGCATCTGGTCGGCAAGAGCGAGCGCTACGGTCGCATCCGCGTATGGGGCTCGATTGGGTTTGTCAGCGTGGTCGCGTTGTTTGGCGTGCTGCTTGATCACCTCCCCGTTGCCTCCCTGCCTTGGCTCATGCTGCCGTTGTTCGTGGCCATGGCCGTCGCGGCGTTCTTCAACGACTACGGACGCTCACCCGTCGCAGTGACCGAGTCGGAATCACCGAGCTTCTTCGCGAAGTTCCGCCGACCCGAAGTGATCGCGTTCTTTATCGTCGCCCTGCTCATTCAAATCTCGTTCGGTCCGTATTACACGTTCTACTCGATCTATCTCGACGAGCACGGCTACCGGACCTCGGCCCTCGGCATCTATTGGTCAATCGGCGTCGTCGTCGAGATTCTCGTGTTCGCTTTCTCGGCCTGGATCTTCCGCCGCTGGAATGCGGCGACCGTGCTGATCGTCTCGCTGATCGCCGCGAGCCTGCGCTGGGCGCTGATCGCGCTATGGCCCGACAACGCCATCCTGATGGCCTTCGCACAAACTCTCCACGCACTCAGCTTCGCCGCCTTCTTCGCCGCCAGCATGCAATTCCTCGTGCTGTTCTTCCCCGGCCGCCAGAACGGTCACGCGCAGGGCATCTACTACGGATTCTCCTCAGGCATCGGCGGCGTACTCGGCGCGCTGCTGTCAGGGCAAGTCTGGGAAGCCGCAGGTGGCGAGATGGCCTTCATGCTTGGTTCGGCAACTGCGGCTGTGGCTGCTGTCGTTGCGTGGGTGTGGATACGGCCTTGGCGCGCCGATTCATCAAGTTGACGGTACCGGAATCGGTAGCAATATTTTTGGTCTCCAGGTTTTCTGGACCACAAGTACACAGGTCTCTGAGCGTTCACCGATCAGGCATCGGAAAAACTGAAAGCAAGATGTCTGCGAATATCTTCGCTTCCGCTGATACACATCAACAAACGTTCAATTCCCAATGCGACGCCAGCACAATCGGGCAAACCAGTTTCAATCGCTGCCAACAAACTCTCGTCAATCGGAAGTGCGCGTTGCCCTCGTGACTGGCGGCGGCGGTTGTCGTTTTCGAAGCGGGCGCGTTGTTCTGTGGAGTCGTTAAGCTCGTGGTAGCCGTTGGCAAGTTCGTGGGGGCCGAGATAGAGCTCGAAGCGTTCGGCGACGGGTGGATCGTCGTGGCGGATTTTGGCCAAGGCGCATTGCGTGGCTGGCCAGTCGCGGATCGCGGTAATGCGGTCGGTCGGGAAATCGGGCTGGATGCGGTGGGTGATCAGCAGGTCGAGCCAGTCGTCGCGCTGGAGCCCTTCGCCATTGATTTCAATGTCGCGCAGTGGTTCTAGCAAGGCATCAATTGATGCAGTGAAAGGATCGATGCCCAACATGTCGACAAACAGTTCGCGGTAGGTCATCGAGACGAGGCTGGCTTCGCGCCCGGCCATGGCCAGTGCGAGGTGAACCAATTCGATCGTTTCGTCCAGCAGGCGAAGATGATCCCAGCCGACCCGATACCATTCGAGCATGGTGAATTCAGGGTTGTGTCGCCTACCCGCTTCGCCGTTGCGGAAAACGCGGCCGAGTTCGTAGCAATCGCCTACGCCCGCCGCGAGGAGACGCTTCATTGGAAATTCGGCCGAGGTGCGCAGCCAGCGTTCGGGCGAACCGGCAGTCACAGGCCCTGAGAACATCGTGCTGAAGCTTTCGATATTCGGCTCGGTGTTTGCTGCTGCCGACAGGATCGGTGTCTCGACTTCAAGCACGTTGCGTTTGGCGAAGAAGTCGCGGATTAGCGCGTATAGACGTGCTCGCAGAACCAGTGCTTCGTGGAGGGTGATCGCGCTCAAGCGGGATTCTCTGCGAGGAATTCGAGCAGGCGTGCTTCATCCCAGATTTCGATGCCTAGGGCTTGCGCTTTTTCGAGCTTGGAGCCTGCTGATTCGCCGGCGACGATGAAGTCGGTTTTCTTCGAGACGCTGCCGGCAACCTTGGCGCCGAGGGCTTCGAGTTTTGCGCCGGCTTCATCGCGAGTCATCGCTGAAAGCGAACCTGTCAATACAACTGTCTTGCCATCGAGTGGAAGCGATTGTTCGGATTCGCTGGTTGAGCCGGCCAGATCACGAAGGTGGTTCCAGATTTTCATACTTTGCTTGAACAGCATCTTGTGCACTGGATCATCGTTCCAGCGCAGAAACGCTGCAGTGGTATCTGCTGGTAGTCCGGCCGTGATCAGCTGATGTTCCGGTACGTCGGGAAGTCGGGAGACGTCGTCGAATGCGGTGACCAGTTGCGCGGCGCGTTTTTCGGTCAACTTCGGAATTTCGAGGCTGACTAGTATCGAGATCGGCGAGAGCGCCTGACGCAACTTGGAAGAGACATCGTGCTCATCCTTCAAGCTCACGCCGCGCATCAGCAATTCATCGATAGCCGCCTGATTGCCTTCCTGAGCAAAGAAGTGGTCTATCGAACGGGCGACTTCGCCGCCGATATCGGGGACGAGTTTGAGCAGCGGCCACGGCAAATGGCGAATCAATTCGAGCCGACCGAACCAGGCCGACAAGGCCTTGGCCGTGCTCTCGCCGACATGCTCGATGCCGAGCGCAAACAGGAAACGTTCGAGTGTTGTCTGCTTGCTGTGCTCGATGGACTCGATCAGATTCTCGGCCCACTTGGTCGCGACCTTGCCGGACTTGACGGTTTCCGGTGTCGTGCCATCGCGCTGGTCGGCGCGACGTTTCATTTCGACGAAGTCGTCGAGGCCGAGTTTGTACAGATCGGCGACCGAGACGACAAAACCGAGATCGCAAAGATCCTCGATCAGACGCGAGCCGAGGCCTTCGATATCCATCGCACGGCGCGAGGCGAAATGGATGACGGCTTCCTTGCGCTGGGCCGGGCAGATCAGTTCGCCCGAGCAGCGCCAGACGACTTGTCCCTCCTCGCGCACAAGTTCAGATTGGCAGATCGGGCAATGGCTGGGCATCTGCCATGGCGTGCTATCGGCGGTTCGCTGATCCTCGATCACGCGAACGACTTCGGGGATCACATCGCCCGCGCGACGCACGATGACGGTATCGCCGACGCGCACATCGAGCCGCTCGATCTGATCTGCGTTGTGAAGCGTGGCATTGGTCACGACGACACCAGCGACCTGCACGGGTTCCAGCCGCGCGATCGGCGTGGCGGCGCCTGTGCGCCCGATATTGATATCGATCGCGAGGATGCGAGTGCTCTGCTCTTGTGCGGGAAATTTGTGCGCGATCGCCCAGCGCGGCGTGCGACCGACGTAGCCGAGTTCGCGCTGCGCCTCGAGATCATCGACCTTGTAGACGACTCCATCGATATCGAACGGCAAGCTGTCGCGCGCTTCACCGATGCGCCGGTAGTATTCGAGGCAACCCTGCGCACCGCGTGCGGTTTCAACCAGATGGCTGACCGGGAAACCCCAATCGCGAAATTTCTGCATCAAGGCCGAGTGGGTTTTCGGCAGAGTGCTTCCCTCTACCGCGCCGGGCGCATAAGCAAAGAACGCGAGCGGTCGCGAAGCCGTGATCGAGGAATCGAGTTGGCGCAATGAACCCGCCGCCCCATTGCGGGGATTGGCGAGCACCTTGCCGCCATGCTCGCGGGCATGCTCGTTGTAGCGTTCGAACTCGGCACGCGGCATGTAGACCTCGCCACGTACTTCGAGCACGGCGGGCCAGTCGTCGCCGCGCAGGTGCAACGGGATTGCCTTGATCGTACGCAGGTTGACCGTCACATCTTCGCCGGTCTCGCCATCGCCTCGCGTCGCGCCCTGCACGAACGTGCCGTTCTCGTAACGCAGGCTGATCGCGAGGCCGTCGAACTTGGGTTCGACCGAGAAGATGGAGTTCTCGATTTCGAGGCGCTCCTCGATGCGGCGGACGAAATCGGCGATCTCCTCATCACTGAAGGCATTCGCCAGGGACAGCATGCGCAGCTCGTGGCGCACTTCGGCGAATTCGCGTGAAGGGGCTGCGCCAACACGCCGGGTTGGGGAATCCGCCAGTGCCAATTCGGGATGCGCGGCCTCGATGGCTTCGAGTTCGCGCATGAGCTTGTCGTAATCGGCATCGGGAATCTGCGCGTCATCGAGGACGTGGTAGCGGTAGTTCGCTTCGTCGATGCGCTGGCGTAGTTCGGCCGCGCGGGTGGCAGAGTCGATGTGTTTGATGGAATCGGTCATTGAGATTTTGAGTTCAATGGATTGGCAGTATTTTTGTAGGAGCCCCTTCAGGGGCGAGCCTTTCCCGTATCCCAGTCGAAGTGCTCGGCCCTGAAGGGGCTCCTACAGATGCAAGATCTATTGCTTCGCGGGATGACGAACAAAGAGCCCGAAGTTTAGCGGCTTGCCGCCGGATGCGGTGCAGGTGCAGGATGCAGATTAACGAATTGAGGGCTTGATCATGGCGAAGAAGAACTGGACGGTATTTCCGAACAAGGACAAGGCATTCGACTACACGGGCGACAAGCTGGCCAAGGCCTGGCCGAAGTTGCACGCGGGCGATCAGGAGCCCTACCCCGATGAAAAGCATGTTGCTGCGCTGATCAAAGCCAATCCGAAGCTCGGCAAGGATTCGACATCGATTGCCGTGCAGTTGCAGGATGCCTGGCGCGATTTCCATCGCGGTGATTTCCAGCAAGCCTATGAATCCGGGATCGCGCTGAAGGCGCTTGGTGCGTCGGTGGCGATCAAGGCTGCGGGTATCCATGCCTCGTATCTGGTCGACGATGAGGATGCCAAGACCAGTCGCTACGAGGATCTCGTGCGCCTCGCCGATGAGGCCGTGGTCGCCCTGCCCGATCTGGCGAACAGTCATTATCGGCGCGCCTTCGCGATCGGTCGTCTGAGTCAGTCGATCTCGATTGCCAAGGCGCTGGCGCAAGGTTTGGCCGGGAAAGTCCGTGAATCGCTCGACAAGACCTTGAAGATGGAACCCAAGCACGCCGAGGCGATGACCGCATTTGGTCTGTATCACGCCGAAATCGTCAACAAGGTCGGCGGCATGCTCGCCAAGTTGACCTATGGCGCAAATGCTGCTGATTCCGAAAAATATCTGAAAGCAGCACTCAAGCTGACACCACAATCACCGATCGCCTGGATTGAATATGGCAATGGTCTGTTGCTGCTTTTCGGCGAGAAGCGCGAAGACGATGTCGCCGAAGCCTACGACAAGGCGGCCAATTTCAAGCCGCTCGATGCAATGGAAGCACTGGATGCCAATTGGGCGCGCGAGCAAATTGAGTAAGAGCGGAGATGACCAGCCGTTCGGCTGTTGAAAGCCGGGAAGTGGGATTCGGGATTTGGAAAGGCGAGCGAAGTGTGGCTGGCCGAGCTACCGATTTGCCTTATGAGCGTATTGATATTGCGAAAGCATCAGGTAAAAGCAATCCCGCGCTGACGAATCCCCAATCCCCAATCCCTAATCTCGCCCCGACCCATCAACCCCGATCCCGTCCTTGATGCGTTAACCCACGCACCACTGTTGATGACGAACTCCATGGATTGCCTTAACCTCGCACCCATGGGGTCAGAACGAACGGACGAAGAACTGATGCTTGCGTATGCCGGAGGCGACATGCTCGCTTTCGAAATGCTCTATCGGCGCCATCGGGGCACCCTGTACCGCTTTCTCTTGCGATCCCTTCATCATCGCGCCGATGCCGATGAACTCTTCCAGGAGACCTGGAGCCGCGCGGTGGCTGCACGTGAGCGCTATCGCGTCGAGGCCAAATTCACGACCTGGCTGTTTCAGATTGCGCACAACCTCGTGATTGATCGTTTCCGCCGCAGCCGTCCGCAAGCTTCGGCCGAGGAAACCGAGGTGGTTTTCAGTCAACTTGATGCACCCGAAGATGAGCAACCCGATCGCGTACTGAGCGAGTTCGAGCAGCGCCGTCGGCTGCAGCTCGCACTTGAGGAATTACCTGAAGAACAGCGCGTAACCTTCTTGTTGCGTATGGAAAATGGCCTAGGACTTGAAGAGATTGCTGAAGTAACAGGGGCCGGCCGCGAGACGGTCAAATCGCGCCTTCGTTATGCCCTCGCCCGCGTCCGTGCAAGGTTCGAGACATGAACACGCGCCGCGACCCAGAACAAGATCTGCAACGTCTGCTGGACGATGACGGCGGCGAGTTCGGCGCGATCTACAAGCGCCTGTCCCGACCCGAGCCACCGCGACGTCTCGATCGCGTGGTCATCGCAAATGCCGCGCGCGCATTGCATGGTGGTCGCGCGCCGACGGCACAACGTTGGTGGCTCGGACTTGGATCCGCTGCTGGCATCGTCCTCGCGGCTGGAATCGCGTGGCAGGTGGGTCAGCAAATCGATTCGAAGGACGCGCAGTCGAGCGCGCCGCGAAGCGAGCGATCGATTGTTCCTGTCGAGCCCATCAGCGCATCGGCGCGAATGCAGAAATCGGCGGCGCCGGAGGCTGAAGCGGCAATCGCGGACAAGGAAATGCCCGCCCAGGGACCGCAAGCCAAGCAGGAATCCCTGCCTGCTGTGCGGCGCAAGGCGGTAGCTCCTCGCCCCCAACCTGCGCTTGCGCCGCCTCCTGCGCCGGCCTCTCCTCCGCCTGCTGAGCAAACGATGGAGCCGGAACCTGCACCCTCACCCGAGATGTCTACGGCCGACGAAGCGCAGGCTTTTCCGGAAAAGAAGGACAGCCTGTCCAGCGATGGAGCGTCCCGCGCGACAGGTGAGCTTCGTAGCAATCGACTTGATCAAGCTGCAGGCGGTGCCACTACTATGAGTGCACCGAAGGCCGCGGTCGAACAATCGCGCGCGCCGTCGCCGAACTCGTCAGTCAAGCTACGCCAGAACATGCATCTCGCGCCGCAGGATTGGCTGGCCGAGATCGTGCGACTGAAAAATGCAGGACGTCGCCAGGAAGCGATCGAGAATCTTCGTTTGTTCCGTCGCATGCACCCCGACTGGCAACTTTCCGATGAGTTGCGTCGGCTGTCCGAGTGAGTGAGCTGCATACGCTGACTGCGCCAGCCAAGCTGCTGCAGGATATCCGCAAGAGTAGATTTCTCGCCAACGCTGCGCCGGTTGCTGATCCAGACCAGGCCTTGCGCTTCCTCGCTGACATCAGCGATGCACTGGCGACACACAATTGCTGGGCCTATCGGATCGGCGAGCAATACCGATTTTCCGATGACGGCGAACCCGGCGGAACCGCCGGTCGACCGATTCTGCAGGCGATCGAAGGTCAAGGCTACGATCGGGTCATTGTTGTCGTCACGCGTTGGTACGGAGGAATCAAGCTCGGCGCCGGAGGGCTGGCCCGAGCGTACGGCGGTTGTGCTGCCGAGTGCCTGCGTCTTGCCGACAAGACGCCGATCATTGATACCGTGTGTGTGGACATCCATTGTGCATTCGCTGAGCTACCGATTTTGCATGCGCGTCTGAGCGATTTTGCGGCAGAGATTTTCGCGGAAATCTTCGTTGCCACTGGCGCCGATTTGCAGCTTGGTCTGCCGCGTGATCGGTTGGATTCATTCTCCGATTTTCTGCGTGATTTGACGCGAGGTCGGGAGATTGTTGGCGCGCAACGCGGATGATGTCGGCACCGCGATCCTGTTCGTCGGCGTGACGCGAATACATCGGGTCTGAAGGCCTCTCCCACAGAAGCCGGACGAGCGGCGCGAAATTCTTTCAAGGGCTTCGCGTTGACGCTTCGTTGCACGAAGCGGCTACGGCCGCTTGTCCCCACTTGGGACCGATGCCTTTCCAAGCGAGCAAGTGCATGGCTTGGCGTTTGAACTCGCGAATCCCGAAACATCCCATTCGCGCTCGCAACTATTCCCTTGACGCCAGAACACTTGAATTCTGCGGCTGTCGCGCCCATCCGGTGGGTTGCCTATTTGAAACTCTCCCTATGTCAGAGCCCGCTCCTGCTGTGCCGCGAAAGCTTGGCGCTTACCGTCGTCTGATTCCGTACCTTCGCGAACAGCGTCTCCTGATCACCGGTTGGCTGGTGTTTCTGGCGATCTCCTCGGCGGCGACGTTGGCTTTGCCGGCTGCCGCGCGCTTCATGATCGATCGCGGTTTCGGGCAGACCGATCCGGCCCAGCTCAATGCCGGTTTCATTGGCTTGTTTGGCGTGGCCGTGGTCATGGCGATTGCCGGCGCGTCCCGGTATTTTTGCGTGACCTTGCTCGGTGAGCGCGTCGCGGCGAATTTGCGCTCACGGCTCTATTCGCACTTGCTGACGCTTGACCAGGCGTTTTTCGAGCGTACCCGATCGGGCGAGCTGGTTTCTCGTTTGGCGG
The DNA here is from genome assembly GCA_038234445.1 of Lysobacterales bacterium. Classification (GTDB taxonomy): domain Bacteria; phylum Pseudomonadota; class Gammaproteobacteria; order Xanthomonadales; family Rhodanobacteraceae; genus Dokdonella. The sequence goes on from JBBQTY010000066.1 coordinate 10,373, forward strand.
CAGATACCGAGTTGGTGCAGACTGTGGTCGGTTCGACCCTCTCATTGTCATTGCGTAGCGTCGTGATGCTGATCGGTTCGACGACAATGTTGATCGTGACCAGTCCGCAATTGGCTGGTCTGACCGCTCTCGTAATCCCGGCGGTGATCCTTCCGATTGTTTTCCTCGGCCGCCGGGTCGAGAAACTCTCTCGCGAAAGTCAGGATCGCATTGCTGATGCCTCGGCGATCGCTTCGGAATCGCTCAATGCAATCCATACGGTGCAGGCCTATACGCGTGAGCCTCGCGAGCGTGATCGCTATACAACGGCCGTTTTGCTGGCCTTGGCGACGGCGCGCAAGCGCATCGGAACCACCGCTCTGTTGACGGCTCTCGTCATTCTGTTGAGCTTCGGTGCAATCACGATGGTGCTTTGGGCCGGTGCACATCAGGTCATCGCGGGCGAAATGAATGCCGGCGTGCTCGCGCAGTTCGTGCTGTATGCCGTGGTCGCCGCTGGTTCCGTCGGAGGGCTGACCGAGGTTTGGGGCGAGTTGCTTCGCTGTGCAGGTGCGCTCGGTCGCATCAGCGAATTGCTCGATACCAATGCCGAGATCCGTTCGCCGGAACCAGCGACGATGCTGGCAAAGCCAGTTCGCGGCGCGCTGCGATTCGAGCAGGTTGAATTTCGCTACCCTTCGCGTCCGGATCACGCTGCCCTTCACGATATTTCACTGAGCATCGAACCGGGTGAAACTGTCGCGTTGGTGGGGCCTTCCGGCGCGGGCAAGACCACGCTTTTCCAGTTGCTGCAGCGTTTTCATGATCCGCAGAAGGGTCGCATCACGCTGGACGGGCAGGATTTGCGTGCCATCGATGTTGCCGACTTGCGTGGTTGTTATGCGCTCGTACCGCAGGATCCGGTGCTGTTTGGTTCGAGCGCCGCGGACAATATCCGTTTCGGTCGCATTGAGGCGAGTGACGCCGAAGTCGAAGCGGCAGCGCGTGCTGCGGAATGCCATGAGTTCCTGAGCGCGCTCCCTGAGCGTTACAACACCTATCTCGGTGAGCGTGGGGTGCGCCTTTCCGGTGGTCAGCAGCAACGCATCGCGATTGCGCGCGCATTGCTGCGTGATGCGCCTATTCTTCTGCTCGATGAAGCGACTTCGAGTCTGGATGCACAATCCGAACGTCTGGTACAAAATGCACTCGAGCGTTTGATGGACAATCGAACGACCTTGGTCATAGCGCATCGTCTGGCCACCGTGCAAAAAGCGGATCGTATCGTGGTGCTGGACGGTGGACGCATTGTCGCCCAGGGCACGCATGCGGAACTGCTGCAGCAAGGCGGGCTTTATGCGGAATTGGCAAGATTGCAATTTGCCGCTTGAAAATCACCGGCTAGAAATATCGCGACTCCGATGGACCGGCGTTCTGAATGCCGATCCATTCCAACCTCATTTTCTCAATAGTCAGGCCGCTATTGCGTCTTACCCAAGAACGCTGAAGTCACTGCGTCTGTGCATTGGCGAAGTCGAGTCTGTCCAAATCTTGTCGAAGATCAGGGACGACGAGCATGGCGTCAAGGGTTGGCGAGCATCGCCGAGATGATCGGTGGAACCTGAGCGGTTGCATGTTCGAGATTGGCAAAAATCTCTTCGAGGCTGATCTCGGCCTCGACTCCGCAGCCAGCGGCCCAGTTGGCGACCAAGGCGAGGCAGGCGTAGTCGATCTCCAACTCGCGTGCGAGACAGGCTTCCGGCATGCCGGTCATTCCGACCAGATCGCAGCCATCTCGGCGCATACGTGAAATCTCCGCGCGGGTTTCAAGCCGTGGGCCTTGGGTGGCGCCATAGCAACCGCCATCAACCAAGTCGATTTTTGCGTTTGTGGCCGCGTCGATGACTTTCTGACGCAGGGACTGCGTGTACGGCTCACTGAAATCGATATGCCGCACTTCCGCACCTTCTGCATCGCAATAGCTGCCGATGCGTCCGTATGTGTAGTCGATCACCTGATCAGGAACGGCGAGCACGCGCGGCCCCATATCCTCGCGGATACCACCAACGGCGTTGACGCCAATAATGCATTTAGCCCCTAGCTGCTTAAGCGCGTAGAGGTTCGCCCGATAATTTACTTTGTGCGGAAGGATATTGTGTTCGCGTCCGTGGCGGGCGAGGAACGCAACGCGCTTTCCGCCAAGATGGCCGATGACGATGACATCAGACGGAGTTCCCCACGGTGTATCGAGCACGCTTTCGCTGACGTTTTCCAGTCCAGGAAATCGGTAGAGGCCGGTACCGCCAATCAGGGCTAGTTCAATCGACATCGGAATCAAAGTGCGTAAATGGCGGGGAGGTTTCGACCTTGCTCATTGAAGTCCATACCGAAACCAAAGACGTATCGGTCGGGGACTTCAACGCCGACGAAATCGGCACTCAATCCGGGTACGGTTCGTCCATGGCGCTTTTCGCAGAGGACAGCCAGCAGAACGTTTGCCGCACCCTCATCGACACACCATTGGCGGATCGCGTGGAGTGTGTGACCTTCATCGAGAATATCGTCCACAAGCAAGACGGTGCGACCTCGCAACGGCGTATCCGGTCGGCGCAGCCACTTCAGTTCGCCGCCCTCCGTGGTGCCGCGGAAACGCGTCGCATGCACGTAGTCGAATTCGAGATCGGCGTCGATCGTGGTCGCCAATTGACCGGCGAAGACCAAGCCGCCCTGCATGATGGTCAGAAATACCGCGGAAGAACCGCTCAAGGCGTTGCCAATTTCTCCGCCCATGCGAGCGATCGCCGATGAAAGCGCCACATGATCGTGAATGAGGTCGGCAGTTTGCAGCGCCTCGGATAATTTGGGTCGACTCATTTGCTGCTCGGGTCAGGACAGAATTCAGCGAGACGCGCGATGATTTCATCACGCTTCGGATTTTCTTCAAGCGCTTCCCAGGTTGCCGCGACGGCACCGCGCAGGCTTTCGACGCGGGCTGAGGGACATGCGGGAATACTTGTAGTCGCGGCCAGGGATTGCTCAACGATCGCCGGGCTGCAGGCGAGGATCAATTCGCAGCCTGCTCTCAGATGCGCGTCGATTCGTGCAGGGATTCCGCCCATTTCCTCCGCGGCCGCCATGCCGATGTCGTCGCCGATGATGACCCCGGTGTAGGCCATCTGCTTGCGCAGAATGTCTCCAATCCAGACATTGGAAAATCCTGCCGCACGCTGATCAACCTCGGGATAGGTCACGTGGGCCAACATGATCGCTTCAGCGCCGGCGGCGATGCCATCGACGAAAGGGACGAGGTCGCTGGTCCGCATGTCATCCAGCGAACGCGAGTCGGTGGCCGCATCGAAATGCGTATCGGCCAGCACGCTGCCATGCCCGGGAAAATGCTTGAGCGTTACCGCCATGCCTGCCAGATGCATGCCACGCGCGTATGCCTGCACAAGCTCGGAAGTTACCGCAGGGTCAGCATGGAATGCCCGCTGCCCCACTGCAAGATTTCCGCGGGCAAGATCGGCGACGGGAGCGAAGCTCAGATCGACGTCGACGGTGCGCATCTCGGTGGCCATCAGCCAGGCATGTTCCTCGGCCATGGCGACTGCCCGCTTCGGATCACGATCGAACAACTCACCGATGCGAGCCAGTGCGGGCAATCGCGTAAAGCCTTCACGAAAGCGTTGCACCGGCCCACCTTCCTGATCAACGCAGATCAGGAACGGATCGTCGGGTCGCTCCATCCGAATGTCATCGATCAACTCAACGACTTGATCGCGTTTGGCACAGTTGCGGGAAAAAAGAATGACACCGCTGACTTGCGGCGAAGACAACCAGATACGGTCCTCGTCGCTCAGGTTCTTGCCGGGAATGCCGATGATCAACATGGGTCATCTGCCTCGCGTTTGGTCTTCATCATGATGGGAAGATTGATCGGGCTGTGAGTGATAGTCACCAAGCTGCATCCTACCGGTCGTTCAACGGATGAACAACGCAATCGATTCGACGTGCGCGGTGTGTGGAAACATGTCCATGACACCGGCCTCGACGAGATTGAATCCATGTTTGTCGACCAGAATACCTGCATCACGCGCCAGCGAAGCGGGGTGGCAGGAAACATAAACGATTCGGTTGGTGCCCTTTCGTGGCAGGTAATCGAGCACGGCAGCAGCACCCGAACGCGGCGGATCAAGTAAAAGTTTGCTGTATTCGCGGCGTGCCCATGGGGCGGTCGCATGATTCAAAAGGAGATCCGCCGCATGAAATGATGCATTGGCTATGCGATTCCGCTCCGCATTCTGCCCCGCCCTTGCAATAAGGCCTTCATCGCCTTCGATGCCGACGACTTCGGCGACCCGTCTCGCGATCGGCAATGTGAAATTACCAAGACCGCAAAACAGATCGAGGACGGTGTCATCGGGCTTCACATCGAGCAGTTCGAGCGTTCTTCGAACCATGCGCTGGTTCATGCCGGCGTTGACCTGGATGAAATCAAGAGGTCGGAATTCCAGATCGACGTCAGAGTCGGCAATGGAAAAATGAAGATTGATGGATTCCGGCCAAAGAGGATGCACGCTATCCGGTCCACCGGGCTGAAGAAATATGGCGAAATCATGCATTTTTCCGAACGCGATCAGTTTGTCGCGGTCGCCTTCGCTCAATGGCAGCAAATGGCGAAATACCAGCGCCACGATGTCGTCACCGGCAGCAATTTCGATTTGGGCGATTTCACTCTTGGCGTCCATCGAGCCGATCAATTCGGAGAGCGCCACGATTCGCTGTCCGACTTCAGGCAACAAGGTGTGGCAGATCGACAGATCGGCGATGAATCTAGGATTGTCCTCGCGAAAACCGACGACAACCTTGCCCTTCTTCTCAACCCACTTCACTGACAGCCGGCCCTTGCGTCGATAGCCCCAAGGTTGATCCGTCAGGGGCGCCAGCCAGCGCTCGGGCCGTACCTTACCAATGCGTTCAAAATTTTCCGCAAGCACGTTCTGCTTTGCCTCGATCTGGCGCTCGGCAGGCAGATGCTGAAGCGCGCAACCACCGCAGCCACCGAAATGCGGACAACTCGGATCGACACGATCAGGCGAACGCGTCAGCAGTTCTTCGATCTTGGCTTCGTCATAGTTGCGATGACGTTTGCTGTAACGAATCCTGGCGCGCTCACCAGGCAAGGCGCCTGCGACGAAGATGGCTTTTCCGTCCAGGCGTGCGACGCCGCGACCATCGTGGGTCAGGCTTTCGATATCGACTTCGAGGTTTTGCATGCGATCAAAAGGCGATGAATTGACGGGCGGGCATGGTAGCAGCCAAGCGAATCGATGGGCATGAAACGGGCGGCGTTGATCAGCCGAATTGACCCAAGTCGCAATTTGGATGAAGCTGCGGCTATCGCATGGAAAGGGAGATCCACCGATGGCAAAGCTGCTGGTTGCAGATGACAACGACTTGAGCGTGCATTTTTTCATTGAGGCAATCGGGCTTGCCGGGCATCGTGTCGTGACTGCCGAGGATGGAGATGCGGCGCTGGCGTTGGCATCGACTCACACTTTCGATCTCATCCTGCTCGATGCACGCATGCCCGGGCTCGATGGCGCTCAGGTACTGCAAGCCATTCGTTCTGGCGCGGGAGCCAATCGTGCGACACCAGCGATCCTCACGACCGCAGAGGAATCCGTTGATCGCGACTTATCGCTCAGTGTCGGTTTTGTCGATGTTGTGTACAAGCCGATTGGTATTTCCGATTTGCATGCGATGATTTCTCATCATCTAATCGGCCCTGCTTCCGACGAAAATTTGCTCGACGACGATCTTGCTGCGGAAAAGACCGGCGGCGATGCGAGCATTGTTGCGGCATTGCGAGGCCTGTTTGCGAGTGAACTGGAAGGGCTGCCCGGCGAGCTTGAAGGACTTGCTGCGGCGAATGATATTGCAGGCTTCAAAGACCGCCTGCACCGCCTCGATGCCTCGGCAGGATTCTGCGGTGCTCCGGCATTGACCGAGGCCATCAGGAATGTTCGCGCAGAGCTAGATGCGACTTCGACATGGCCAAGGATTGCAGTGACCGATTTTCTCTACGTTTGCGCAAAGACTCGCGCAGCGCTGCCATGATCGCTATCGCGATTGGATACGCATGCTCCATGCATTCAAGCTGCCGCCACCCAGTTGGTGCTGGAGTAATACCCGCAACAACTGACGCAGCTCGACGCACTGCTGCGTCGATGGCATCTCGTCGCTGGCCAAGGCGAGCAAGGCATCGCCACTGATTTTCAGATCGTGTCGGTTACCTAGCCAGCGCCGTGGTCCGCTATCAATGATGTAGGCGTAGTCACTGCCCGCTTCGAGCGCCAGTCCGGAGTCGATATCGCGATCGAGGACCAGGCCATAGCCAAGATCAATCATCAGGTCGCGCTCGAAGCGGCGCAATGTCCACGCCTGCGGCTCTGCAGAGGACAAACGTGTGAGACATTCCACATAGTGATCGAACAGATCGCTGTGGGGGTCGCCACGCGCGCACAAACGCATCACCAACTCATTCAGATACATGGCGGAAAAGATCCGGTCCCCATGCATGGCGAACGGCGCCGCGGTTGCTTCGGCGTGGGTAAGGGTCATCAGCTCCCCGTTTCCCGTCCAGCTCAGGTTCAACGGCTGTAGTGGCTGCAGCAACCCGCGCGGCAGGCGCGATCGCTCACGTCTGACGCCTCGCGCAATCATCCCTACCCTGCCATGTGCAGGACTCAAACATTCAAGCAAAAGGGAGGTTTCACGATAGGCCCTCGCGTGCAGGATAAGCGCAGGTTCGGCATCGACATGCACGCTCTGATTCCGATATTCCCTATCCGGAGTAACCGAACTGCTTCAAGGATGCTTCGTCATCGGACCAGTTCTCGCGAACCTTCACCCAAAGTTCGAGAAAAACCTTGCCACCGAAGAGCTTCTCCATGCGTCGGCGCGCATTGCTGCCGATCGCCTTCAATCCAGCGCCTGCCGCTCCGATGACGATGGCTTTCTGGCCTTCGCGCTCGACCCAGATCGCGGCCGATATGCGCGCAAGATTACCGACTTGTTCGAAATGCTCGATTTCCACGGTCGTGGCGTAAGGCAACTCTTCATTCAGGCGCAACATCAGTTGCTCACGAATCATCTCCGCAGCAAGAAAGCGCTCACTTCGATCGGTCAGCTCGTCTTCGCCGAATTGTGCAGGGGCCTCGGGCAGGAGTTTGACCAAATCCTCCAGAAAGTGTGGCAACCCCTTGCCATGTGTGGCGCGCAGATAGTGGATTCCCTGGTACTGGCGCGTCTCACTGATCTTTGCGACGTAAGGCAGCAGGTCAGCTTTGTCCTTGACCAGATCGATCTTGTTGATGACGAGCAATCGCGGCACATCATGTTGTGAGACAAGTTTCCATACCTGCTCATCCTCGTCGGTCCAAAGCGGTGCAGCGACCACATGCACGAGGACGTCGGCTTCATCGGGAACCTGTCGCGCAATTCGATTGAGTTGCCGATTCATCGCACGCTTGCCGCCAAGGTGCAGTCCGGGTGTATCGAGAAATGCGATTTGTGAATTTTGACGGGTCGCGATGCCGAGTATGCGGTGTCTTGTTGTCTGCGGTTTAGGCGTAATGATGCTGAGCTCAGAGCCTATGAGAGCGTTGAGCAACGTTGATTTGCCGACATTCGGACGACCAAGCAATGCTACATGCCCAAACCGGTGCGGCGTTTCTGAAATCGAGTTCATGCCTTGCGTGCCTCTTTGCGGGCAGCGATTGATGCGCGCGCCTGTTCCAATACGAATTCCGCTGCAGATTGCTCGGCGGCCCGACGGCTGGAGCCGCTTCCATTGCCGCTCAGACCCAACGCTTCCAGTCGACAGACGACTTCGAACACTTTGTCATGGTCGTCACCGCGTGTTTCGGCGAGCTCATAAACCGGTAACGCCAATGCCGTCGCCTGAAGCAATTCCTGCAACAGCGTTTTTGAATCCTTGCTGGCCTTGCCATCAGCCGTGGCTACCCTAGTCGCATACAAGCGACGCACCAGCGTTTTGCATGTTTCCCAGCCGGCGTCAAGGTAAACCGCTGCGATCAGCGCTTCAAACGTGTCGGCAAGGATCGAATCGCGACAAAAGCCCCCTGTCTTGAGCTCACCAGGACCAAGCACGAGCGAGTCGCCAATACGCGCTTCACGAGCAAGTTCGGCCAGTGCCGATCCGTTGACCAGCGAAGCTCGCGCTCGCGTCATATCCCCTTCGCTAGCGCGAGGATGCTGCTCGTAGATGTATTCGGCAACTATCAGATTGAGCAACGCATCGCCCAGAAATTCGAGGCGCTCATTGTTGCGGCGACC
>JBBQTY010000067.1:0-18602 GCA_038234445.1 Lysobacterales bacterium
AGGCGTATTGGTAAGCCCGCTCGGCATTTCGTATCTCGAATGCGCTCGTCGCAACGACTGACTCTGATCAAGTGACTCGCGGTTTTTGGGGGATCAGGCGCAGGCGGCGCGTACCGCGTCTGGCAACGGCACAGACCTTCCGGATTCGGGATTGATCCAGACCATGACGACGCTGGCGTCGCTGTAGAGTTTTTCGCCATCCGCCGAAGTGATGCGATGGGCGAGGGTCAGCGAGCTGTTGCCGAGCTTCTCGCAAGTCACTTCGACGACGAGTTCGGCCGGCCAACCGATCTGATCGCGAAAATTGATCTGCGATGCGGCAAGCACCGGACTGAAAGCGGCATTTTTCCATTCGCCGTCGATGCCGGCCAACCACACCAGGCGCGCTTCTTCGAGGTACGTCAGGAAGGTCGAGTTGTTGACGTGGTTGTAGGCATCGAGATCACGCCAGCGCACGCTGATTGGTATGCGTGCGAGCAGGCGAGGGGTTGACTCACTCATGCGGCCTTCTTCTTTTTCACAGGTGCGAGAACGGGCGCGAGAAAACGACCAGTATGCGAAGCCTTGACCTTGACGATCTGCTCGGGTGTGCCGCTGGCGAGGATTTTACCGCCGCCGCCGCCACCTTCGGGACCGAGATCGATGACCCAGTCGGCGGTCTTGATCACGTCGAGGTTGTGCTCGATGACGACAATCGTGTTGCCATCATCGGCCAATCGATGCAGTACTCTGAGCAACTGCTCGATGTCGTGGAAATGCAGGCCGGTGGTTGGCTCATCGAGGATGTACAGCGTGCGTCCGGTATCGCGCTTGCTCAGTTCGCGAGAGAGCTTGATGCGCTGCGCCTCGCCGCCCGAGAGCGTGGTCGCACTCTGGCCGAGCTTGATGTAACCGAGGCCGACATCCATCAGCGTATCGAGCTTGCGCGCGAGCACCGGCACCGGCTGGAACAAGGTTTGTGCGTCTTCGACCGTCATATCGAGTACGTCGGAGATCGTATGACCCTTGTAGGTGATTTCCAGCGTCTCGCGGTTGTAGCGCTTGCCGTGACAGACATCGCAGACGACATAGACATCGGGCAGGAAGTGCATCTCCACCTTGATCAGGCCATCGCCCTGGCAAGCTTCGCAACGACCGCCCTTGACGTTGAAACTGAAACGACCAGCCCCGTAGCCACGTGCGCGCGATTCCGGAATTTGCGCAAACAGATCGCGCAGCGGTGTGAACAGACCCGTATAGGTCGCGGGATTCGAGCGCGGCGTGCGACCGATCGGCGACTGGTTGATCTCGACCACCTTGTCGAACAGATCGAGACCTTCGATGGCCTTGAACGGTGCGGGTTTCTCGCTCGCGCCATTCAGTTCAACCGCGGTCTGGCGATACAAGGTGTCGTTGATCAGGGTCGACTTGCCCGAGCCTGAAACGCCGGTGATGCACGTCATCAAACCCGCGGGAATTTCGACATCGACATTTTTCAGGTTGTTGCCGCTCGCGCCGACGATGCGCAGCATGCGCTCCGGATCGGCAACCCTGCGCTTCTTCGGTACAACGATGCCGCGTTTTCCCGAAAGATACTGACCGGTCAACGACTCGGGCGCCTTGAGAATATCCTTGAGTTTGCCCTCGGCAACAATCCGCCCACCGTGCACGCCGGCGCCGGGTCCGATATCGACGATATGGTCGGCGGCGCGGATCGCATCCTCATCATGCTCGACCACGATCACGGTATTGCCGAGATCGCGCAGGCGCACGAGGGTGCCTAGCAGCCGTTCATTATCGCGTTGATGCAGACCGATCGACGGCTCATCAAGCACATACATCACACCGACCAGGCCCGCACCAATCTGGCTGGCCAGACGGATGCGCTGGGCTTCGCCGCCCGACAGCGAATCGGCCTGACGATCAAGGGTCAGATAGTTGAGGCCGACGTCGACGAGGAAGTTAAGCCTCTCGCGAATCTCCTTGACGATCTTGACCGCGATCTCGCCGCGCCAACCGGGCAGACTCAGATTCTGGAAATGATCGAGGGTCTGGTCGATCGGCAACGCGCTGATCGAGGGCAGGTTGGAGTCGGCGACATAGACATGTCGCGCCGAGCGATTCAGACGCTGACCTTCGCATTCCGGGCACGCACGCGGGCTGATGAACTTGGCGATCTCCTCGCGCACGGCCGGCGATTCGGTTTCCTTGTAGCGCCGTTCCAGATTAGGAATGATGCCTTCGAACTTGTGCTTGCGCGTAACCTTGCCGCCATTCTCCATGACGTAGTTGAACGCGATCTGCTCGGATCCGGATCCGTAGAGCACGCGATCGCGGAGCTTTGCCGGTAGCTCGTTCCACGGCGTGTCGACATCGAAGCCGTAGTGTTTGGCCAGCGACAGGATCATCTGGAAGTAATACATGTTGCGCCGATCCCAACCGCGCACGGCGCCGGCGGAAAGACCGCGATCGGCATGCACGACGACACGCTCGGGATCGAAGAACTGGCTGATGCCGAGACCATCGCAGGTCGGACACGCGCCTACCGGTGAGTTGAACGAAAACAGGCGCGGTTCGAGCTCGGGCAGGGCGTAGTCGCAGATCGGACACGAGTAGCGCGATGAGAACGTCGTCATCGGTGCTTTGTCGTCGTCCATGTCGACGAGCAGGGCGATGCCATCGCCGAGGCGCAATGCGGTCTCGAACGATTCGGCCAGGCGCTGCTTGATATCCGCCTTCGCGCGGAAGCGATCGATCACCGCTTCAATCGTGTGCTTCTGGCGCAGTGCAAGTGTCGGCACTTCATCGAGTTCGTAGGCGACGCCGTTGACGCGCACGCGGATGAAACCCTGCGCGCGCAATTGATCGAACACCTGTACATGCTCGCCCTTGCGCTCGCGCACGACCGGGGCCATCAACATGTAACGCTTCTTCGGATCGAGCGCGAGTGCGGCATCGACCATCTGGCTGACCGTCTGCGCTTCGAGCGCCTCGCCATGATCGGGACAACGCGGCATGCCGACCCGCGCATAGAGCAGGCGCAAGTAGTCGTGGATCTCGGTGATCGTGCCGACCGTCGAACGCGGATTGTGAGAGGTCGATTTCTGCTCGATCGAGATCGCCGGCGACAGCCCCTCGATGTGGTCGACGTCGGGCTTTTCCATGACCGAGAGAAACTGGCGCGCATACGCCGAGAGCGATTCGACGTAGCGGCGCTGTCCTTCCGCGTAGATCGTGTCGAAGGCAAGCGAAGACTTGCCCGAGCCGGACAGTCCGGTGATCACGATCAGGCTGTCGCGCGGCAGATCGATATCGATGTTCTTGAGATTGTGTGTACGGGCTCCGCGAATGCGGATCGTGTCCATCGGCATGATCAGGCTCAGGTTCAAAACGGGGGAGTGCGGAACCCACTTCCACTGCGTGGCGCCGCGACCTTTCGAGGTGGTGGCTGGGTGCCCAAGTTCAAGGTTGTCGACGCAGATTCCTGACTGGGCATTGTTTTTGAGCCCGTTCAGGAACCGAGTCTTCCACCGATGGCTTGACGCTCGCCGGTCAACCCGTAATGCTCACCTGCTGCACAATCTCCGAACAGCCCACTGCCACTCGCCCTCGTCGCAGGATTTCAGAACGCCTATGCGCAAGGTCTGTTTTCTCGCCGCCACAATTATTGCGGGGCTTCCCTCAGCGCAATTGGCTCTGGCGACCACGATCGTGGTTCCTTCCGGAATTCTGACACCGAGCGGCTATCGTCAGATTGCCGATTACGGTCACTGGCGGCTGTTTGACGGGGACATCGCAAACTTGCCGGCGAAATCCTGGGTACTTGGCGAGACCCATTCGCTCAAGTTTGACCGAATGCAGATCGATACGCGCTTGCCCGAGATCGCCGCGCCAGCCGGATTTTCATTGAAATCGCCCGTCGCGGCGGGCCTGCAAATCGTCCAATTCGTCGGCCCGATCAAGGATGCGTGGCTTGATCAGCTGCGCGCGGCGGGAGCCAAGCCGATCCAGTACGTTGACAGTGATGGCTATCTGGTCTGGGCGGATGCAGCGGCGAGATTGAAACTCGACGGCATGGTCAATTCAGGTCAGGTCCTGCAGTTCAACCAACCGTTGCCTGGGTTTATCAAGCTTGGCAATTCGTTGTTCAATCGCCTGCAACGCGGAGCTTCCAACGGCGGCAAGAGCTCGATCATCGTGCAGCGTTATCGACACGATGGCGATGCTGGACGCGAGCGGTTTCCCTCACTGGCCCTCAAGCCTGTTGACGATTGGACGCCGCAACTGGGTTACGAAATTGCGCGCTTCGAGGCGAATGACGCACAAATTCGCCAGCTCGTTGATTTGCCCGATGTGGTCTGGGTTGGCGAATACGTCGCGCCGACGATGAACGATGAAGTGCAGACGCAGATTCTGCGTGGCGACTTCAACGCCGATCGGTCGGGGCCGCTTGAACCGGGTTATCTGCCGTGGTTGCGATCGCGTGGCTTTTCGCAAGACCCGGCCGCCTATCCGATTCTCGACATCACCGATTCGGGCATCGGCAATCGCACCATCGAAACCGGTGATCCAACCTTGTATCGGCTAGGCGACAATTCGAACGCCACGCGCATGGTCTACAACCAGAAATGCACGATCAGTGATGGCGATGTCGATGGCCACGGCCATATCAACGCGAATATCGCACTCGGCTATGACGTGCGCGAGAACGCGTCAACTCCGGGCGCACGCTTTCCGGGTGAGTATCAGCGCGGCCAGGGCGTCAACCCGTTCGGTCGACTTGGCGGAACACGCGTATTCGCGCCAGCCTTTGACCTCGCGGCGTGTGGCGGAACCTATGCAGGCGTCATCTCTGCCAGCTACAGCGCAGGCGCGCGAATTTCGTCCAACTCCTGGGGCTGTGCGTCCTGCGCCGGACAATACGATATTTCTTCACAAGCATACGATATCGGAACACGCGATGCCGATTCGGCGGCGCCAGGCAATCAGGAGTTGATCACGATTTTTTCGGCTGGTAATTCCGGGCCAAGCGCGCGCAGCATCGGCTCGCCGGGCAATGGCAAGAACATGATTACCGTCGGGGCATCGGAAAATCCCCGCGCTGTCGATGAGAATGGCCTCTGGAATGACGGCTGTCAGGTTGATGGCAGCGGTGCCGACAATGCGATGGACGTGATCTATTTTTCTTCACGCGGGCCGGCTGAGGGCGGGCGAGTCAAACCGGAGTTGGTCGCGCCCGGGACGCATGTAACCGGTACCCAGGCGAGGCCGGGCATCGGCGATGGCATCTGCGATGCGACACGGCCTCTCCGAAATGCGACGTATGCGGCTTCTTCGGGAACCAGTCACGCAGCACCGGCGGTGTCTGGCGCGGCTTCGCTCTCGTGGTGGTGGATCGCGAATGCTCAGGGTAGCCTTGAGTTCGACGCAGGAGTGCCCTCGGTGCCGTCCCCGGCGTTGATGAAGGCTTGGCTTGTGGCCCATCCGACCTACTTGACCGGCAAAGACGCCAATGACACCTTGCCGAGCAATGCGCAAGGATTCGGCATGCCGAATCTCGGCGACATGTTCAGCGACACACCGACCTTGCTGGTTGATCAAAATCATCTGTTTGGCGATTCTGGCCAGACCTGGTCGGCACAGATCCAGCGTGTTGATCCGGCGAAACCCTTGCGCGTCGTGCTCGCATGGACGGATGCGTCCGGTGCGGTGGGAACCAGTCCACAGGTCAACAATCTTGATCTCGAACTGGAAAGTGCGCAGGGGCTCTGGCGTGGCAACCAGTTTGATGGCCAGTGGAGCATGACCGGCGGCAGTCCCGATCCAGCCAACAATATCGAGGTGATCGCGCTGCCGCCAGGAACTCCGCAGGCGCTGACGATCAACGTCCGCGCTTTCAATATCGCCGGTGATGGCGTGCCGGGCAATGCCGATGCAACCGATCAGGATTTTGCCCTGGTTTGCACCAATTGCGCGAAGCAGCCGTCGTTCACATTCAACGTTGCGCCGGATTCGCAGAGTGTCTGCACGGCGACGACCGAGTCCGTGCAATTCGCGCTTTCATCACAGTCGATACTTGGCTTCAAATCGCCCGTCACTATTGACGTGACTGGTAGTCCTGCGGGTACGACGACGCTGGTCGCGACCAATCCCGTTGCCGTACCGGGCGCAACGACGTTGACGATCGGAAACCTCAATGCCGCCGCAGATGGTAACTACACGCTCGGCATCGACGCACAAGCAGGCGGTGTTTCACGCTCCCGCCATGCACAGGTGCGTCTTTTTGCAACAATACCATCCGCTCCAAGCCTGATTGGTCCCCTCGACAACGCCGGCAACATCGGCCGTCAACCGTTGTTGAACTGGTCCGCTGTTGCGGGCGCCGAACAGTACTTGGTTGAAGTCGCGCGTGACCTCGCTTTCGCCGATATTGTTTACACGACGACCACCGCGGCAACGACACACACATTGGCCAGCGAACTCGACTACGGCACGCGGTATTTCTGGCGCGTGTCCGCGACCAATAAATGCGGTGCCGGCGCGACTGCGCAAACCTACGCATTCACGACTACTCCGCGACCCGGTGAGTGCTCTTCTGGCACGATGCCGACGGCCATCCAGCAGAGTGATTTCGAAAGCGGCGCGGGGGCTTGGACGCATTCCGGCGATCACGATACCTGGGCAATATCGAGCGCTCGAGCGCATGGCGAAGGTCATTCAATGCTTGCGCTTGATGTCGCCTACGATTCGGATCAGCGTCTGGTTTCGCCAGCGGTCTCGCTTCCGGCCGATGCTGCACCGTTGACCTTGCAGTTCTGGAGTCACCAGACCATCGAGGATCGCATCGGCGGTTGCTATGACGGTGCACTGCTTGAAATTTCTTCGGACGGCGGCGCCCACTGGAACCAGTTGCCCGATTCAAAATTGCTGGTCGGTCCTTATCAAGGTCCGATCAGTCGCTCATTCAACAATCCCGCTCGGGGCAAGCAGGCCTGGTGTGGCGATCCGCAGGATTGGTCTCTTTTCATCGTTGATCTCGATGATCACGCGGGAGAGACCGTACAGTTCCGCTTCCGGATGACAACTGATGCGTCGACCGGACGCGTGCCCGATGGGTTCTATCTCGACGATGTGGCCGTGCAGGCGTGTGTCGGTCCTGCTGATTCAATCTTCTCGGACGGATTCGACGTGCTGTCGTCACATTGAACGCGGCGACCGGGAGAGGCAAAGGCAAGTAATCCCACCCGTCGCCGCGCGCCTTGATATGCTCGCTGAAACTTGCACATGCCCTGAACTACCCGATCAATGTCCGACGCACTTGACCCCGAAAAGATCGCGCTTTTGCTTGCACGCTGCAACGGTGGAGACGGTGATGCGCGAAATCATCTGACCCCGATCGTCTATGCCGAGCTCAAGGCGCTGGCGGCCAACGCGATGCGACGAGAGCGGGAGGGTCATACGCTGCAGACGACCGCACTGGTCAACGAAGCTTGTCTTCGACTGCTTGGCGACGCGTCGGCATCGGTAGCCAATCGCGCCCAGTTTGCCGCTCTGGCAGCACAGGCGATGCGCCGTGTTCTTGTTGACCATGCACGACGTCGCAGTGCTGCCAAACGGCCTGACCCTGGACAACGCATCGACATCGTGGAAATAGATCTTCCATCCGCATCAAACGAGCTCGTAGATCTGGTCGAACTCGACAGCGCACTGGATCGCCTCGCGGGGCTGAGTCCCCGCCAGGCCCAGGTTGTGGATCTCAAATTTTTTGCCGGACTCGAGCTCGAGCAGATCGCCGACATGCTCGAAGTCGCGCGCCCAACGATCGTGCGTGACTGGCGCATGGCACGCGCCTGGCTGCAGCGCGAACTTGCCTGAGGTTCGCCAAGTACGTCAATCGCCCATCTCGAAACCTGCCGCAAAAATTTCATCCTCGATCCAGAAAAACGAAACGTATCGCGCTTCGCTCTCGACGCCATTGACGCTGACGAATACCCTGTAGACACCGGCCATGCGCGTAGTGGAATCATAAGGATCGAAACGTGCGAGCGTGGGTGTGGTGAACTCGAGATCGGTCCACGGCAACGTCGCGTCAGGAGCCTGATAGATCACTTGCTGGTTGTCGATACGCTGCAGTCGCAGCAACGGCGCGTTGCTGGCGGTGCTCGTGGTGGCGCCGCTGGATCCTTCGCTGCCGGCGATGCTTTGCAATCGCTGGGAACCGCGCAAGCCTCCGCCGACCAATTGCAGCGCGCCAGGCAACTCGAGCGTTGTCGGTGTCACTCCGAAAAACGGAAGGGGAGTTGTCACGATCGAGGTAACGGTCCGGTCAAATTGCTTCTCCGCGCTGGAAAGGGTGCCGGATAGGCCCTGACCCCCTGCAATCCAGACGCTGCGCAACGATGTCAATGCGACGAGCGGACGGCTACGTGCGACTGATAGCGTCTGGCTGGCGGCGAATACACCGCGCGCCGGATCGTAGATTTCGGTGGTCGCGAGGGGAGTGGCCGAGGCGCCAGAGCCACCCGCGAGCAGCACGGTGCCATCGGGCATGACGACGATGGCGGCGTCTGCGCGCGGCGCCGCCATGCTCCCGGTTGCAGTAAACAAGCCCGTTTGCGGATCAAAAAGTTCAGCGCTTGCCAGCGCCGCGGAGGCGGCGTTGAGTCCGCCAGCAATAAGCACCTTTCCGTTCGGCAAAAGGGCGGTCATGGCTCCGCGGCGAGGCGTGCTCAAGCCGCCGGTTGTCGATGTGAACGCGCGGGTCATCGGATCGTAGCGCTCTGCGGTCGCAAGCACGCCACTCGGTCCCCTGCCACCGGCAACAAGGACGCTTCCATCAGCGAGCAGAACTGTGCTCGCCTCGCTGCGCGCCATAGCCATCGAAGCCGTCGTACGAAACCTTCCCGTATGCCCATCGAAGGTTTCCGCGCTGGCAAGAGGCCCGCTCGCGTTGCGTCCGCCGACGACAAGCAGATGGCCATTCGGCAGCAGCGCACTGCCCGCCGAATAGCGGGCCTGCCACAACGATCCTGAAACTGTAGTAAAACTTGATGTCTGTGGATTGAAGCGTTCGGCACTCGCGAGCGGCGCGCCACTGCCGTTCTGTCCGCCGATGACAATCACGCTGCCATCAGGCAACAACGCGGAAGATGCAGATTCGCGCGCGACAGCGAGCGGGCCCGCGGCCGTGGCGGTGCTGAAGAAGTTGTCGAACACTTCCGCGCTGGCCAGCACGGTGTTGCCATTGCGTCCGCCAGCGGAGAGGATGCGTCCATCCTTGAGAATGCTGCTGATGGCTCCGACGCGAGGTGTCGTCAGGGAAGCGGCCATGCGCGGGTTGGTTTCCAGCGGCTGATCAAGTATCTCAGCGCTTGCCAGGATCGTTCCGCCGTGATTCTGGTCCGGTGGCGGCACATCACCACCCGCTATCAGGATGCGACCGTTGGGAAGGATCGTTACCGCCGCGGACGCTCGCGCTGTCCCGAGATTGCCCTCGGAGGTGAAGATTCCTGTCTCATGATCGTAGATTTCGATGCTGGACGTTGCGGAGAACCGACCGCTGTTTCCGCCCACGAGCAGCACCTTTTTGCCCGGCAGCAGGATCGCGCCGGCATTCGTGCGGGCTGTACTCATCGACCCTGTGGATGAATAGGAGTTGTTGAGTGGGTTGTAGAGAACTGCGGAAGAAAGATAGGTGTTTCCGTTGTAGCCTCCGGCGACGAGGACCTTGCCATTTGTCAGCAGCGTTGTGGTTGCGCCCGTGCGTCCACCGCCGGGCATGGTTGCGGTCTGGCTGAACTGTCCGGTTGCGGGATCGTAGATCTCTGAAGTTGGCAGTTCGGAACCCGAAAAGAAGTTGTGCCCTCCAACGACAAGCACGCGACCATCCGCCAACAGCACCGCATTGGCGCGCTCGCGCTGCGTGCTCATCGAACCTGTGGGGCTGAACATTCCGCTCAGTGGCGAATAGATTTCGGCGCTGGAGAGGGCACCGCTGCCTGGATCGCCATCGGGTCCTCCGCCATCGCCGTTGTCGAAACCACCGACAATCAGAACGCGTCCGTCGGCAAGCAGGGTTGCGGTCGCATTCTCTCGACGCGTGCCGAGCATTCCGGTCGACGATGATTGCTGGGTGACGGGGTCAAACAGTTCGGCGCTGCGCAAGCTGGAGCCGCTACCGTTGTCTTCGCGGCCAGCGGCGATGAGTATCTGGCCGGTCGGCAGGGCGACACCCATCGCTCCGGAGCGCGGCTCGCTGAGGGCCAAAACTCCATCGCCGCTGAACGTTCCAGTGGCGGGATCGTAGATTTCGATTGAGGCCGTGGTGCTGGGTATCGACCGCCCACCGGCGATCATGACTCGGCCATCCGACAAAACAGCCGTAGTCGCGATGCTTCTGGCCCTGGCGAGACTGCCGGTCGGATTCACGCTCAATGCGATTGCCACGGAGGGCAGGATGATGGCCAGCATCAGCACGCTGGCGATGGCGCTGCGCAGATTGATTCGCATAAGTGTTCCTTTGTTATTTATGGTGCGAGGCTGGTTCGCCGCCTGCCTGATCGCTGGCGGCGTTCCAATCATCAGCTGCGCTCAATCAAAGCCATCGGCAAAAATCCGATCGCCGAAGCAGGCCGCCGGGACGTTTGCGCGCTTCCACAAACCGGTTGCTCCTTCCTGGACGGTGTAATCGACTGCATAGGCCTCATGCAGGTAGCCGGTGTCGGAGCGGTCGGGAAGGGCATACGCATACGGACGTGGCCGGTACCGGCATGGTGTGGCGAGCGACGTATTCGTGAAGCCGCCGATTGCTCCGCCAATCTCGAGTCCCGTACCCCAGTACGTGGTGTTCTGCTTTTCTTCGGTGACGCCCTTGGTGAATTCGTAAGCAACTCCGGCGATGACCTTGGCGATGAACCCGGCCTTGAAGTCGAATGCGGCACCGACCCGGGTCGAATTGTCGAAACTGGTCACGTTGCCATTCAGCGTTCCCGACTCCGAACTGAGATTCCAGGTGTTGACGGCGCTCGCGCCCACCGTGACGGTCGACCAGATGTCGCGCACCGGCAGGTTGGGGTAGTTGCTGCAGGCACTGAATGTTTCGCCAGCCAGTGGCGCGGGCCAGGTGCCCGAGCCGTTCCAGAGCAGGTCGCCACGCATCTGTATTTCGGCGAACTTCGCACTGGTTGCGTTCCAGATCAGCGCCTTGAACATGCCGTCATTGGCGATCGGGTCGCATACCGCTTGTGGATACTGCGGTGGCTCGATGTGGATATCGCCGAACACCTGGATCTCGGCCACGCGCAAATTGACGGCTTGTGCGGACGGGTTTTGCAGGCGGATATAGCGTGCCCGCAGCATGTCCGACGGCATGGCAGGGTTGCGCGTCCAGATGTTCCAGCGATCGTACGAAACCGCATCTTCGGTTTCAGGCGCGTAGCTCGTTATGCCGCTGCCCGAGGGGATACCATTTGCGACCATCGGCGTTCGCGAGGCATAGACGTGAAAACCCTTCAGGTCGATCGCATCGCCAGCCGCAGGAAAGACGCGGATATTGGAAATGTCGCGCACGCTGCCAAGGTCGATTTCGACATAGGGTTGAACGCGTGGCGCGCCGGCCAGAGCCTCGTTGTCAAACCAGCCGTCGGTCAACTTGTCGTTGCCATGCCCCGAGGAAAACGCGGTGTTGGTCGTCACCGACTTGAACAAGGCGATGTTGGCCCAGTCACGTTGCAAGGGGAACCATTGCGCTGGCTTGTGGCCAAGCAATTGCACGCTGGCTGCGGGCACGGCCGTATCCCATTCTCGCGCATCGCTGCCGCTGATCAGGCGACTGCCATCGACCGGCGCACACATGCGCATCGAGCCATCAATCGAGCTGGATGCGCGTTTGACGTCATAGCGATAGCAATCAAATGCGGTCTCCTCTGCGATCGTCAGTGCTTCACCCTGATCTTGCTGCTGACCCTCGTCCACCGTGAGCGAGGTTTCTTCGCCGTGAATGGCACCCTTGGCTTTTTGCCAATTGTGGCCGGCCGAAAACGAGACCGACGCCTCGACGGTGTATGGAAGGGAGTCGGGGGTGCCGACTTCAACGCCGATGTAGCCGGAGACATCGTTCGAGGTGTAACTGCCCGAGCGCTTCTCGCTGCTGGTGGTGCCGGTGGTTGACTGTCCCCAGGTGGCGAGTTTTGCGGTGCCAGCCTGCTCGATGCCGAAATACGGTGGCAGCCAGATGACCTGACGCATCTGCGGCTCATATACCTGCACACATTCGTCGGCGAGCGTGCCATTGAGCGAATCGCCATCGAAATCGCTGCCGACGAGTTCCATCGCGGTCATGCTGTTGAAGGCGGAGTTGGTTTCCTCGGCATGCTTGCCGGAAAAAGATGCCGGATTGGCTGGATCGTTGAGTTGCCAGCGTGATCGCAACACTCGGCCAGTGGTGTCGCGAGCCATCGTCAGCACCTCGTAGGTGCCATCCCTATTCATGTCGCCGGCCGCGACATTGACAAACGAGAGGTCGTTGAAGGACGCGACCGGATAGGCGGCAGTGTAGGTGGGATTGCCAACGCTATAGCTGTATTCGGGCGTCAAACCGCCGGAATTAGCGCTAGAGTTGACCAACACCATTGTCGCGTAATTGCGGGTCCCGCCATCCGCGTAGGTTGCCGTCATGCTGACCGCGTAGCTGCCCGATGCGCTGTATTGATGGGTGACATCGATACCCTGCAAGGTGCCGCTAGAGTCACCAAACGTCCATGCGTATGAATCGGCACCGCCGGTCGTTGTATTGTGGAAGTTGACTGTATTGCCCGTGGTGAGAAAAGTGAATCCCGCGTTGCGGTCGACGTAGGGCGTGTAGACGGCGACGGTGAGGCTATCGCTCGGGTTTGAGCGCGCGAGTACAATTTCGCGCTGCGGGGATGAATCGACCTGTGCGATCGTCGCCTCAAAACTCGCTGGACCATTTTCATTCTGCTGCTGGACGACCTGGCTTGAATCAAAGGAATTGTCATCGTTCGGATTGCCGGGGGTACGGTCATAGAGCGAGATTCCGGTGATCTGGTTGTTCGCGTCGCGCGTGGTCGGAAAGTGCAGCAGGCGCTGGGTGATGTAGTCGTAGCTCGATTCGCGGTGCTGGATATGCAGCACGAGTTCGGCCGCAGCCGTATCGACGACGTCGCCTGCATCGGCTTCGATGCGCATGATGCCGTTCGCGTTCGAGCCAAACGTCTGGCCAACGTGGGTCGTCAGCGTCTTGCTGCCGATGTTGATGGCGGAACCGGTGATCGGAAGTTGAATCGTGCTCGGCTCAAACTCAAGCAAGTCGAAGGCGAGCTGTCGGTTGCTGCCGGGATTGAGTTCGCTGACCACGGCGAGTTGGTCATGGCCGGTAAGCAGCAAATCACCCGCGGTGAAACCGACCGAACTGCCGACCGGGCCGCTGCGCTGCCAGCTGCCGGCCGACTGGTTGTCGGCTTGGGCGATGCCTCCGTTGGCGTCGCCTTGCAGAACGAGTACGGAAACGGATCCGCTGATGCTGCGGAGCATGACGCCGAGTTCCTGGCGGCCATCCGTGGAGCCGTTGAGGTCGCCGGCCGCGAGCGCGACATGGCTGAAGGTCTGGTTCAACGACCAGGTATCGAACAGTTGCACTGTGTTCGTGCCGCGCTTGTAGACGGCGAGGCGCAAGCTGCCATCGCCCATCTTGTAAGCGGCGACGACTTCGTCACGGCCATTGCCGTCCAGATCAATGTTCACCGCTTGCTGCAGACTTGCTCCATTCAGCGCGGTCGGTCGATTGGCCCGAAAGCTGCGTGCAAACGGAGCCGTTCCATTGGCCGCCTCGGGCTGATATTCGTCGATCACGTTGAGGCTGGGTGATTCGATCAGGTTGATGCCCTCGATGTCCTGTGCGAGTGGGGTATGCAAACCGAATGGGGTGGTGCTGCAATCAATGTCGAGCGGTCCGGCGACAAAGCGCGGCAATTGTGGAACTTCGACGGCTCCAACGATGGTGGAGACCAGTGTGGCGCCCAGCAGGACCGGCCACGCTCTCGCACGACCTCGGGAGCGAACCGTGCTCGCTACCGGATTCGAATTCTCTTCTGTGTTCATCGCGGATCCCCTTGTCGAATCAAATGCCGGTGACGTTCGCCTCCGGTGACGCAGGTTCGCGTCATGGGTTTACGCGCAGGAAGGGGGCGGCGAGGATCATCGTTTTCGAATTTCACTGATATCCTCGGCTGATGCTGAATTTGCAGCGATTCACAAGGCTGTTCTTGTTTGCCTTGATGGGGGGGTTTGAATTGTCAGTTCGATATCACAGCGAGCCATAGCCCAATGACGGATGCAGCAGCCGAGCGCTATAGACGAGCGCAGGCGATCGTTCACTTCCTGCTCGACCAACCCCATGTCGAGTGGTCGCATCTTCTCGATGATGCCTGCGCTGGTGACGACGCCCTGCGTCGCGAAGTCGAATGGCTGATGGAATCGGTCGAGTCGCCGGGCGCTGAAGAGGGCGCCGCCGCAGATGTGCTCGCACGAAGTTTCGAAGCCATCAGCAAAACTACATTGGGTGATGCCCGGCTCCAGCCGGCTGCCCCAGGCAGCTACCGACTGATTGAGCGCGTCGGCGAAGGCGGTATGGGCCAGGTGTGGTTGGCCGAGCGCGAGCAGGGGGCGGTGCGCCAGCGCGTCGCACTGAAGATGTTGCATGGCGCCGGTATTGGCTCGAAGGGCGCGCTTGCGCATTTTCTTGAAGAGGGGCGCATTCTCGGTTCACTCAACCATCCGGGTATCGCCCATCTGATCGAAGCCGGGCATGGCACCGACGGCGTGCCGTTTCTTGCGATGGAGTTTGTCGATGGCGAACCGCTCACTCGCTGGTGTGAATCCCATGCGTTTCCGTTACGCGCCCGCATCGCGCTTTTCATCAAGGTTTGCGCGGCGGTCGAGTTCGCCCACGCAAACCTGATCATCCATCGCGACATCAAGCCTGAGAACATCCTGGTCGATACGGCGGGCGAGCCCAAACTGCTCGATTTCGGAATAGCCCGTCTGATTGACCTCGACGGGCCAGGAGCTCGTGCGGTGACGGCGACGCGTGCGATGACGCTTGCCTACGCGAGCCCCGAGCAGATCGAGGGAAGCCGGCTCGGTACTGCGACCGATATCTATTCGCTCGGCATCATCCTCTACGAGCTGCTGGCAGGCGCGCGTCCGTTTGATCATCTGGAAAGCGAACACGCGCGCGTGAACGCAATCGTCTCCGGTGATGTGCCGTCGCTTCGCAAAACCCAGCGAACCACGGATCCTGAAACGCGTCGTCACACGATTCCGAAACGCATTCCGACGGATGTCAATGCGATCGTCTTGAAAGCGCTCCGCCGCGAGCCGACACAGCGCTATGCCTCGGTTGCGGAATTCGCTGACGATCTGCGCGCCTTTCTCTCCTCGCGGCCGGTGCAGGCGAGGCGCGGCCAACTGGGATATCGCATGCGTCGCTTCGTCTGGCGCAATCGCTGGCTACTCGCCGCAGCGACATTCGTCCTTGTACTTGCCATCGGGTTTACCTTGCGCACCATGCTCGCCGAGCGTGAGGCAAACGCTCAAGCGGCGGTCTCGGATCGCGTCGCCGAGTTTCTTGTTTCGGTTTTTGCGGCATCGGATTCAAACGTCAACAAGAACCTGACCCATGAGCTGACGGCGCGCGAAGTGCTCGACTCCGGTGCTGAGCGTATCGACTCCGAATTGGCTGGCCAGCCGCGGATTCGAGCGCGCTTGCTCGAGGCGGTCGGCAATGCCTATCGGCATATGAATGACAACGCGAAAGGGGTCGCCATGCTTCGCGAGGCGGCCGATATCTATCTCGATCCGGCGATCAACCAGCCGCTTGATGCAGCGCGCTGCCTTGAAGCGATGGCCAACGCGATGGCCAACGGCCAGTTTCCCGCGAGTGACGCAGAGGCTGCAGCTCGAAAATCGCTGATGCTTGCCGAGCGGCTCACGCCGAAGGGATCGCAGGAAATCGCCAATGCATGGATGGTCCTTTCGCTTGCGCTGAACCGCGGTGGAAATCTTGTCGCTGCGGAAACTGCCGCGCGCAAAACGTACGCGATGAATGAGGCGTTGCAATCCAGTCCGGAAAATCGCTTTGATGCCGCGATCGGGAACTTGTGTATTATTCTTACTCGCCGCGGCATGCTGACTGAAGCGGCGCTATCTTGCGAACGCTCCAATGCGCAGCGTCTGAAAGAGGGTCGACAAGTGGTCTTGGCAATGTCGATGAGCCGATTGTCGCAGCTGCGCGCGGCACAGGGAGATTTTCCGCAAGCCCTTTCCTTGGCTGCCGATGCTCTTGAGGTCACTCGCGAGCTGAAAGGAGAGAAGAGTCAGTTCGGCACGGTTTTCCTGGTGCGAATGGGCGTCATTCTGGATGATGCAGGCCGTCGCGTTGAGGCAGCATCCGTGCTTCAGCGTGCGGTGGCGGATGCCGAGACACTCGACGGACCGACCAGCGGAGAAGCACTCGAAGCGCGGCTGCAGCTTGCCCGCCATGAGGCGCGCGTTGGAAACTTTGCAAAAGCAATTGCGCAGCTTCGCGAGATCGTCCCTGAAATGACGCATCGTTTCGACCCGGTCGACCCGCGTTCGCTGGAAGCGATGACGGTGCTTGCTCAGGCACTCCTCGATAGCGGTGTAGCCAATCTCGAGAGTCGCAGGCTGCTCGATGATGCGATCGCCGCCTGGAACAGCAAGGATGATCCCGACGCGGTGGCACCGGCGTATACACGACTCGCACTCGCGCAGTGGTTCATCATGAACGACCAGCCGCAACAAGCCGAGCCAATACTTGATCGCCTTGAAGCCTCTGATTCGCGCGCCGATATGCAAGTGAGGGCGGCGGCGGCAAACCTGCGTGCGCATCGTGTCCGGCAGCACGAACCATCAGGCAATTGAGATTGCGAACTGCTGGGTCAACTTTTCACTCAGTACCAGTTGTGCCTTATAGGTATGGATCATCGATGCCGAGCTCCGCCAGCACGCGGCGCTCGAGGGCTTCCATGCATTCGGCATCCGCTTCGATTTCGTGGTCGTAACCGAGCAGGTGCAGGGTTCCGTGAATCGTCAGGTGCGCATAGTGATCGCGCAATCGTTTGTCCTGTTCGCTGGCTTCGCGGCTGACCACCGGCGCGCAGATGACGAGGTCGCCGAGCAGCGGCAGCTTGACGTCAGCAGGCAATTCGACCGCGAATGAAAGTACATTGGTGGCATAGTCTCGATGGCGGTATTGCCGATTGAGCGAACGGCCCTCGTCGGCATCGACGAGGTGGATCGCGAGCTCGCTGTTTCCGCGTCGCTTGGCCATGCGCAGAGTGGTTTCGATCCAGCGCTGAAAGCTCGCTCGCTGCGGCAGACCACGCGGGTTGAGCCCTGATGATCGCGACAGGTGGAGATCAAGTGCCATGGACGTGGATCTGCAATATGCAGATTTGTTTGCGTCGCAGAATCACTTGGTGACTGCGCAAGAGCGCCCGCATCGTCATGTTGACGAGACATCCTTGGTGGCTGCCAGCGCGTTCTCGCGGGCTTCATAGGCACGAACGATGCGTTGCACGAGCGGGTGACGGACGACATCCTTCGAGTCAAAGAATGTGAAGCTGATGCCCTCGACATCGCGCAGCACGTCAATCGCATCGCGCAAACCTGATTTGATGTGGCGCGGCAGGTCGGTCTGGGTGACATCGCCGGTGACCACGGCCATCGAACCGAAGCCGATGCGGGTCAGGAACATTTTCATTTGTTCGACCGTGGTGTTCTGCGCCTCATCGAGAATGACGAACGAATCGTTCAGTGTGCGTCCGCGCATGTAGGCGAGCGGGGCGATCTCGATCACATTGCGCTCGATCAGCTTGGATACGCGCTCGATGCCGAGCATCTCGTACAGCGCGTCGTAGAGCGGGCGCAGATACGGATCAACCTTCTGGGTCAGATCGCCTGGCAGAAACCCGAGCTTTTCACCGGCCTCGACTGCCGGGCGCACGAGCACAATGCGCTGTGCGCGATTGTCATTGAGCGCGTCGACGGCCATCGCGACGGCCAGGTAGGTCTTGCCGGTTCCTGCCGGACCAATGCCGAAATTGATGTCGTGTGTGGCGATCGCGTGCAGGTAGCGCGTCTGGTTCGGGCCGCGACCCCGGACCAGGCCACGCTTTACCTTGACCGCGACTTCCTGGACGCCGTCAGCCGCTTCGGCGGCGATCGCCTCGATACCCGATTCCTGCAGGTGCAGATTGATCTGCGCTGCGCTGAGAATTTCGGTTTCGCTCAACGCATAGAGATCGCGCAGCACACGGCTGGCCAGCTGCACGGGCCGCTCATCGCCGAGTACACGAAATATATTGCCGCGATTGGCGATTTCGACGCCGAGGCGAAGCTCGATCTGGCGCAGGTGTTCGTCGAGTGGCCCGACCAGGTTGGACAGGCGTTCGCCGTCGTCGGGTTCGAGAGTGAAGTCGTTGCGAATGGGATCGGTCATAGGCGCGGGAGGGTAGCGCGCGACAGCCGCCGATGCCAGTGACGAGTGACGGATTGCCGCGCCAACTCGCCAGTTTGAGGGT
>JBBQTY010000068.1:0-18533 GCA_038234445.1 Lysobacterales bacterium
GCCTGCAGTCCGTCGATCACGACGCGGCGGATGGTTGGCGTACTGCCCGCGATGCCGGCGAACACCTGCTTGTAAGTCGCAGTGGCGGGCACCGAAAACGGAAAAGTGCCGAGCAGGACATCATTGGCGTCGTAGGCTGAAATAGCTCCGCCAAATCCATCGAGATAGAAATTGGGATCGCACACAACGCCGAATCCGTTGATGCCCTGTGCGAATCGGAAGGTCAGTGGGCCACCACTGAAGCCGAAGCCGTTGCCGGTATGATAAAGGCGCTCGCCCTGGGCATACATCGGACCGAAATCCGGTCCGGCCACCGTTGTGCTGCCCTGGCCGGTGGCTTGGCTGACCACCACGCTTCGCCCGTCGAGGCTGGCCACCGTGATGGGGTTGGTAACCACGCCAACCGGCCCGACCTGATTCCAGGTTACCGCGTCATTCGCCCCTAGCTGAGCGGGTGAGCCGATGAATTCAACCGCGCTTGCAGCGAGAGGTGCCAGCGCTGCGATGAGGACGATCGATGCAAGATGCTGTGAGGTGCTGTTCACGTAGACTTCTCCGGGCGCTGGAAGGGGTGCTCGAATGGGTAATGCGCAAAACGGTGCACAGATGTCTCATCGGCGAATTCGTCACGGACGAATTTGCGACGTCCTGTTTGGCTGTCTCTGTCATCTCGAGCGATGTTCCGCCTGCGCAATCAACCGAATGGCAACTACTGGGTGTCCCGGTTGCTTGCCGCTGATGCGAATTGAGTCGATTTGATTTGGAACGCTTCGAGTTCTGATTCAAGCTGATTCGGCATTCGCCGATCGTCGCGCGACTCGTAGTCCGTCGGTTACGCCTCAAGTGCGCAATCCAATCGGGAAGGGACGAGGGTCTGCGGACTATTTTGTTCGCCGGAATCCATCTGCCTGCAACGCAGCGGGCGGAGTTTCACTTGCAGTGCCGATCGAAGGGAAAATAGCGGGGATGCGGGAGGTGTTTTCGCGAAGGTGTTTTGTTGCCCTAAGATAGCCCCATCGGCAGTCAGCGGCGCCCAAGGATGTCCAGCAAAACCCTCTTGCTTGAAGACGAGCCCGCTACCCGCGCTTGGTTTGAAGCACGCTTGGCCGAGTGCCCGCGAGTGCATCTGGTGGCGAGCTGCGGCACGCTGGCTGCGGCGCGGCGGGCGATTGCAAGCTTTGCGCCCGAGCTTCTGATTCTGGACTTGAATCTGCCCGACGGCAGCGCGATCGAGCTGATCCGCGAGGCGCAGCTGTGCGCGCGGGTTCCGGAGATCATGGTCGTCAGCGTGTTTGGCGATGAAAAATCCGTGCTTGGCGCCATCGAAGCGGGTGCGCAAAGCTATATCCTCAAAGACGCCAACGCCGAGGACATGCGCCGCGCCATCGATCAGCTGCTCGATGGCGGTGCGCCTATTTCAGCCAGCATTGCCGGCCACGTGCTCAGACGTTTTCGCGCCAGCGCCAGCGCGCTCGGTGCAGCCCCGATTGAAAGCTTGAGCGAGCGCGAGCTGCAGACGCTCAAGCTGATTGCGCGGGGCATGAGCTATGAAGAAGTAGGTGAGGCCCTCGCACTTCGTTACCACACCATCGCCAGCTACGTTAAGCAGATCTATCGCAAGCTTGAGGTGCACTCGCGCATGCAGGCGGTTGAGCGCGCGCGCGGCATCGGGCTGATTGATCGAAACTGATGTTGATTTACCCCAATACTTGGGTAGCGCGCACTCGGGCCAGGCTTGATGCTTCGGCGATGTCCTGGAAATCCCTTGTTCGCATCTGCATCCCCGTGCTTTCTACTTGGTGGATGGTGTGGGCGTTTGCACCATTGCAGCCACATGGACTGACAGCGGGTACGGCGCTCACGCTCAAGTCCGTCACAAAAATGCCGGTGCGTAGTGACGGCAGCCGGGCTAGTGCAGAGCTGCGCCCAGGCGATTCGATTCAGATGGAAGCGCGATTTGACTGGCCTTCGCTTCATGGGCGCGCACCGGTTTTGGAGATTGCGCGGATCAGCGGCAATTTTGAGTTGCGCTTGAATGATTTCCTGGTCACCAGAAAGGTGCCCAACAGCCCCTGGCTGATGGCGCGCGAGCGTCACAGTCGCTATTTGCTTGGCGAGGGCCTACTCAAGCCGAGCGACAATCGTTTGCTGTTCACTTTTTATGGGGGGCGCTTTGAGACCAGCATCGAGCTTGAGGAGCTAAAGCTGCGCGCGTCTGGTCAAGATGATTTCAGCGGCGCTGATGGGCGCGATGTCTTTGCGCTGTTCAATGCCGCGGGCGCCGCGACTTTGGCGGCGCTTTTGTTCGGCATCTTCTTGCAGCGCAGGAAAGATCTTGAATATCTCTATTTTGCGACCGGCATGCTGGCCTGGGGTGCATACAACTTCATCTTCGCGCTGGACGTGTATGTCTTGAGCCCGATGCTGACGCAGCTCATGTTGCACAGCGCGCTTGCGATATTTGTCTGGGGCATGAGCCTTTTTGCGCGACGCTACTGCGCCGAGCGAAATCCATCGCGAGAGCGGTTGGTCAACTACCTCACGGTATCCAGCATCTTGCTGTTGACGCTGGCGATCCTCTTGCTGAAAGACAGTCAGATTTATCGCTGGCCGATGACGCTCCATCGCCTGGTGCTCGCCCTGATTGGGTTGGACATGAGCCTCGTTTTCCTGCGCTACTGCTGGCGCGTGCGCGCACCCGCAAGTGATCTGCTAACCGGCGCCCAAATTGGCGCACTGAGTCTTGGTGTGCACGATGCGCTGCATTTTGGCATCGGCCTGGACCTTGGATATCGCGCCTTGATTGGCTTTGGTTTGCCCGTTCCGCTGTTCATCTTCGGCTATATTCTGGCCCAGCGCTTTACCCAATCGCTGGCGCACGCGGAAACCCTCAACCGCGATCTTGATCAGCGCGTGCAAGAGAAATCTGCAGAACTGGAAGGCGCCTATGCCGAGCGCGCACAGCTGATCAAGGCGCAAACGCTTGGCGCCGAGCGCGAGCGGCTGATGCGCGACGTGCACGATGGCGTTGGCGGGCAATTGGTATCGCTTTTGGCCCAGGCTGATCGCGGACAGCTGCAAGCAGACAACGTGCGCGACGCGCTCGATGCCAGCCTGCTCGATTTGCGCTTCATCATTGATTCGTTGGACGAAGTGGGTTCGGATCCACTGATTGCGCTCGGCATGTTTCGTCAGCGTGTGCAGGCGCAAATGTTGCGCGCGGGATTGCAGGCCCGGTTTGATACACACTCTTTGCCCGAAGGTTTGGCGTTGCCGCCGGAAACCCTGCTGCAGTGCTTTCGCATCTTGCAAGAGGCGATCCAAAACACCATCAAGCATGCCCGTGCCGGCAGGGTCACGATCGCCGCGAGCTGTGCCGAAAATGAGCTTGCAATCAGCGTGTGCGACGACGGCGTTGGCGGCGCGAAGGCACAGGGCGGGCGCGGACTGCGCAATATGGTGGCGCGCGCGCAGCAAATTGGCGCAGGCTTGGCGATTACTTCGGACTCAGGCGGAACCTGCGTCCGCCTGACGCTCGCACTCGCGCCGCGTTGAAGCGCGGTGGCTCGGCACGGCGAACGTCACCGTGAATTCCCGAAGCGGCAAGGCATCACCCCAATTTTGGGGTATCGCTGAAACGAGCTCGGCCTGAGGCTAGGCCTTCCTCGATCGCTGTGGGATACGTCGCCATGAATCGTCAATTTTCGACACTGCCTTTTCATCTCGCTAAAATGTCTGCGCTGGCCGCGCTCTTGCTCAGCCCCGAGCTGCAAGCGGCCACGTATGTCGTTGATACCACGAGCACGCTGACCCTGAGCACCTGCTCTGCCGCGGCGGATGATTGCTCTTTGAGTGGCGCGATCAACCGCGCCAATAACGATGCCGCGTTCGACACCATTGCGTTTGCGATTCCAATCAGCGATCTCGGCTGCGAGCCGACCACGGGGGTTTGCACGATCGCGCCGTCAACCAGCCAGCGTTTGATTTCTCAGCCCGTGCTGATTGACGGCTTTACCCAGCCGGGTGCCTCGCCGAATACGCTGACGCCGGCCCAGGGCGGCTTGAATGGCCAGATCAAGATACTGCTTGATGGCACCAATACCAACGGCGTGGGACTGCAACTCGAAAGTCTCCAGGCATCGGTCGTGAGGGGGCTGGCAATTGGTCGGTTCAACTCTCGCGCCGGCATTCAACTGGGTAGCCCGGCACCGCATCGAATTGAAGGTTGCTACATTGGTACCGATGCCAGCGGCACGATTGCGTTACCGAATTCTGAATTTGGCATTTTGGTCAATGGGCGAGGTGGAGCCTATGTGATTGGTGGATTGACGCCCGACAAGCGCAATCTGATTTCAGGCAATCAAATTGATGGACTGCATTTCCAGACGAGCTTCCAGGGCGAATCATCCAACGGCATGCAGATTCTGGGCAATGTGTTTGGCAGTACCGCGGATGGCCAAGCCGCATTACCCAACGGCAATCGTTCGATCGTCTTGGCTGCAGGTGGCGGTGGCGCGCAAAATATCCGGATCGGCGGCCCCGAACCTGAAGCCCGCAATAGTTTCGTCAGCCACACAGACGCGCAGCTTTACATCGAACAATCGGGAAGCGGCGGTCCCAGTTTTACCGGCACCGTCGTGCAGGGAAACTTGTTTGGCTTTAACGTGTTTGGCGTACCTTCGGGCGATTCGATTTCCAACATTGCCGTGTACGGTGAAGCGCGTGGCATAACCATCGGTGGCATCGGCCCCGGTCTGGCGAACCGCATGACGGGAGGCAACCAAGGCATTCTCTATGACATCCCCATCGCCATCAGCGGCAACGAAATCTGGGGACACAACCAACTGGGCTTGAGCATGAGCGGTGCGCTGCGCTTTCCCAATGATGTTGGCGATAGCGATATGACCGCCACAGGTCACCGGCAGCAAAATTTTCCCGAAATAAGTGCGTTCTCGGTCAATGGAAGCAATGTCAACCTAAGCTATCGCGTTGACTCAACGATCAATAACAGCGCCTACCCGCTGCGGGTCGAGTTTTACAAAGCCGATGGCGACGAAGGTCGATTTTTCATCGGAACCGACACCATCAGCGCGGCGCAGGCGCAAATGCTCAAAGCCATCAGCTTGCCGGTTCCCAGCGGCATCGTAATCAGTGCAGACGATGTAGTGATCGCCACCGCCAGTGATGCCGACAACCATTCCAGCGAGTTTTCATTTGGACCGATCGCATTGACCATCGAAACGCCGACGCGCACCGCGTGTTCGCACAGCGGCGAGTTTCTGTTTTGCGATGGCTTTGAAGGGCTGCGCTCAATCGACGTGCGCGTACACGCCAGCAGCAACGTATTCAAACCCAACGGCAATGTGCACCTGAGCGACAGCCGCGGCGCCAGCTGCACGTTGACGCTGGCGCCAACAGTCACGCCACTAACGAGCGCGGGCAGTTGTGTCTTGAGCGGATCAGGCGCGCCTGGGTCAATCACGATTACGGCCGAACAGGACACCTTCAGCGGGGCGTTTGGCTCGGCTACGGGTGATGATGTGATCGCGATTTCAAACTTTACTTT
This sequence comes from Lysobacterales bacterium, assembly GCA_038234445.1. GTDB lineage: Bacteria > Pseudomonadota > Gammaproteobacteria > Xanthomonadales > Rhodanobacteraceae > Dokdonella. The sequence goes on from JBBQTY010000068.1 coordinate 5,567, forward strand.
GTGAGCGCGGTAGCGCTCTTGTTTCGCGGGGGAAATAAATTTCCTCAGCTTCTAAGGATCCAGATCGATATCATCAAGATCGATATCGGTGCCGCTGTAGTCTGCATCACGCGGGTTGCCGCTCCCAGTTAGCGCGACCCACAACGCAATCACCGAGGCGAACAATCCCCCACCTACAAAAACAGGATCCAGTGAGGTCGAGCCGAGGAACAGGGCCGGAAAAACCATGATGAACATCCCGATTGCGAGCCAAGCCAACACACCCAACCACTTGGCGCCAGCCCAGGATCGTTCCTTGGTGTCATCGATTGGATTGCAGTGAAGCCCTGCGACTCCTGAAATCTGACGATACTTCCGGAAGGTCCATATCGACAGAATCGACGTACCGAGCATGATGAAGGCCAGCGGCAATCGGGCATCTGCCGAGAACACGCCTGGCTCCAACTTGTTCATCGGACCATGTACGACGAGCGCGATCCAAATGAACCAATAGGCAACAGCAGTCAGGGCGAACTTCACAAAATTGGAGCTCATGGTTTGCCGGTTCGTTTGGTCAGAGTGTTCGCTGCGGCTTGAGCAGCGTCGAATACTCGCAGAGTATTCTCTAGCCTAGTCGATTTCGTCCACTCTGAAACCGGTGAAACCCAGGTCAGAGTTCACCTATCGTTTCGGAGACGAGAGGATTTCAGTCTGATCCTGTTTTCGGAATCCAACGAACGGTGAATAGTGGAAGTCCCGGTTGTTTTCGGTTATGGCCAGTTTTTCTAGTAGGTCGAGATGAATGCCACGCTCGGAATCCGGCCGTGTCCGAGCCTGCGCCGAATCGGCCGTGTTGAAGGTTCTGGCGCATACTGGCGCGCACTTCCTCCGTGCTTTGTGTCACTCCAATACGTACATGCCCAATCCACACACGGCGTTGCCGGCGCAACCCGCATTAACGCGCATCGAGGCGATTGATGCCTTGCGTGGCATCGCACTGTTCGGCGTACTCGCGGTCAATGTCGTCACCGAATTCCGGGTGTCGATATTCGCTCAGTTCCTCACCGTTCCGATCCAGCCGTCGCCTTTGAACGCAGCGGTCGGTGAACTGGTCTCGGTGGGCATGGAATCGAAGGCGATTTGCCTGTTCTCGCTGCTGTTCGGACTCGGACTGGCTATGCAGCATGAGCGCCTCGCGCAGACCGAGCGCGCCGCCTATTGGCTCACGCGCCGCCTGCTGGCGCTGCTCGTGCTCGGCCTGATGCATCTGGTGTTGATTTGGAACGGCGACATCCTCACCGAATACGCTGTGATCGGACTAATTTCGCTGCCGCTGCTGCGCCTGTCGACGGTTACGATCGCAGGTATTTCGCTGCTGCTTTTCCTCATCTATGCCGTCGAGCCCTATGTGCCTGCGCTGCTGCCGCTCGCGGATGTCGCGAAATTGCAGGCGCACCTTTTTGACGCAAACCGAATCTATTCGGCGGGGAGCTTCATCGAGATCCGCCGCTTCGGTTTCGACGAGATAGCCCTGCTGCTGCCGTTGCATATTTTTATCCTGCCGAGGACGCTTGCGCTGTTCTTGCTCGGTGCTGTTGTCTGGCGCACACGGCTGGACGACAAGCTGCTGGATCCTCGCACGTCGGTGATGGCCTGCACGACAGTCCTTTTGGGGTTGGGCACGGTGATGACGGCGGTTGCCGCGGGCGCCGCGATTGCACCGCTGGGCCAGCTAGCTGCGCTGAACGCGCAAATGGCGCCCGTCGTGCTCATGCTGGGCTATGCGATGGGATTCGTTGCCCTCTGGCGCACGGTGCGCATACGAAAGCTGATGCAACTGTTCGCTCCGATTGGCCGCATGGCGTTCACCAACTACGTGATCCAGTCGCTCGTCTGCAGTGCGGTGTTCTTCGGCTATGGATTCGCCGCATACGGCAGGCTGGGTGCAGCCCAGGCGCTCGCGTTTGCTACGTTGCTCTACGCCAGCCAGATGTTCATCAGTGCGATCTGGCTGCGGTACTTCCGCTTCGGACCGATTGAATGGGTATGGCGGTCAATGATGTATGGGCGCATGCCGCCGATGCAGCGGTCACAAAGTGCAATAGCGGCGAAGAGTTGAATCCTGCGTCATCATGAGCGAGGTCCATGCAAGATCCACGACTGTAAATCAGGACTGGAAGGCTAGGCTCAGAACCTGACCGAGATATTTAAAAATACCAAAATGTCTAACTGTTATTCCTCTGGCGTCTCCCGAGTAAACGAGGGTTATGTTCAGACTGTGACTTCGACTCCAATCAGGCTTATGGGTGTCCCTGTTGTTTTCCGCGCCGAGCACCAAGATTAGAATTTCCTCGCCGACTGTGAACCAGTTCTGGTCGCGAAAGGCATCGGAGAAGCCGTGGAAGATCATTTCCGTTGCTCCGGCTTGATCGCCGCGATCAGCGTTTCGGTGTTTCCCCGCACGCGGTTCATCATCCGCACCTGATAGGCGCTGCCTGTCCAGTACGTTTCCAGTTCTGCCCGAAATCTCGGGTCCGTGGCCGCGAGAAGAAGATTCCGAGACATCCACAATTCTGGCATTCGTTGCTTGCAATTGGTCAGGAACGCTTCCAGGGCGCAAATTGAACCATCGGAGAAGCGCATTCGGCGACTATTTCCGCTCAAATCGATCTGCGTTACCCGCGGAATGCGGTGTTTCGCTCGCGGACTCGATCGAGCGGCAAATAGTCGATGTCGCGGTTGCTTGCTTGTGCTTAATCCTGGGCCTAACGTATTTCTTCGATGAAGATGATGCGCCCGCCGCTGACCTGAAACTTCACGGTCTTGCTGCCGATGCGATAGAACCAGTTTTCGGCGAGCTGGGCGCCGTAGTGGTTAACAACCGCTTCTCGCCATTCAGGCTGGCCCATGGAGTCCATGAGTTTGCCAACTGGATCACCCTCATTGAGTACTTTGTTGCCAGCACGGTAGGAGGTAAAAGCGCCAGCCGATGCCGAGGTTGTAAGCAGGGCGGTGATAAGCACGCTGCGGAGTAGGGGGCGCATGATTCAAATCCCTCTGTGGTTGAATCGTCGAAGATCAGGATTGGGTTCCTTGATTGCTCACGTTTTACGTCATCCGTCGGAATTTTCCTACATACCGTGGTCGCTTGAGCCGAATGGTGAGTGTCCCGGTTGTCGCGTTGCATGTTGCCGGTTGTGGCTTTGCGCGGTGGCGAGTGCGGGGCTTAGCGATATGCCCCCGGTCCGCTCCAGACCTCGTCGTCCAGGTGGTAGACCCGCTGTATATCGATGACTTCGCGGGCGTCGCCGATGGACTTGAGTTCCGGTGAATCCATTTCGACCATGCGACATTCGCCGGAGCCACGCCGCAGCGCCACCTCCAGCGGGCAGACCATGATTCGATACGTGCCGGGCATCGGAAGAAAGAGTTCGGTGATGCCTTGCTTGCGCCAAGTGCGCAAACGGTTTTCGTCGGCCAGATCGTAGTAGACCTGGAAGCCATCGACTCCCATGTTGATTCCGACGGGGGCCGCAGTGTTGCTGCGTCCGCGGTTGCTGCCGAGTTTTGCGGCCAATGCCGCGTTTGCGCGGGCATTTTCATCCGGACGCACGCCCGGTTGCGGTCCGAACGGTTGCTCAGGATGCTCCGCCGCGTCGCGAGGCGCGTCGGGCGAATCGGGCTCGGTGGTGGTGGCAGCTAAGGTCGGGGTGTCGGAAGTGTCGGCCGCCTTCGAAGGCATCGGGATCGCGGCCTGCACGGCCGGGATGGGCGCGATTGCGCGCGGTGACTTCGGTCTCTTGTGGTGCACCGGCTTGTGGTGGATTGGTTCCGGCTCGGGTGGCGGCCGACTGAGTGACTCGTCGACCAGCGTCACTTCCATCGCGCTGCCGCCCGACTGGCCTTGCGGTGTGCTCACGGTAATCGGTGTAGGCGGCGACAACAAAAAGAGTGCGAACAGGACATGCAGCAGCACCGTCAGCAGTGCGGCCGCCCAGCGATGCCCGCGCTCGTTCCGATACAAAGCCTGGTTGACGGCTTCGCGCGGCGTCGTGCTCATGCCGCCGGCGATAGGTAGAAACGTCAAGTGGCGGACCCTCAGTGAGATTTAAAAGTGTGCGACGGAACAGGGCGGAGATGTCACAGAGAGGTTTCAGCACAAAGAAGTTTCAGGACACCAATTCCAACGGGATAGTAAGTGTCCAGGATGTCGTCCCGGATGCTGTGTCCATACTTTGATTCCTGGCTGGCGCAGCTTTTCGAAGTTAACCGCGAATTCAATGTCGCACGTTGCCGCCAAGTGTCGTCTTACGATATCGGAGGACGAGGCGAAAGCGGCGGAACCCCTGGCGGACTGGCGTTAGCAGCATTCCGTTGCGGGGTCGACGACTGCGCATCTCGTGTTTTGGTCATGGATGTGCGCTTGAAGCAAGCGTCCTGACTTCGGTTCACCGGTTCAAATTTTCAGCGTGATCCCCCTGACAGCGGAGCAGTTGACAATGAATACATTGAAAGCATGTGTCCTTGAATACCGGAAGGGATGTCGCCGCGACGCACACTTGGCGTTGGGCATCGCCTTGGCAAGTGCGCTTCTGTTGCCGATCGGCGGAAATGCGCTTGCACAGGCGACAGTCGATGCTGCAAAAGATATCGGGATGAATGTTGCTCATTCCAACAGCGACGCACTGACGACGCGCAATGATAGCGGTTGGTTGCGTACGATCACGCCAACGGGCGCAATCGACACCGCCAATCCCTTTTTCCAGAACCTCGGCAGCAATGGCCGATCATGCAGCACGTGTCACCAGATACAGGACGGCTGGTCGATCACGCCGAAGACTGCACGTCAGCGCTTTGACGCGACCGGCGGCCGTGATCCACTGTTTCGAGTCAACGACGGCTCCAACTCGCCGCTCGCTGATGTATCCACGGTTGCCCATCGTCGTGACGCCTACAGCATGCTTCTCAACCGCGGTCTGATCCGCGTTGGCATAGGCATCCCTGAAAACGCCGAGTTCAGCCTCGATGCGGTCGATGATCCCTACCATTTCGCGAGTACGTCGGAGCTGTCACTGTTTCGTCGCCCGCTACCGACGACCAATCTGGCGTTTCTGACAGGCGTCATGTGGGATGCGCGTGAAACCGTCGCGCCATTCCTTCCGCCGATGGACGCCGGAGTTGCCGGCGCCAACTTGTTGGCCAGTCTTCGCCGCCAGACGATCGATGCAACGCTCGGCCACGCGCAAAGCAGCAACGCACCTACCGATGCCCAAGTTAACCAGATTGTCGCGTTTGAAGCCGGATTGACAACGGCGCAAGTTCGCGACGACCGTGCCGGCTTTCTCAACGAGGGCGATGCGATCGGTGGACCTCGGGTCCTCGCCAATCAGCGCTTCCACGTCGGCATCAACGATACCCTAGGTGCGGATCCGTCCGGGTCCGCATTCAATCCATCATCGATGGCGTTGTTCGCTGCGTGGTTGGACGACGACAAATCGCTTGCATCCGACCACAGCAGTCGCCAGCAGCGCGAATCCATTGCACGCGGAGAACGTTTGTTCAACAGCAAGATTTTCGCGATCGCCGGCGTTGGCGGCTTGAACGACGCGCTCGGCATGCCGGTGATTTCCGGTACTTGCACAACCTGCCACAACGCGCCAAACGTGGGCAATCACACCGTTGCGCTGCCGCTCAATATTGGCTTGACCGATGCATCGCGGCGTACGCCTGACATGCCGTTGTACACCTTGCGCAACAAGACCACCGGCGACACCGTGCAGACGACCGATCCTGGACTCGCACTCCTGAACGGTCGCTGGAAAGACATTGGCAAGTTCAAGGGTCCGATCCTTCGCGGCGTTGTCGCGCATCCGCCTTACTTCCACAACGGCTCTGCGGCAACGCTCGAAGATGCCATCGAGTTCTATAACACCCGCTTCAACATCAGCTTCAGCGCGCGTGAGAAAAGCGATCTTGTCGCGTTTCTGCAATCGTTATAATAAAATAATAAGTTAATAAATAAAGGTGAGGGATTTAATCTTGAATCGCGCTGCTTTTTGCTCGAATCCGAGAATGCGCCGATTTGTTCGAATTGGGTTTGCTCGAGCGTTGCATCAGCTTGCTTGTTGGGATGATCGCCGGACGCGGATTGGGCGATGGTTGTTGAGGCGCTGGCTGAGTGAGTTTGCGCAGTTTCGCGGGACTTGCCATGCGCATTGCCTGCTGCGCAATCAACTTCGTCTGGTTATCGAGACGCGATTCGACGCGCTCTCAGGGAATGCGTCAGTTCAACGGAGTTTTCACGCAGCGCTCCGACCCTCAACACCATCGAGTGGGTCATGCGTCCCAGCGTCGCTGCAAAGTGACTGCTTTGGATTGGGCCATTCGATGATCGGTCGAATCATCAGCAAACAAGTCGCTTGAAGAATCAAGCTATGAACACCGGTTTTTCCCAACCTTGGTGGCCCCGGCTCGTTTCTGTGGTCAGGATTCTCGTGATGGCGCGGCAACCGCATCGGGCTGCGCCGCCATGATGACCGCTTCGGCGAAATCCCCGGCATAGCGAAGCGCGCTGCCGTCGGCGTCGACTCCCATGTCCTTGAGGATGCGTGCCGGCTGTGGCTGCAGGCCAGTAAAGATCAGGGCAATCCCCTGGCGACGGCAGCGTTCAACCAGGTTGCCGATCGCGGTTGCAGCGGAGACATCGATCATCGGCACCTGACGAAGGCGCAGGATGAACACGCGCGGTGGTCGACCGAACGCCCGCAGCACGTCGTCGATACGATTGGCAACGGCTAAGAACAACGGGCCGGAAACGCGATAGGACTCGACATCGGGGGGGAGCGCCGAGCGCTGATCAGCGTGACGCACGCCATCGAAATCATCTTCGTCGTTTTCGACCAGATCGACATGGGACTCGAGGGCGACAATCTCGCTCATCCGGTGCATGAACAGGAACGCCGCCAGGACCACGCCAACCTCGACGGCCACCGTCAGATCGACGGTGACGGTCAACACGAAAGTGACCAGAAGCACGAGGCGATCGCCGATTGGAGAGCGCATCAGCTGACGGATGCGGTCAATCTCGCTCATGTTCCAGGCGACAATCAGCAGCAGCGCCGCCATGGCCGGCAGCGGAACATTGTTGGCGAGAGGCGCTGCAACGACGATAAAAATCAGGATGAACAGCGCATGCGCCATGCCAGCAACGGGCGATCGTGCACCGGCGCGGACGTTGGTCGCTGTGCGCACGATTGCGCCGGTGGCGGGCAGGCCGCCAATCAGCGCCGAAGCACTGTTGGCCACGCCTTGAGCGACGAGTTCGCAATTGGATCGGTGACGGCCATCGATCATGCCGTCGGAGACCACCGCCGACAGCAGCGACTCGACGCCGCCAAGGAAGGCGATCGTGAACGCGCTCGGCAGCAACTCGCGCATGCGCGTCAAATCAAAATGAGGCAGGTGCGGCAGCGGAATCTCGCGCGGGATCGGGCCGAAGTGCGAAACGATGGTTTCAACCGGCAGTTGGAACAGCACGGTCGCCAACGAGGCGGCGCTGACGGCAATCAGGAAGCCCGGCCACTTGGGTCGGTAGCGACGCAGCGCGATCAGCAGGGCGAGGGTGGCCAAGGCCAGTCCCGCGGCGACCGGATTGAGCGTGCCGATGTGCTCGAAATAGCTTTGCCAGCGGCCAAAGAACTCGGCTGGCAGGGCGGCAATGTCGAGGCCGAGCAGGTCCTTGATCTGGCTGCTGAAGATGCTGACCGCGATGCCTGCAGTGAATCCGGTAATAACCGGCTGCGGCATGTATCGGACCAGCGTCCCCAGACGCAGCAGACCCGCGATGATCAGCATGACGCCGGCCATCAGCGTGGCCATGACCAAGCCATCGTAACCGTAATGGGCAATCACTCCGAACACGACCGGGATGAAGGCGGCGGTCGGCCCGCCGATCTGCACGCGTGAACCGCCGAGCAGGGAAATCAGGAACCCGGCAACGATCGCCGTGTGCAGACCGACCGCGGGAGGCGCGCCGGAAGCGATGGCCAATGCCATCGACAGCGGCAGGGCGACGATGGCGACGGTGAGTCCGGCAATCAGGTCCTGGCGCAGATCGCCGAGCCCATAGCCCTGGCGCAGCACCGTGAAAAGCTTGGGTACGTACAAGTGCCAGACTTGAGCACGCTTGATCACGCGAAGCGGATCCTTGTGGTGTGGGGAGCGCTCAGTATGGCAGCACGCGCCAGCAGCCGTATGGCTGATTGCTCGATCCGGCAACCAACGGAAGAATGAGTCCTGGATCCTGCAAATCACCGCTTTCCATGGCGCAAATTCCAGGGATGGCCCGACTCCTTCGCGTTGAGTTTGCTGGCGCTTTGTTTCGCCTGACTTCACGGATGATCGCCGGGAAGCTTTCTCGACGATGCCGATCGGAAGGTGTCTATTGAGGTGATGGCCAAGGTGCGCGCGGTTTCGATGGACTTGCCATGCCATTGGCTGATCGGCAATCAAGATGGCCGGGCGATCAAAACGCCGACGATATGCGTTTGCCTTGACCTGGATCACTATCTTTTCATCGAACAGGCCTATTGTTTCTTCCATCCTGCCGGAGACTGCCAATGGATCTGAACGAATATTTGCGCATGATGGCGACGCAAAATGCGTCCGACCTGTTCCTGAGCGTCGGTGCCCCGCCTGCAATGAAAATTGAAGGAGAGACGCGGATGCTTGATGCGCCTGTGCTCGATCCGCAGACCGTCGCGCAAATCGCCGACTCGCTGCTCGACGATGCGCACAAGCAGGCCTTCGCGCAAGCGCGCGAAATGAATCTCACGATCAGCAAGGCGGATATCGGGCGGTTTCGGGTGAATCTGTATCGCCAGCGCGGCGAACCCGCGATTGCGATTCGCTACATCCCAAATCATATCCCGAGTCTTGACTCGCTGAATCTGCCGCCGAATCTGAAGGACGTGATCCTTTTGCCACGCGGACTGGTGCTCGTGGTTGGCGCAAGTGGCTCGGGCAAGTCGACCACGCTCGCGGCATTGCTCGACTATCGCAACAAGAATCGCGGCGGGCATATCCTCACGATTGAGGATCCGATCGAATTCCTGCATTCGCACAACAAGTCAATCGTGGATCAGCGCGAAGTGGGGCAAGATACCAATTCATTCGCCGATGCGCTGACAAACGCCCTGCGCGAATCGCCGGATGTGATCATGATCGGCGAGATACGCGATCGCGAGACCATGGACCAGGCATTGATTTATGCGCAGACCGGGCAGTTGTGCCTGGCGACCTTGCACGCGAATAACGCCAATCAAGCGATTGATCGCATCATCAACTTTTTCCCGGATAGCGCGCGCAAGCAGGTGCTGTTGGACCTTTCGCTTTATCTTTGCGCGGTTGTTTCGCAGCGTTTGTTGCGCAGCGCAACGGGAGGTCGTCGACTACCCGCAGTCGAACTGCTATTGCAGACCAGTCATGTTTCAGACCTGATCCAGAAAGGCGAGATCGATCAATTGAAGGAAGCGATGAAGCAAGGGCTGGATTCCGGCATGCTCACATTCGAGGAGTCGCTTTTGCGCCTGTATCACACCGGCCAAATTGATCTTGACGAAGCGCTCGAAAATGCCGATTCGCGTTCTGACCTTTCATTGCGCGTGCGCCAGTCCCAGCCGCTGCGGCTGGTCGATCGGCCGGAAGACGAGCCGATGACAATCGACACCTCCGATCCGAAAGGCGACGCGATGAATTGACGCATCTCGCGAGTGGGTCAGGAAATCACGGGGTCAATACCGGTTGCGTTGTGCGCTCGGCTTACAGAAGGTGCAACCCTTTGACCAGCGAGTGGAAGTGTGCACCAATAGAATCTTTGTAGAGTGCGCATAGCCAACGGAAATCGGGATTGGCGAGATAGGCTTGTGCGTATGCGTATGCGTCGAGCGTCGAACGTCTGGCTCGTCTTGCCAAGGTCAGCATCGATGGGTAGATGGGGAAGGCCATTGGGCCAATTCGTGCGTGTCGGAGCGATACATAATTTATGAACAAAGGCAACAATTAATCTATGCTGCCTACGCCATCCAGGAAAGCGAGCAGCATCTCGCTCGCCCAAGGTCTGATGCTGCTGCAAAGTCTACTCAGCTGCGCAACACTGACGAATCGCATGTGGCTATCGGTAGCCCGGCTTAAATGAGTCGGTAGAATTCCGCGAGTCAAGTCAGGCAGCCACCATGCAAACTCCAGATCTGTACCGCCTGTGGCAATGTCATGGTTGGCTCGGCGTATCGTAAAGGCTTCGGGCAACAGCGGTAGCCATGTGCGGATCAGCGACTAACAGGCAAAGCCCAAGCGAAAGTAAACACGCGCGCTCTCGCCATCCGACGAGCAGGTGACACGCAGCCCGAGCAATTGACGCAGCTCGCCATGGTCACGTCGCACCATCGTGGAGGTGCGACCCTCGGCACACTCGAAGCCATGCCCCAAGGCAAGTCGGCAGGTTTCGGCGATTCGCTGTCGGGCGTGGTCAAAACGCAGACCACGAATATTCTCGGTCATCATTGTCTTCGCCCGTCAAGTCGGGGAAGAACTCCGTGATGGTGTCGACGAACCGCGCGAAGTGAGGGTTGCGCGCGATCGGTTCCGCACTCCGACGACCATCGGCCCAAGTGACGGCCACGCTTGCGATAGTTGCATGAGGTGCGTGAAAGAAACGGAGAATGAAACTCATAGGGCGCCTTGCTTACATTGTCATCTCGCCCGGAAGGGCAGAACAGACGATGGAGGGCAAATGAATCCAGGACACCGTCGGCTGCACCGAGATTGAGAGTGGGCAAATAGTGGGTGTCCCGGTTGTTGCGGTTTCCAGGTTTCAGGATGATCAGGTTTCAGCAGGTTTCAGGACACCCACAATTGCAGCGGGATCCTGCTTGTCCCGGGTTTTGGGTTTTCCCTTGGTCTGAACGCGTTGTAAACCCCAGGCTGACTTTATCGCGTTGCAGAACGATTCTGCGATTTCTACCGGCATATGCGCACCACGCTTGCTGTACCGTGAGGGACTTGGCGGACACTACACGCGAACGGGCCGTTCGTTCTGTAACCTCGCCCTTTCCGGAGATCGTCATGATCAGGCTCAATCGCAGTGTTCTTGGTTCCTTTCGTTTCCCATTATATATTTTTCTTGCAAGCGGTTGTTCTCTGGCTGCAGCGCAAGTTGCGCCATCCCTCGGTCAGGCCAACAGCTTCTCCGTGCTGGGTGGACAAACGGTGACCAATACCGGCCCAACCGTGGTACTCGGCAACCTGGGTCTCAGCCCCGGTTCGTCGGTCACCGGATTTCCGCCCGGCATCGTAGCGGGGGGCTCGATTCATATTAGCGATACTCTCGCCCAGGGCGCTCAGAGTGATACGACGGCGGCCTACATTTCGCTCGCCGGTCAAGCCTCCAATATGGATCTTACCGGCCAGGATCTTGGTGGTTTGACACTGACCAGTGGTGTCTACACGTTCAGTGATTCCGCGCAGTTAACCGGTACCCTCACGCTGGATGCGCAAGGCAATACCGCAGCGGTTTTCATCTTCCAGATCGGTAGCAGCCTGACCACCGCAAGCACTTCCAACGTGGTGGTCATCAACGGTGGAGGTACCTGCAATGTCTTCTGGCAGGTGGGCAGTTCAGTGACGCTCGGCACCGGAACCCAGCTGGTCGGCAACATAATTGCGCTGCAGGACATTACCTTGACGTCCGGCGCAAACGTTTCCGGGCGAATGTTGGCGCGCAACGGCTCGGTCACCCTGGATTCCAATACGTTCACGTCCTGCAGTGGCGGTGCTGGTGGTCCCATACCTGGCCCCGGTGCAGGCGCAGTTGCGTTACCCGGTTCATCAAACTGGAGCCTGACCTTGCTGGGAATTTTGCTGAGCTTGGGCGCCTTCGCCTCACTTCGCGTGGTCAAGTTTCGATAGATTCCATAATGGACTCGGCATTTCGATGGGCCAGCTCGAACGTCTAATTTGCGAGTTGACGAAGTTGCGAAGGGTTGGATAAATACCTGAGGTAGTCGCCCGTCCACGCGGGGGGCTGCCGAGCTTCGACCTATGCATCAGTCGTTGTGAATCCGAAATCTCGACCAGGATCGAAACGTCAGGAAATCAGGTTCATTCTGATGAGGCATTGGCCGATGTCGTGGTTGCTCGGCATTGGCCGGAAACGCATTCAGGGCGCAATTTGACGGGGCAGGGAAGCGGTTTCGCTGCCCAGTCTTGATGGCGTTCGCCTACGTGCATCACCGAGAGAGGTGTTCCGCATGCTGGATTGACCGAAGGTGGAGTAGTGGGTGCTCCAGTTGTTGATCGCCTTCCATTTGTTGACCAGTTACTGATCGGGAATTGTGGATGTCCCGATTACTTCGTCTACTGGGATCCGATCACGATCGACAGGATTTTCTCGGATGGTTTCGATACTGCGGTTCCATGATCAACGTTGATTGGTTTGCGCGAATTGTGGATGTCCCGATTTCTTCGATTTCTTCGATTTCTGCACCAGCCTGTTGACGTGGATCAAGCGCTGTACCTCCGGATCGCTATAACCTGAGCACCCTAGGAACCGAGTAACGCTCTTGTACCTCCGCCTGTCTGCCCACTGCGGCGCGTCTGCGCTGGCACGGTCGGCCGAGGCTCGTCCGCTGGGCCTTCGACTGCGGACGTTTGCCAGCGACCAGCTGCGCCTCGCCGAAGTGCACATTGCCCGCCAGGGCGAGGACCTGCACGCTGGCATCCATGAGGCGCGCAAATGCATGCGTCGCGCACGCGCCACGTTGGCGCTCGGCAGGCGCCCGCACGGCCGGGCCGGCGAGCTGCTCGACGATGAACTGGGTCGGCTCATACGCGGCTTGTCGCGCCTGCGCGACGCGCAAGCCCTTATCGAAGTCTTGCAGCGACTCGCGGCGAAAGCGCCGCCCGCGGTGCAATTGATTCTGCCCGGCGCCGA
>JBBQTY010000069.1:0-17957 GCA_038234445.1 Lysobacterales bacterium
AGTCCGCCAACTGCGTTGCTGGCAAGCAGTCGCAAAGCCAGTTGCAAGCTGGATTCCCTGACTTGCGGCGGGCTACACGCTGCGTTTCCCGCCCAATGTTCTACAGACGTTTACCGAACCAATCGCGAAAGCGTTGCAGGCTATCGACCTCATGGCTTGGCTTGGTCAGTCCGTGATGTTGGCCAGGATAGATGACCAACTGCGTCTCGATGCCGAGACTGCTGAGTGCCTGATACATCTGCTCGGAGTTGATCAGCGGCACGTTGAAATCCTTTTCGCCGCACAGAAACAGGGTCGGCGTCTTGATCCGATCGGCGTGATAGAACGGCTCGGATGCGGCCAGGAATTTATCCATGTTTTTCCACGGTGTTCCGAATTCGAGTTCGTACTGGCGCGTGTACTGGTCGGTGCCGTAGCCCGCCAGCATGTTGGATATGCCCGCGCCGCTGATCGCCGCCTTGAAGCGGGTATCACTGGCAATCGTGTAGTTGGTCATCATGCCGCCGTAACTCCATCCGGCAATACCGAGCCGACTGGAATCGGCGAGGCCACTGTCGATGACGTGATCAACGCTGGCGAGCACATCAAGAACCTCCTTGTGACCCCAGGCACCCCAGATCGAACGCGAATAGTCACGACCACGACCCGAGCTGCCGCGATAGTTTGGCTGCACAACCACATATCCGGCACCCGCCAGCAACTGCGCGATGACGTGAAACCCGAATCCATCCTGACCAACCGGGCCGCCATGGATAAACGCCACCATCGGATATTTTTTCCCCGCCTCATAGTTGACTGGCTTCAACATCAATCCATGCACGATATTTCCATCCGAAGCGGTTGCCTCGTAGCCCTCAACGGGCGCAAGTTGCAGGCGCTCGACGAGGGTGTCGTTCTGCGTTGACAATTGGCGTGTTCGACCTTGTTCAAATGCAAATACTTCGCCGGGCTGCGTGGGTCGCGTGAGCAGCAGCGCGGTATGTTTGCCATTCAGCGAGAAGCCCTGCGCGACCGCCTTGCTCTCACTCAGGCGTGAGACTTTTTCATCCTTGAGCGTGATGCTGGAAAGTTGTCTGCTGCGGTCGTCTTCAAGCAGAAACAACAACGAACGCCCATCGGTGCTCCACGCCAGATCACTGGCCGCGCGATCAAGTTTTGCATCGAGGATGCGCGCTTCACCGCCATCAACAGAGAGCACGGCGATCTGCGCGGGATCGTATTCGCGATATTGCACCGGGCCGCCGCGCAGGAAGGCTATCTCCTTTCCATCCGGACTCCACACCGGATCGCTGTCTGCGCCGGGATAAGTTGTCAGGGGCCGGGCAATCGCGCCTGCCTCGGCGTTGACCAGATAGAGATCGGTATTCTCGTTGCGATCGGGATCGCCTTCGCGTTTGCTGACAAATACGATGCGGCGACTGTCGGGCGACCACACCGGCGTCTCTTCGTCGAAATCACCGGCTGTCAGCAGCGTGGCTTTCTCAGTCGAGAGATCAAACAAATAAAGATGGCTGCGCAGTCGACGCAAGTAACCAACCTTGTCATCCTTGAACTGGAAACGATCGATCACGATGGGTTTCGGCAGAAGCTTTTTCGCCTCTGGTTTGGCATCTTCAGCCGGCTCATCGGGATCCACATCGGCGGCGATCACGGCCAGGCGCTTGCCGTCCGGACTCCACTCGAATTCGTCGACGCCACCGGGCAGCTTGGTCAACTGACGCGCTTCGCCGCCATCCCGATCAAGCAACCATACTTGCGATTTCGCATCGTCATCGCCTCGCGCCTCGACAAAGGCCAGCGAGCGACCATCCGGACTCCAGCGCGGACTCGACGCACCTTTTTTTGATCGCGTCATTTGCAGCGTGCGCTTGCCATCCCAGCTGCTCATCCAGAGATTGCTGATGGCCTTGTCTTCACTAGCATCGCGCGCGCTGACCGTGTATGCGATCCAGTTGCCATCGGGTGCGACTTGCGGATCACTGACGGTACGCAGATCCATCAGATCGGCTGGCATGAACGGTTTCTTGTCTACCGCCAGCGCCACTGCGGGCGCGCACAACATCACAACAAAAACGTATGCACAAAAATCTCGCGTTGTTGTCAAAACCTTGGCATGCGGAAAAAAAGAAGACGCGCTCATCGATAGACTCCCCTGACTGATGGGCAACTGGGCGATTGCCAGCAGCACATGCAAAATAGCACGCGGAAAGCTTCGATCAGCCCTCCAGCGAGACGCTCAGGATGGGGGCGAAGCCTCGGGCCAGTAGTATTAATTCGGCCCTTAATTTGTACGACGTTTCACCTTCAACTCAGCATTACCCTCAACCGTTCGCCCTGAGCCGAGCCAGTCCTGAGCCTGTCGAAGGAAAGGGTAACTCCGGGATTCCGAGCAGCTCCGGGCCACTTCCGATCATGGTTCGACAGGCTCACCACGAACGGAAGTGGATGGAATTTCCCTCACGCGTCTTTTGCCCGCCGCAGTAGCAATATCGAGACTATTTAGTGGCCGAATCAATAAGAATACGGATACGCACGAGCGCCAAAAATCGCTGTGCCGATGCGGACTTCGGTTGCGCCCTCGGCGATCGCGAGTGCAAAGTCACCACTCATGCCCATCGACAAGCGAGGTACGTCGTGGCCGCTTGCCAGCGACTGATCACGCAACTCACGCAACGATCGGAAGCACGTGCGCACTTCAGTCTCGTCATCGGAATTCACCGCCAACGTCATCAGGCCGCGAACTCGCAGTGTGTCGAAGGCACGCAAGGATTCGAGAAATTCCGGCAATTCATCAGGAGCCAAACCGTATTTGGTTTCCTCGGTCGAGGTCTTGATCTGGACCAGCACGTCGAGCGTGCGGCCCTCGATCTGCAGGCGCTTGTGCAAGGCTTCGGCAAGCTCCAGGCGATCCAATGACTGCACTTCACTGGCGAAGCGTGCGACTTCCTTCGCCTTGTTGGTCTGCAGATGACCGATCATGATCCACTCGATTGCGCAATCGGCGAGCGGATCGTATTTGGTCTTGATCTCCTGCACCTTGTTCTCGCCGAATCGGTGCAAGCCGAGCGCAACCGCCTCACGAATCAGTTCGACTGGAAAGGTTTTGCTGACAGGGAGAATCTCGACCTCGGTCGGATCGCGTCCTGCTTCACGGCACGCCGCATCGACGCGCGCGCGCACCGCCTGCCAACGTGCTTCCAATCCCGGCTCATGATCAATCTGGCTCATTGAATTCTAGACTTGATGGCGACGGCACCATTGTCGCGCACTCCCGCCGATTCTTCCCGCAGAAATAGTCGATCACCTATCGAATCAACAACGATGCGGCAACAGGAAGCGACTCAGCGAAACTCGCAAACCCTTTCAATTTGCGGCGCTCCTGTTCGGCACGTGGTGGGTCGGCGATATGCGCTGACGCTGTTTCGCAACCTTCAGGCAGCAGCGTTCGATCACAGATCGAACCGACCAAAAGCGTATGCGAGCCGCTCGCAGCACCTGACTCTTGATCACATCTCGCTTGTTGGATGACTGGAACCGAAGACGCTTCGGAATAGGACTGCACGCGACAACCCAGGCACCCGTCATCCCTGCGCAGGCAGGGATCCAGCGACTCTTCCGTCGTAGTTGGGCGTCGGAATGCTCACGCGCACGGTGCAAATCCCGCCTCCACGTTTGGGAATCAAACGCAGAGGCGCTGGATCCCTGCCTGCGCAGGGATGACGAGCCTGTTGGACGCAGCGTCAATGGGTGATTCCGGCGAATTGCAGTGCTGGCAAAGAAGACGATCAAGAGACAGTGAATTACGCGGCGGTAAGCTGCGCTGCTTTCGGGCCGCTATCAATCCATGTCGCTGGAACAAACAGAAGATCAAATCGGCGCGCCCGGCGGAATCAAGGGAAGCGGCCGAAGCTTGACGGATTTCGGATCTGCCAGATATTTGCCAATCAATTGCGACGCCTGCATTCGACTCGCGCCATCGCTTCCCGAACCTGCATTCTTTGCCAGCCAGTCTTGCCAGCCTTGCAGTGCGAAACGCACGTCGGCGTCAACCGAGGGATGCAGATTTTCGCCATCCAGTGTATGCAACAAGGCATCGATCACGATCCAGTTAGCGGCAATCTGTACGGCGTGTCCTGCGACAAGGTTTGCAGGAATTTCGCCACGCTGCCAGGTGCCGCGGAACGTTGCCGCGAGCACATCAGCGACACCCGGCTCGCTCGCATTGCGAGCATGTTGCCAAGCCAATCGATTGAGACGCTCGGTAGCGAACAGGAACGTGGTGGTCTGTGCCGCAGCGGCTTCGACCGCTGACATTGGATCAAACAACGGTGTCATTCTCGTCGCGAAATATTCGCGGTTGCGCGCGTACTCGTTGGATGGCGGCGTTAGCAAATCGAGCACATTCGTCGGCAACGCTAGCTGCTCGGCACTCAGTGTTTCGATCAGACGATCGAGCGCTGCACGTTGTCTGTCCGCCGCAACCGTTTGTGTCCCTGCCTGACGATCGATCGCCTCGGAATAAGCATAGGTCGTACCGCCAAGCAAGCGTGCGACCGCTTCGGTTTGATATCGGTGCAGCAGATAGATCGGCACAAGTCGTGCTTCGAGTTCGCCGGCTTGACGCTCGGGTGGCAACACGCCAATCGAGAAATGCTCGAGCGCTTTGTGCCGCACCGCGAGTAGTGAATCAAACGTGGTCAGCGCATCGTCACCGGAATCCCAGAGCAATGCATCGATGTCGGCATCACCGGGCGCGCGCGCATCGGCATCACTCAAATAGCGGAATCCCGCCTTGGCGATATCGGCGCGCAGTTTTGCCAGTGAGGCCTTTTCGGTTCCCGGCGCGAATTGATCGTAGGCATGCGCAACGATGAAATCGTCCCACGGTCCGAGACCGACGCCATAGGCATGATCAAGATGGATCGCACCATCGGCATCCAGTTTCAACAGCGGGTGCGGATAGTCCATCACTGAGCCGTTGCCATGTCGGCTCGCGGCAAAGTTGTGGGCGAAGCCGAGCGCATGACCAACCTCGTGCGCGGCGAGTTGGCGAACGCGCGCGAGGGCCATCTGCTCGGCCTCGGCTTTGCGTTCGTCCGCATTTGATTTGTCATATGGCGCGAGCAGACTTTCGGCAATCAGGATGTCCTGGCGCACGCGCTGCGAACCGAGCGTGACCGAACCCTTGATGATCTCGCCAGTGCGCGGATCAACGATGGCACCGCCATAGGACCAGCCGCGGGTGTATCGATGCGCCCAGGTGATGATGTTGTAGCGAACATCCATCGGATCGACGCCTTCGGGCAGCAATTCGACGCGGAACGCATTCTTGTATCCGGCCTTCTCGAAAGCCGTCTGCCACCAGTTGGCACCTTCGAGCAGCGCAGAGCGCACCGGTTCGGGTGCGCCGCGATCGACATAGAACACGATCGGTTTGCTGACTTCGCTGGTGGCGGCCGCCGGACCAACCTTGTCGAGGCGAAAATGCGGCTGCAAGCGCACGTTGAGACTCGATGCGAGCGGTTGCGCGTAGTCGTAATAGCCGCTGCTGAAACCACCCGATCCGGGGTGGTAATCACGCGATTGAAATCCTGCTTGAGGCAGGCGCACGAAGCTCAAATGCTGGCGCACGCTCACGCTGGTCGGATCGGGCGCAACATCCTTTACATATTCGGCTTCGCCCGGGCCCTTGAAGGTCAACAGTGCTTCAAGCTCCGTGTTGTCCGGAAAACTCTTCGCATCGACCAGCGAGACCACACTGCGCTTTTCATCGATCTCGTACTTGCCCTGCCCGGCCTGAGCGAGTTGACGTGAGATACCGTGGCGATCAGAGGTCAGCAAAGAACTGACATCGATGATGACTTCGCCTTCGCCGCCGCCCGCCTCGCCAACGACGTCACCTGCCCACAAAACCGATTCGGCAAACGCCTCGCGTACGCTCATCGCCTCATCCGCATTGGACGACACGGCGCGAAAGCGCGTGTTGTCCTCAACCAGCAGCACGCGCGGTCCGACCCGGCGAAATTCGACCAGATGCGATTCGCCACTCTGGCCACGATCGAGACCGATGTCGTTTGATCCGACGCCTGATGGCAATGAACTGATCAGCAGGAGTGGCTCGTCGAACGCGTTGATCCCGAGCAGGATGCGGCCCTTTGCGCTGTCGCGGTAGACTTCAAGGAAACCGGCAACGTGTTCCGTGCCGCGCGTGGCAGCTGCCGCATCGGTTGGCTGCACCTCGGATTTCGCCTTCGCGAACGCGCTCGGAGCTACCAGCGCTAACAGAAATACCGCAACAAAGATCCCATTGGACAATCGCATTCAACGCTCTCCCCTGATGGATCGGAACGATGAGTGCCGATCCGTCCATAAAGTCACATCTGTACGCTTCTACTTCCCGCTGATTGCGGTTATCGCCTGTTCGATGCGCTTGCTGTAGGCATCGAGAACACCCGCTGTGCGCACCACACCTTGAGTGGCGAGATCCCACTTGCGATCCTCGATCGACTCACGCACGCTCGGCAGGGTCTTGACGCCGTAGCCCGTGGTCATGCCGGGGGCGTAGATGAAATGCTGGAACCACGGCCGTCCCGGCAATCCCTTGGCATCCAGCAACGTCTGTTCCATGCCCTGCAGCAATCGATTGAGATCCGAGCTCTGTTTCGCGGACAGATTCATGCCGGCAGCCTGCGCTTTCGCGAGTGAGCCGTCATAAGCCTTGGCAGTACGAGCGAGCCGCGCGAGTGCATTGTCGAGCGGCGCGAAATCGATGAACGGAACATCATCCTCGCGCGGCGGCGCGAGCTGCACCTTGGTTGGATCGGCAGCGAGTTTGAACGCTCCGCCATCGAGCAACGTACCCAGTGAGTTGCTGCGTTCGCGCTCGGCATCGGCGAGCTTGTGCACCTCATCTGCGTATTGCGCAACGGTATCGGAGAAATCGCCGAAACGCAGTGGAAGCACTTCGGCATTGGCCGCGCGCAAGACGATGCGCCCCGCCGTCTGCGAGAGCGCTACACCATAGACAAAACCGGGATCTCCGAAGCGCTCGTAGTGATCGAATGAATCGTAGATTGAGTGGTAGACACCGCCCTGCTCGTCTTCACCGCCAAAGCCGAGGTTGAGCGAGGCGATACCGAGATGCTGCAGGAAGGCACTGTAATCGGAGCCCGAGCCCAGGCCGCCGATCGGCAAATCATCGCCATTGGCTGCGAGTTTGGCGGCGCGCTTATTGTCAGCACCCGGATTCTCAAATGCATCAACCAGCAGCGAAGCGCGCATGCGCTGATCGACACTGACACCGGTCTGAGGATCGCGCACTTCAGCGGCGACCTGGTTGACCAGATGCTGCAGTGAATGGCTGCCTTCAGCGCCGAGGAAGCCGCGACTGTTGGTATCGGTATTCAGATACATCACCGCCTTGGCTTTGAGTTCGGCGGCATGCGCCTCGACCCACTCGGTCGAACCGAGCAGACCCGGCTCCTCGCCATCCCAGCTTGCGTAGACAAGCGTGCGCGCGGGTTTCCAACCCTGCTTCGCCAACGCGCCGATCGCTTTTGCTTCGGCAAGCATCGCGACATTGCCGGCCAGCGGATCCCACGCCCCGAACACCCATCCATCATGATGATTGCCGCGGACGATCCACTGATCGGGGGCCTTGTCGCCGCGCATCACAGCGATCACATCGTAAAGCGGTTTGCGCGTCCATTCGGACTCGATTTCAAGATGGACTTTCGCCGGGCCCGGACCGATGTGATACGTGATCGGCAACGCACCTCGCCAACTGCGTGGCACGACTTGTCCATCGAGTGCCGCGAGCAGCGGTTGCGCATCGCCATAGGAGATCGGCATGACTGGAATCTTGAGAATCGTTACCGCATCGGTTATCGCCAGGCGCTTGGCGTTGGCGGTGGAACCGACGCCCGGAGTCAGCGGATCACCCGGATACAGAATCATGTCGAGTACTGATCCACGCTGCACACCGTCAGCCGGGCGATTGCCGCCTTTTGGATAAATATCGCCGGCGAAATAGCCGTCGCCTTGCGGGTCAGAATAGATCAGACAACCGACCGCGCCATGCTCGTAAGCGAGCTTCGGTTTGAGTCCGCGCCATCCCTGCCCGTAGCGCGTGATCACAATCTTGCCCTTGACGTCGACACCGTGGCGGGCGAGTTCCTTGTAGTCATCCGGCATGCCATAGTTGACATAGACCAGCTCGGCCGTGACATCGCCATCGGCGCCATAGACGTTGTAGGGTGGCAACCCGCCTTCCGTCTTTGAAGAAGTCGAGTCGCCATCAATAGGCGGCTCCTTGAGCGCGGCCGTAAAGCGGGTTGGCTCAACCAGTTCGAGGGTGTGCGATTTCGGCGTCGGATACAGCACATCAAACGTTTCGATGCGCGCGTCCCAGCCCCACTCCTTGAACTTCGCCAGCATGAACTCGGCATTCGCCTTGTCATGCGGCGAGCCGACCTGGTTCGGCGCCGAGGCCATCTGGCGCATCCATTCGCGCTGGTCGTCGGCCTTCAGATCGGCGTCAAATCGCTGCTCGAGCGCACGTTGCGCAGTAGCGGCCTCGTCACCGAAACCGAGCATGGACACGGGCTTGTCCGCGGCCGTGGCAGTTGCACCGCTTCCGAAGGTCAGCAAGATCGGAACAAGGATCGAAAGAATCGTTGGCGTGGCTCGGCGCATCTGCAGGCTCCCCGGTTGGACAATCGACAAGCCGTCAAGAGTACGCGCGTGACGATGATGTGCAACTGTCGATTGGCATGGGTGCCATGGTTGACTCTCGGGCTTGCCGGAAATATCGCGCCGACCATTGCCGTTCACTCTTTTGAGAGTGCTTTTCGTCGTTGACGTCAGATCCTCAGGGCGTTGTAACTCGATATTCGGCACTGCAGGGATCGAAGCATCCTTTCGCGCCTATGCAACGGCCGAGTCAATTTGACCTTCAGAAGCACGCCCCTTCGGAGCGCGGCATCCCTGCCTTTTTCATTCGCCTCCGGCGAGCGAGTCACTTCTCTTTGCGTGGCCACTGCGCCGCAGGAGCGGCGCGAACCGCGAAGCTGATCCCCAGGGCGAAGGGCAGGAGCCCGGAGTAAAGAGAAAGTAACCAAGAGAAATGCCACCCCGATACAGCGGTCTCCAGGCATTCGGCAACTGCTCCTGCGTTGCTCTACCTCCTGCATCCATGCAGTCGCCTGCCTTCCGACTACGCAATGCGACTCCGGAGGTTCGCCGACAGTCCATCCATGGACTGACCGCGAAATGGGCGCAATCCATTGCGCCCACCCTGTGGGCTTTCCCTACATCGCATTGCCGCTGCATAGGGGGCCCTCCTACTGCGCATCGTGCGCAGCCAAGACGAAGCACGCTCCGAAGGTGAAATCTATCTGGACATCGTGCCGGCCTTCGGTATTGACAGCTCAGGCTTGCCAACGCCAGTAGCCTTTTTCGGCGCAGGCGGAATGGGTTTCGAGGGTTTACTAAAATCCTTTGAAGCGGCAGGTTTTGCGTCGCCTTCCGTCACGCGCTTGCCTTTCATACCACCTGCGTTCGCATCCTCATCGACAGCGCGAAGGCGCACATGATCGACCCATCCGGTGCCGCCATCGAGCAACATGAAACCGACCTCGATCGCTGTGGTACTGGGCGGGGCTATTTTGCGCAGGGTGACTTCCGACCAGTCGCTGTCGCCGACCACCGGCGTCGCGCGATGCTGCTCGATGACGGTGTTGTGATTCATGAAGTTGAGCAGCATCACCCAGCCTTGCTCGCCGACACCGGCGGTCTTCAGCGATGCGGTCAGTTCGATCTCTTTTGCCGACACTGCAACGGTCTGCAGCTGTTGCAGGATCAACCCATACACCTGCTCGACCGTGCGTCGCATGCGAATGCTTTGCTTTCCATGCGCAAAACTCGCAACGTCATTGCTGATCTCGTATGCGCGAATGCCCGCATGCTGCGTACGCGACCAGCCCGGAATGCGATTGCCTACGATGGGTTGCTCGAAGTCCGCATTCTTCAATGGAATTTCAGCGCCTTCGGCGCCTGCCACACACAAGAATGTCGCAAAAAAAAACGCTTTCAACATGACGATCGGTGACTCCAGATTGGCCAAGACGTCGATTCGCAAACGGAAGGTGTGTGGCTGCAACAACGTGGCCAAGCATTTTCGCGTCAGCTGTCCTCGCTGACAAGCAGCCGGGCGCGTGTCACGCCAGACTGCTCAAGATCACGCAAGCACACTCATCCCGATGTCGCTTGTTGCGCCTCGATCAACCAACTCAGCGAAGATCGTAACGATCCAGGTTCATCACCTTGTTCCAGGCCTTGACGAAGTCACCGATGAATACCTTCTCAGCATCGTTCGATGCATACACTTCGGCCAATGCGCGCAACTGCGAGTTGGATCCGAACAACAAATCAACCACGGTTCCGGTGAGCCTGAGCTCATGGGTCTTTCGATCACGTCCTTCAAGTACAAATTCGGAATCGGCAGATTTTTTCCACTGGGTATTCATGTCGAGCAGCTTGACGAAAAAATCGTTGCTCAATTCGTCCTTGCGTTCGGTGAAGACACCGTATTTCGTTCCACCAACATTTGCACCGAGCGAGCGCAATCCACCGATCAACACGGTCATCTCGGGCGCTGTCAGGGTTAGCAGATTCGCCTTGTCGACCAACATTTCCGCCGTTTTGCCTTCATAACCCTTGCTGGCAAAATTACGGAAGCCATCAGCCTTCGGCTCCAACGGTTCGAAGGATTCGACATCGGTCTGTGCCTGCGTCGCATCGGTACGTCCCGGCGAAAACGGCACCGCAATCTCATGCCCTGCTTTCTTCGCCGCGGCTTCAACAGCTGCACATCCACCGAGCACAATCAGGTCGGCGAGCGAAATCTTCTCGCCGCCGGATTGACCCGCATTGAATGCGATCTGGATGGATTCGAACGTCGACAGCACCTTGGCCAGTTCAGCTGGCTGGTTGACTTCCCAATCTTTTTGCGGCGCAAGGCGAATGCGTGCACCGTTGGCACCGCCGCGTTTGTCACTGCCGCGAAATGTTGACGCGGACGCCCAAGCGGTGGTGACGAGCTGAGAGCTTGTCAGACCTGATGCGAGAATCTTGCTTTTCAAGGCAGCGATATCGCTGTCATCAACCAGGCCATGATCTGCTGTCGGGATCGGATCCTGCCAAAGCAGCTCTTCCTTCGGTACGAGCGGGCCGAGATAGCGCGACAGCGGACCCATGTCGCGATGGGTGAGCTTGAACCAGGCGCGGGCGAACGCATCGGCGAACTCCTGCGGATTTTCCATGTAGCGGCGCGAAATCTTTTCATACGCCTGATCCATGCGCATGGCCATGTCGGCCGTGGTCATCATTGGCGCATTGCGTTTTGCAGGATCGTGCGCGTCGGGGACCGTGCCGTCACCGCTGGTGCCGACCGGCTTCCACTGTTGCGCACCGGCCGGGCTCTTGGTCAGTTCCCATTCGTAGCCGAACAAGTTCTCGAAATAGCCATTGTCCCATTGGATCGGATTGCTCGTCCACGCGCCTTCGAGACCGCTGGTGAAGGCGTGCACGCCACTGCCGGTCTGGAAACTGTTGATCCAGCCGAGGCCCTGGTTTTCGATGCCGGCGGCTTCCGGTTCGGCACCAATATTCTTGACGTCAACTGCGCCATGACATTTGCCAAAGGTGTGCCCGCCGGCGGTAAGGGCTACGGTTTCTTCGTCATTCATGGCCATGCGTGCGAAGGTTTCGCGGATATCGCGAGCGGAGCCGAGCGGGTCCGGTACACCATTCGGGCCCTCCGGATTGACGTAGATAAGGCCCATCTGGACGGCTGCCAGCGGGTTTTCCAGCTCACGGTCGCCGCTGTAGCGCTTGTCGCCGAGCCATTCGGTTTCCGAACCCCAATAAATGTCCGCCGAAGGCTCCCATACATCCGGCCGACCGCCGCCGAAACCGAAGGTCTTGAAGCCCATCGATTCAAGCGAGACGTTGCCGGTCAGGATGAACAGGTCGGCCCACGAAAGATTTCGCCCGTACTTCGCCTTGATCGGCCAAAGCAGTCGGCGCGCCTTGTCGAGATTGCCGTTGTCCGGCCAGCTGTTGAGCGGCGCGAAGCGTTGCTCGCCGGATCCGCTGCCGCCGCGGCCATCAGAGATTCGATAGGTGCCTGCGGCATGCCAGGCCATGCGGATGAAGAACGGTCCGTAGTGCCCCCAATCGGCGGGCCACCAGGATTGCGAATCGGTCATCAATGCGTGGAGGTCCTTGATCACGGCATCGAGATCAAGCGATTTGAAAGCCTCCGCGTAGTCAAATCCTGGGCCCATCGGATCCGACAACGACGAGTGCTGGTGGAGCATGCCGAGATTCAATTGCTCGGGCCACCAGCCCGCATTCGATGGGGCCCCAGCTACCGCATGGCTGCGCGCTCCGTGCGCGACGGGACATTTGGCTTCAGTCGACATGATCTACTCCTCGGGTGGTCTGCAGTATTGCGACGATACAGTCTTGAGCTACGGTATCGATAGAGGAAATCGTTTGTTTGGATCAATTTGATAGAATCTGTCTATCGATAGTCGTTGCAACTACCTCTCTGCCGCCGAACGGGCAACGCGTTCAATAAATCCGGCCAAGGCGGGGATCACATCTTCCGGCTCAAACAATCGATCAAGATGTTTCATCATTCTGGAGCGCAGTGCGCTGCGCCGAGCACCATCACCACACAGCGTAACCGCAATCTCGACATACGTATCGATATCCGCCGCAATCAACTCTGGCAATTCGAGCATGCGCAACATCCCGGCGGTCTGACGCCCGCGCATGAACTCGCCGTCGAGGGTGACGACGGGCGTGCCGACGCTGAGCGCATCCAGACTCGTGGCACCGCCGGAAAAGAAGATTGAATCGAGAACAAGATCCGCCGCGGCTAAGCCGCCGAGGAATTCAGCGTAGTCGCGACGCGGCAGGATGCGCACGTGGTGCCCGGCATCAAGGCCTTGTCTGGCAAATGCGCGCGCCAATCGTTGCTTGAATCGCTTGACGCAATGAATCGGAAATTCGAAGAACGCAATATCCGCATCGGTTGCCTTCGCGATCCGCGCAATCGCCTCGTCGAAATCGGGCGTCAACTTGAACAGGCTTTGCAGACAGACCAGCAAGGGCCGATCCGCATTTCGCGTCAACCATTCACCTGACGCTGGAGCAGATGGGCGCGTCGGCACCACGCCGAGTCCCGGCAATCGTTCAAGTTGCTCACGATAGTGCGACTGCGCATTCTCAGGCTCGATCGCCGCTCCACTGAGAAACCAGTCGACATTGCGCAAGCCCGAGGTAACCGGATGGCCATAGGTGACACATTGAACGGGCGCGAGTCGTCTGGCCGCGAGCATCTGCGGACGCGAATCCATGCCGACGTCGAGATAGATGAGCACGTCAAGTTGTGCGTCACGCATAGCACTCGCGAGATCGAGGGGTGACGTAGCGGGCTCATGATGAAACCGGTGCACGTGATCGGCGATGCGTTGGGACACGTCATCGAAGACTTCGCCAAGATGCCAGGCATGGATCTCGAAGGCATTGCGATCCAGACGCATCAGCCACTCGGAAAAATAGCGCGTCACCGTGTGCAGGCGCAGTTCGCAACTGACGAAACCAACACGTATGCGCCCTTTATGAGCAAGAGCGCGCCAGTCGACCCCATCTGACAGACCATCGCCAACGACACACGCAAGCGCGCGCTCAACCAGGTCGCCATAGCGGAATGACAACGCGGTGGTATCGGCTGGCAGATAGTGCAGAAGAAACGGCTGTGCGCTGGCGAGGCCGTTCGCGGCATCTCGTGCGATTGACGATTTCGCATCGCCGAGGTCTTCCATCAATGCATCAATGGAATCGCCAAAATGCGCAAGCCCTGCCCGCACCACTCCAGCGTCATCCGGCAATAGCGGCAGCGCGAGCGCATCAAGCCAGCGCAACAGCGAAAAATCGGGCGCGACTTCACGCGCGCGCTTCAGTCTTTGCAGACCGCTTGAATACTCGCCCAGACTCAATTCGTTGCATCCAAGCTCGGCCAGTGCGATCGGATTGTCTGGCGCAAGAGAAAGCGCGTGCAAGAGGGCTTGCTGCGCCGCCAGCGCGTCATCCGTGCGGCGCAAGGCAGTGCCATAGACGAGCCAAGCGACCGCAGAAGCTGGCACCAGCGTCGTCGCCATTCTTGAAGATTCAAGCGCCTTGGCTAAATCACCAATGTCCAATTGTGCACGCGCAATTGCTACGGCCAAATCAGCACGTGGCTGCGTCGGATTCCAGGCACCCTGAAGCCACGGCAAGGCGTCGGCGCTGCGCGAATGGCGCTGCAGCAGAAGTCCGAGATGAATCCTCGCATCAAGATAATCCGGTCGCAGTTTCTGCGCTGCGCGATAGTGTTTCTCGGCAACTTCCAACTCGCCCGCTTGCTCGCAGAGCAATCCAAGATGAAACGCCGCAATCGCATCATCTGGCTGCTGTGCAATCAGCGCTTCGAGCGTAGTGCGTGCTGCAACGGATTCTCCGCCACGAAACTGTGCGACCGCAAGTTGAAGCATTGCCGCGAAATTTCGCGGCTCGATTGCGATCACTCGATTGAAGGTCCCAACTGCCTGCAGCGGTGCACCTCGATCGACTTGCAGTGCACCGAGGATCAGCAGCAAGGGAACGAGCGAAGAGCTTTCATCAAGCAAGGCAAGACATTGCTGTTCGGCCTCTTGGCGGCGACCTGCGGCGATATGTTGGCGGATGGTGATCAGGGCATCCACACGCAGCTTCTCCAAAGAATGGTTCGCAGCTTGGATGATGGGCACATTTTCAATGCGAATCCTGATTGGCTGGCCAGCGCGCGCGTAGACGTCGTAACGAAGCCTGCGACTTGCCGACAATGGTGCCCTGCTTGAGCGATGACTGACAACAACGCAATAAGATTGCGAACGGCTAACGATAATCGAAATGTTGCGCGGGTTTCGTTGACTTGCTTCGCGTTGCCGCTTCGTTTTTGGTTCAATCTGCGCCTATTGGAAAAACGACGCCAAAAAATCGACGCGATGGTCCGTGTCGTTGATTCAAATGAGCAGCGAACGAACCCGCGTTTCACGCAGACCACAAGATTACGCGAGAAAATTCAACAACTGCCCCACCTACGGCACAGGTCGGCGCGACTGAGCCACACGAGCTTTGCTGGGCCGGTCAATGGGCAAGTTCTCAACGGGCTAAGCACCTCGCCAATTCGCATGCACATTCCAGAAGGCGGCGCTGCGTCGGTAGGACTCGGGATCCAGGGCGACGCCGGAACCGCCTTCGTCCACACCGAGCGCGTTGCGCATCATGGTGATCGGTGCCATCGGGATTTCCTCGGCTTCCATTGTGTACAGGCAACCGACGACACCCCAATCGGTTTCGATAGCCGTGCCCTCTTTCGCCAGCTGCTCGCGACTGTAGAGAATCGGCATCAGAAATTTCGCGATCGGCGGCTCGACAGCTTCGAACCAGCGCACGAGCACCGGCAATTCATCTGCAGAACGCGCTTCATAGCCGGATTGCAGGAGCCCTCGGTTGTCATCGGTTATCGGCACAACGATGCAACGTGTCGAGGTCCAGTTATCGTGCACGTGCAGTTTGCAGAATGGCGCGTAACCGTCGAGCAACATCAAAGGCTCGATCTCGTTCAATCGTCGCTCGAATGCTTCAGGCGAGCAGTCCTGAATCGTGTTCTTGCGCGGCGTGCGCGGGAACAGACGCGTGCGGGCGAATTGGGTCAGTGTGATCGACACAAGGAACCTGGATTATCGGTATGAAGCAAATCCTAGCCGATTCTTCCGGGAATCGCCTTTCCGGCGTGGCCCCTGCACGCGCAGAACTCCGTTGATGAGCTAGAACCGATGTCCGATGAGGTGCGATGCCATGAAACTGATTCGATTGATGAACATTCCCCATCTGGCGGTATTGTTGCTCCTTCTCTCACTCATGAGCCTGTCTTCGATGGCGCAGGCGCAAACGACCGTGTGCATCGAAAGCACGGCAGCCCTGATTCAGGCGGTCAACGAAATCGACGGTGCTCGTACCGAGGATACGATCCTCAAGCTGCGTAGCGGCACCTACACGCTCAGCAGTGATCTGCTGCTCGACTATCGCGGTAATGGCGGTGATCCGCAGGGCAATTACGGCCGTCTGGTCATCAGTGGCGGCTACAGTGCCGGTTGCACCAGTCAATCCGGCGCGCTCGGCGCGACAACCATCAATGGCAGTGGCGGGCAACGCACCTTCACGGTCGAAGGCATCAACAACCCGATTTCGATTGATCATTTGAGCAGCAACAACATCGACTGGGACTTTTCCAACTGGATTTGCTATCAGGCCCGCGAACGACCTTTCAACCTCAGTTCGCTGCACTTTCTGAATACTTATATGACATTCCTGTACATGGGGTGCTACGACATCAGCATGCAGAACTCCTTTATCACGGCGCGCGACGGAGCCCTGAACGATGCAGCGATCGCTTATGAACACTACTTCGGCACCGACTCATATGCTCCGTATTTCACCCTCAGCACAAGCACCGTGCGCGGTGGTGGCGTCCGACTAAGGTTCCTTCCATTCGATGAAAATCAGTCACCCGCTCCTGCCACCGTGCGCTTGTCTGGAAACGTGTTCGAAAACGATGGCACTGAAGTCCTCATCGATGGAGGAAATCTTTATGCCAGCCACAACCGCTACGACAGCCTGAGCCTCACACGCGGAGCGCTTCGGACAAACCTCGACAACATCATTGACCCTCCGATGCTGCTGTCCAATGGCGTGCCGCAAAACGATTCACCTGTGGTCAATGCCGGCACGCGCTTTGTGCCTGGAGGATTGACGGTGAAAGATCTCGCCAACAATCCACGTCAAGTTGGCACCAATCCAGACATGGGCGCGTTTGAAACTGCGGTAGACAATTCACTTTATCTTGAAGTAACCAACTCGAATACTTCAGGAAGTGGCAGCCTTGCCCAGGCCGTGGCAAGTGCCAACAGCACAAATGGACGCCAGGTGATCCGCTTCAACCTGGCAGGCACTTGTCCGCGCACGATCACTCTCAACCAGAGCCTGACCCTCACCGATGACACTGACATTCTCGGCGAAACTCAGCCCGGCGCCCAATCAAACAAGCGATCAATCGGCTACGACGGTCAGCCCTGCGTAATCCTCAAAGCCGGCTCAGGCGTCAATGATGGCCTGATCTTCGACTCAAACGAGTCCGCAGACAACCTCAAGCTGAACCTGCTCGCCTTTTCGGGCTTCAGCGGCAACGCTGTAAGCCTGCGTACCGGGCGCGGCCACCAAATTACCGGTAACCAGTTTGGCGGGAACGTTGTCGCGAACACCCTGCTCGATGTCGGCACCGCCATCCGAATCGAGGGAACGGCTGGAGACACGCAGATTGGCGGCCCGGATAGCGCGCAGGTCAACCTGATCGGCCATGCAAACTTTGGAATCGTGCTCAACGGCAGCGGTGACAACAGTATCATCGGTAACGCGATCGGCGATGCGTTGGGCGACCCGCTCCCGAACGTGCTCGGGATCCTTGTGTACAGTGATCACAACCTGATCGACGACAACTGGATAAGCCAAAGCACCGCGGCCAACGTGTTGATGACAACAAGCGAAGCCAACTACAACACCTTTCGAGACAACATCGTAGGCTTGGCGGATGGTTCAGGTTTGATCATTGATGGCGGCGCCCATCACAACCGTATTGGCCCGGAGAATTTCTTTGGCGGCAACGTCGGTGACGGCATCAGCCTGATTTCCGGATCGCATAGTGATCTCAGTGGAAACCAGTATTCAGACAATGATGGTCTTGCCATCGATCTGGGCAGCAGCGGCGTCAATATCAACGATCCTGATCCCATCCTCGATGGCAACAC
>JBBQTY010000070.1:0-17693 GCA_038234445.1 Lysobacterales bacterium
ATTCTTGAATAGTCCGGGCTAGGAGCCTGTCGGACTTTGCCGGTCGCGGCGAGAATTCGGCTGTGTGAGGGCGGAGTTCTGACGATTTGCAGACCCATAGTGGCTCTATGGATCAAAGAGCGGAGGAAATCTGGACCACACAGACGGATTCGCAGCCCGGCCAGTAAGGTCCGACAGGCTGCTAGGGCGATAGCCCAATCTCGCTATCCAAAGTTTCTGCCGCCTAGGCTCCTAGCCGCTGACGGCGCTCACCGCTTGCCCAACATGCCCCACGACCCACGATCAAAGCGCCGTAATCGTGCGCTTGAACTCTCGTACCCCGCGTCGCGGTACTCTCACAACATGCCAACAAGAAAAACGGGCGAGGACTGATGAATCCCGAATTCCCTACGGGCAAGGTGTCGCGTCTTGATCGCACGCATGAAGACTTGCGCTTCGTGCGCAATCGAACGTTCGATGAGATTGCCGTGGGTGATCGAGCCAGTCTCGAGCGTAGGTTGAGCGCCAGCGATATCCAGCTTTTCGCGGTGATCTCGGGCGACGAAAATCCACAGCAAGTCGATCCTTCGTTCGCTGATGCATCGCGCTTCCACGGCGTCATTGCGCATGGCATGTGGGGAGCAACGCTGATTTCGGGCTTGCTCGGTACACGCCTGCCCGGTCCCGGCACCGTCACCCTCGGCCAGACTCTGCGTTTCCTCGCCCCTGTGCGCATCGGCGATACCTTGAACATCGCGGTTGAAGTGACCGCGCGCGATCCAGGCAATCACCAAGTCACACTCGCCTGCACCTGCACGAATCAGGATGGCGTGATCGTCATCGAAGGCGAGGCGACCGTCATCGCTCCGGAAGAACGCATCGTGCGTCCGCGCGCGACCTTGCCCGAGGTCCGCCTCGGCACCGGCGATGGCGTGCGTCGCCTACTCGATGCGGTCAGCGAATTGCCGGCGATCCGCTGCGCGATCGTGCATCCTTGTGACGCAAACTCGCTGACTGCGACACTCGAAGCACGCGATGCCGGTTTGATTGTGCCTATCCTGGTCGCGCCGAAAGCCAAGCTTTATTCGATTGCGATGCAAGCCGGACTTGATCTTGCCGGCATCAAAATCGTCGACGTCCCGCACAGCCACGCTGCTGCCGAATGCGCGGCGGCGCTGGCCAAGAGCGGCCATGTCGACGCGCTCATGAAAGGCAGTCTGCACACCGACGAATTCATGAGTGCGATCCTCGCCGCCGAGGCCGGATTGCGCACGGCGCGGCGCGTTTCGCACTGCTACCTGATGCAAACGCCGGCCTATCCACGTCCTTTCATCATCACCGACGCGGCGATCAATATCGCGCCCGACCTCGCCGCCAAGGCCGACATCGTGCGCAACGCGATCGATCTGGCTCACATCATCGGCGTCGCGCAGCCGCGCGTGGCGATCCTCGCCGCGGTCGAAACGGTCAACGTGCACATGCCAGCGACGCTTGATGCCGCTGCGCTATGCAAGATGGCTGATCGTGGCCAGATCAGCGGCGGCATCCTCGATGGTCCGCTAGCCATGGACAACGCGATCTCGATCGCCGCCGCGCGCATCAAGGGTATCGTCTCGCCGGTTGCCGGCTGCGCCGACGTGCTCGTTGTGCCTGATCTGGAAAGCGGCAACCTGCTTGCCAAACAACTTGAATTTCTCGGCGGCGCAGCCAGTGCCGGCATCGTCCTCGGCGCTCGTGTGCCGATCATCCTGACCAGCCGTGCCGACTCCGCCGAGACGCGCATCGCTTCTTGTGCGGTCGCCCTGCTCGTCGCCCGCCACTATCAAACCTCGCCGCCATGACTAAAATCCACAACTGCATTCTTGTTCTCAATGCCGGTTCTTCGAGTCTCAAGTTTGCCCTCCACGACGTGGACCGAGGTGAACCCGAACTTGAGGCGCGCTGGCGCGGCAAGATCGATGGCATCGGCGCCAGTTCACCGTCCTGGTCAGACAACAGCGGCGATCAAGCCAAGCCACTCGTACTAGACGCCGAGCGGCCGTTTCGTGCCGCGCTCGATGAAGTGCGCAAGCGCATCGTCGAACACACATCGACCAGTTCGCTGCGCGCGATTGCCCATCGCGTCGTGCACGGTGGCAGCCGCTATTTCGCACCGACCCGGGTCACACCTGAGGTGCTTGCGGAATTGCGTCGGTTGATTCCGCTGGCACCGCTGCACCAGCCCTCAACGCTGGAAGGAATTGAATCTTTCTTTGGTTCGCATCCCGAGGTGCCGCAGATCGCCTGCTTTGACACCGGCTTTCACCACGATATGCCGATGGTCGAAAAATTGTTGCCGCTGCCCTATGACGCCTGGGAGCGTGGCATTCGCCGCTACGGTTTCCATGGGCTCTCCTACGAGTATCAGTCGATTGCGCTGCCGCGACGTCACGGCGATCTGGCCCGCGGTCGCACCCTCGTTGCGCATATCGGCAGTGGCGCGAGCCTGTGCGCGATGCGCGATCTGCGCAGCGTTGCCACGACCATGGGCTTCTCGGCCCTCGACGGCTTGATGATGGGTACGCGTTGCGGGTCACTCGATCCAGGCGTCGTCCTCTCGCTGCTCGAAACCGGCCGCTTCACATCGGAGCGACTGGGCCAGTTGCTTTACAAGGAATCGGGATTGCTTGGTGTCTCGGGTGAATCCTCGGATCCGCGCGTGCTGCTCGCCACCGAAGGGCACAATCCGCGCGCGAAGTTGGCTTTGGATCTTTATGTACATCGCATGGTTCGCGAGATCGGCGCGCTCGGTGCCGTGCTCGGCGGTATCGATCTGCTCGTCTTCACGGCCGGTATTGGCGAACACAACGCGGTCATCCGCGAGCGCGTCTGCGGCGCACTCGGCTTGTTCGGTATCCGCCTCGACAGCGCGGCGAATACCGCCCATGCGCCGGTGATCTCGGCTGCCGACAGTGCCACCGTGGTCGCGGTCGAACCGACCAATGAGGAATGGCTGGCCGCGTTGCGCGCCAACCAGATGACGCTTTCCTGAAAAAGGCCGAAGCCGAAATTGCTCGGACCGTTGAGCAGCCGAGCAATCTCGTGAGCAACGGTTACGAAACGGGTTGGGAATCCGACGACGGATGGTCGCCCCGATCAATGTTGTCCCACTCGTCGAGCAGCCATTTCAAGCACACCGCGTGTTCCTTGCGGTGCGCTTCCAGTGCGCGATGAATCTGTGCGTCGGAAAGCGGTCTGGCCACTTCTTCTTTCGCTTCGATTGCCATTTCGCTGGCGAGTTTGCCCACGCCAAGCGACCATAAGCGCATGGCAATCAATACATTTTCCTGTTGAACGTTCATAGCCACGACGATTCTCCTTTTGACGGATGGGCCCCATTTGGCATCGCGCGAACGCAACACGAATCATGGTGTTGCCAGCGTTCTTCGCGAATTGCAGCGATGCTGCAATTCCATCAGCCTACGCCTGAACAAGGAAAGACATCCTGAATCTTCAATCAGCGCCCGACCGAGAACATGCGTGAGCGCATCGGAGCCTGAAGTCGACTCTGCCATTTTGATAATCGTCGCGCAGCGGGTCGCGCGCTGAATCCAACGCAGCCATCAAGTCCTTGCGTCGCGATACCCACTTGGCGAAAACAGCACGCATCTTTTCCAGACCACGTGCCACCCGCCAAATTCAGCCTGACGGTTTGCCGCTTTGAATTTTCTGCGCGGCCTCCTTCGCACGCAGATATACGCGGTTTGCAGTCGCCCCGCCCTGCTCCAGACCGGCCATCGCCGAACGCAGCAGTGGCGCGGCAGCGCTCGCTTTTCCCTGTCGCGCGAGCAATTGGCCGCGCAAGGCATCGAGTCGGAATGCCCAGAGTCCGTCCGCCCCTGCGGCCTCAAGGGCTGGTGCATCGAGTGATTCGAGCAAGCGGTCTGCCTCGTCGAGATGGCCGAGCTCCAGCTCGGTTGCACAAAGCCAGAATGCAGCAATCTGGCTCTGCGGACTCTTTGCACCAAGCTGCGCGACCAGTTTGCCGTGGGCTGAGCGCAGGCGCGTCAGTGCTTCGTCAGCCTGACCGCTCTCGTACAACACCTGGCCCCAGTTGATCAGGGTGAGATTGCTGAAGTTGTGGTCATCGCCGAACTTCTTGCGGAAACCCTCGTAGACGCGCTGCGCATAATCGAGCGCCTTCGGCCAGTCCGCGCGACGCACCGCGATGTCAAACAAATCACTCAGCACCATCAGGTTGCGCGTGTGCTCAGGACCGAGCAATTTCACGATGGTCTTCTGCGCATCGAGCAATTGCGCCTCGGCCTTCGGCAGGTCGCCTTCGAGCGTGTAGTTGCGTGCGACGGCAGCCTTGGCGAACGCGAGCACGAGGCCGTTGTCATCGCCACGCGCGGTGATCTCCTTGATCAGATCCTCGCCTTCCTCGCGCGCTTCGTGCGTCTGTCCGGTCTGGGTCAACGCGTTGATCAGATCCATGCGCATCGAATCGCGCAAGACAATATTATCCGGCTCGGTTTGCCGCAGCAGAGGAATCGCGGTGCGATAGAGCGGCAGCGCCTTGGCGTAGTCGCCGCGGTTCATGTCGTAGACACCCCACGCCGAAGCGACGAGATAGCGCGTGTACGGATCCTTCGTACCGGCGGTCAGACGATCAAGGGTGTGCAACTCCTTCAGCGACTCGTCGAACTTCGAGGTGCGCGTCAGCAGTCGCGCAAACAAGGTGCGTGCCTTCAGCGCGTCGAGGCTCGCGGCGCCTTCTTCGTGTTCGTACAAGGCAAGTGCCTGGCGCGCCTCGGCCTCGGCTTCGGGCAGCAGTTCAATCATGTTGAGCAGCATGGTCATGCTCGTGCGGATCGATGCCTCAGTCAGTGGCTGCGCGGCGAAGCGCTTGCCGATGCGATCACGCGCACCGAGCAGCAGATCCTTCAGCGATGCGCTCTGGCCTTTGGCGGCAACCAGCGGATTCAATTGGCCGATCAGATCCTCGTTGAGAAATCGGTTGATCGCGCTGGCGCGTTCGAGTTGGTGTTGCGCATCGTTGCGCGCCTGTACCGCAGAGCGGTACAGAGCCAGTGAAATGATCGCGCTGAGTGCCAACGCGACGATCAGCGCAATCAGATAGGGTCGACGCGTCCGGCTGCGCTGGAGTGCCTCGTGCGCACTGCGTGCCTCGCGTTCAATCTGTTCCACGCGCAGCGATTGCTCGCGACGTTGTTCACGAGCACGTAGTCGCGCGGCAAGCTCGGAAACGCTGGCCAGGCGCCGCTGCGGATTGCCGTCGGTCGCCAGCGCGATGTCCTCGCGCATCAATAGGTCGGCAATGTCTTGTTCCCAACCCGATGTCATCGGCTTGCTGAGCTGTCCGCAGATCAACTGATAGAGCAGGATGCCGAGTGCAAAGACATCACTCTGTACGGTCGCTGTGTGCCCGGCGAATACTTCGGGCGCAATGTACAGCGGCGTTCCAGATGTCGAATCGGCAGACACGTTTTGCGTGATCGTGAGGCCGAGACGAGTGATGCCGAGTGCATCGATACGCTCCGGATCGAGCAACCGGCCGCTGCCAAAATCGGTCAGCCGGATATGCCAACCCGTGCCGTCGGTGACGATCAGAACATTGGCCGGCTTGAGATCCTTGTGCAGCACGCCGACGCCATGCGCTGCAGCCACTGCGTCGGCGATCTGCAGGAACAGCCCGATGCGTTCGTCCTCGCTCAAGGCCACCAATCCGTCCCGCGCCCAGTCGAGCAGACTCTCGCCGCCGTACTCGCACTCGAGGAAGAACGGCGGCGTCTCGAAGTTCCAGTCGATGATGTCAACAAACATGCCACGCTCTTCGACGCTTTCGCGCAGCACGCGCGACAAGGTGACCTCGCGCTTGAGTGCACGCAAGCGGTCGCTGTCAGCGCCGAACTTGTAGACGCGCTGCACGCGCGTGCGCACTTGTTCTGCCAGCCACACTTCGCTGCCGTGGGTGGCTCCCAACTGGCGCAGCAGGGTGAAATTCTCGCGTCCCGGAACTGTCTGACCGGGGGCCAGATCGAGTCGGCTGGTCAGGCTCGTGCCAACGGCCATGCGGGCAACCGTGCCATCGAGGCGGTAGCCAATCCTCGGCTGGGTCACCAAGCATTCCGCGTTCGCCTCGCCGAGCGCTCGGCGCAGTTTGGTCATCGCGTTCGGCAACACCTTGTCGACCGTGATGCGCCCGGACCACACCTCGCGCAGCAACTCGTCCTTGGTCACCACCTCGCCGGCGTGGCGCAGCAGATAGACAAGGACTTCAAGTGCACGGCGCTCGACCTCGACGGGCAATCCGCCGACGCGCAGCTCAAATCGGGCCTCGTCAAACTCGGCCGTTCCGAAACGGTAGGTGTAGCAAGGGGTTGGCGAGGGGTCGGTTTGGCTGCTCATGCGCTCTGCGTCGAAAACTCGGTTGGAAGGGGCGGGGCCGGCCGTTGTCGACCTTCATAACCCATTCGTTACCGTTCCGTTTCCGCGACGTGGCTACAAAAGGAATGCCCGGCATCTAGTATAGTGACCCACGCAGCCAAAGTAATTCATCCATAATAAAAACAAAGAGTTAACCTGATTCCAGCCATCGAGGTCGCGCTTCACGACCTCACTCGCCGCTGGTACTCGCCGCCTACGCGGGTTTTAAGCCCAGTAACGAAACATCGACACCCCTTGCCGTGCCGCAGGCGGCTATTGCCTGCGTGCCCAGCCTTCCACCCTGAGGACCCCGATCCATGTCGAACAAGATTCCGCTCATCGCCGCTATTGTTACCGCACTCGCGATCCCTTCCGTTGGACTGGCCCAGGATGTGCCATGGCGGGTCGTACTCGGCACCAGCGCAAGCGTGACGGTGCCGGGCCTGCCGGCCGGAAGTCGCTCATTTTCCGACGAAGAGATCGGCCATTTTGGCGCAGGTACCGTCGGTGCGCGTCTAACCAGCCCGTCCGATGCGATCGGCTATTGGGTGCTCAAGCAGGGTTTCTGGACGCAATTCACCAAAAACGGCATCGCCGGCGCGACCGTTGGCCCAGGCCGGACCGGCTCCGAGGCGAGTCACGTTTTTGCGTCGATCCTTACCGGCGGCACCAGCGTCGGCAGCGATGGTCAGCGTGCCTTCATCGCGAGCGCGGGCGCTCCGGGCAATCCGAACACAACCAGCTGGGGCGTCTGGCGCTGGGATACCGCGAACAACATTGAGCTCGTCCGCGGTCTGGTCGAAGGCGCGCAGGGGCCGAACCTCGGTTTTCTCGGCAGCGGCTGGGTCTACCAGAACACTATTTCCACATTCCAAAACACGTTTTCAATGAACAATGGTCAAGTCCTGATCAATGCCTATGTGACCTCGCCAAGCGGTTTATCGCGCCAGTACCTGGCCAAGAGCGTCCCCGGTCAGCCGGTGACGCCGTGCGCCTTGCGCAACGCGACCGATTCAAGCCTTGCGCCGAGCCTCGCGGCGGGCGACTACTTCGATGCCACCTGGAACGTCAACGATCTGTCGGTGAGTCCGCAGGGCGACGTCTACGGGGCGCTGTCCACGAATCAAGGTCGACTTGGTATCTGGAAGCTCTGCGCAGGTGCGCCGCAGGCCTTGGCGGTCAACAGCGAAACCGGCGTGCGTGGCCCCGACATAGGTATCTCTACAGCGACTTTTGTCAGTTTTTCCCCAGCCAACCCAGGCATGGGTGACAACTTCAATTTCTTCGCGAGCTATCGTCCGTCCTCCAACGAGTTCTCTCGCCAGGCCTTGTTCTGGCACGACGGCACGACCAATCGCCCGCTCGCGATCAACGATGCCGCCAACCTCTATGGACCGCACTGGAACGATGCAACCTGGTCTTCGTTTAATTCCAGCTCGCTGAGCACAGCCGGCGAATGGAGCGCCTTTCAGGCCGTGGCGCATGCCAGCGATGGAGGTACCCCGTCGGGATTGTGGCGTGTACGTGCTGGCGGTACGCCTGAGTTGGTCGCGCTGATCGGCCTCGTTCAGTACGGACCCGAGCCGAATCGCACGTGGGATGCCTTCTACGGCAATGCGGTGCTCGCCAACGGCGATATCATCATCGAAGCGCGTACCCAGCCCGGTACCGAATACGCGGTCTGGCTGATCAAGAAAGACGGCACAAAGCAGCGCATCCTCAAAGTCGGTCAAACGGTTTCGGTACCGACGACCAACGGCGTCATGCAAAGCACAGTGAGCAGCTACTCGCTGCCGAGTGGCGCTGCAGCGTACGGCCGCGGCGGTGACAGCTGGATTGGCATCGATGGTTCCCTGCTGATCCGGGTTGGCCTGACCACCTATGGCACTTCACTGATCACGGCGTTGCCTTCCAATCCGGTCGACAAGGTTTACGCCAACGGATTTGACGGCTGATTCCTACTCGCCCAGGGACTGCGACAAGGCCGGCGCACGCCGGCCTTGTCATTTCATACTCAAGTTCATGTTTTTAATTTATTGTTTTATAATGTCATTAATGCGCAATGGAGCGCTCCAACGCCAGGCACGCAGTCCACTGATTCCCTCTTTGCCCTTAAGATTTGCGGGGTCGATGGATCCAGGTCAATTCACATTGAACCTGCCTACGGCCGAATTGATGCGTATTATCAGAGCCCGCCAGAAACGGCTATCTTCCGATCCAGCCAGACCCTCCATAGCCAAAAGCAATGCTTGAGCCTCGGCCCTGCGCGATGCCATGATGCCGGCGGCGTCCAAAGGTTCATCAAAAAGGCGTGAATCAGGAAATTCCGAACGAGATGGCTGCGGCAGATGTTGATTCTCCAGACGCCCTGACTCGCACGCTGCTGCCTGCCGCCTATGCCCGTTTGCGCGCCATAGCCGCAGGCCAACGGCGGCGCTTGCCCGTCGCCACGCTGAACACAACGGCACTGGTCAACGAAGCCTTCCTGCGCATTGCCTCCACGGAGGCTGGCACGGATCGCGAACGCTACTTCGCACTCTTTGCGCGGGTCGTGCGCAATACCTTGATCGATCATATTCGTGCGCGCCGCACACAAAAGCGCGACGCTCCGATCGTAAGCCTTTTGGAAGATGACCCGATCGCGTTTGAAGAACGCGACATGGATCGCCTGCTGGCCATCGACGCGGCCTTGACGCTGATGCGCGCCGAGCACGCGCGTCTGGTGCAAGTCGTCGAGATGCGCTTCTTTGCCGGATTCGAGAATCAGGAAATTGCCGAATTGCTCGGCCTCACCGAAAAAACGGTTCGCCGCGATTGGTTGCAAGCACGCGCGTTGCTGGCCGAGGTACTCGATGACGGCTGAGTCCGCGCAAATGCCTTCCGACAGCATCTTGCTGGAACAGATCGATGCGCTTTTCGATCTGCTCGCCGAGCATGACGAGAGTCAGCAACTGGATCGCCTCGAAGCGCTTGCGCATAGATTTCCGCCCGAGGCGGTGGCGTCAGTTCGCAGGTTGCTGCAAGGGCTGGAGCGGCATGCCGAGTTTTTTGAACAGCCGGCTGCACAACGTGTAAGCCTCGATAGGCGCTACACGATCGGGGAAACACTGGGACGCTGGCGGGTCGACGGCGAACTGGGTCGCGGTGGCCAGGCCATCGCATTGGCGGTATCACGACTGGAGGGCGGGTTCGAGCAGCAAGCGGTGTTGAAGATACCGTTGAGCTCGCCGCCGTCGCCCGATGCGGTGCGGCGCATGCTGCGCGAGCGTCAGCTGCTTGCCTCGCTCAAGCATCCCGGCTTGCCCTCGATGATCGATGGCGGCGTGCTTGAAGACGGCGCGCCCTACCTTGTGATCGAGCGCATTTCGGGCCAGCCGATTGATGAGTACGCCGATGCGATGCATCTCTCGCTGCGTGATCGCGTTGCGCTGCTGCGCAAAGTGGCCGAAATCGTCGCCTATGCGCATGCGCAACTGGTCCTGCATCGTGACATCAAGCCGGCCAATATTCTCATCGATCGCGATGGCCGCGTCGTCCTGCTCGATTTCGGCGTAGCACAATCGCTTCACGCCAATGCAACGGCCACCAACGTCGGCTACACCCTTGCTTTTGCCGCACCAGAGCAGGTGCGCGGCGAACGCAGTACCGCCGCGACCGATGTCTATGGTCTCGCCGCACTCGCCTGCCGACTGCTCGGCGGTGAAGGGCCTTTTCCCGGCATGCAGGCGAGTGCGCAGGTTCGTGCCGTGCTCGAATTCACGCCGCAATTGCCGGCTGGTCTCGATCGTGATCTAGCTGCGATCCTTCAGCGCGCTCTGCGCAAGGAGCCACAGGCACGTTACGCCAGCGTCGCCGAATTCGATGCGGAACTGGAACGCTGGCAATTGCATCGGCCGGTACTCGCGCACACGGGAGGAAAGCGCTATCGAATCGGCAAGTGGCTAAGACGCTGGAGACTAGCGGTTGCGATAGCGACAATCTTGCTGGCCATCACTGCCGTGGCGCTCTGGCAGCGGACGCAGGCACAGCAGGAAGCGGCGAATGCGCTGGCGGTGAAGAACTTTGTACTTCGGGTATTTACCGGTGCCAACCGCTGGAAGACCGGACGTGAAGTCAGCGCGCTGGAGCTGGCTCAGCGCGGCTTCTATGAGGTGGAATCGGTCAAGAATCCGCGCGCAAGGTTTGAGCTGTACACCACCCTGGCCACTGTATTCGGCAGAAATCAGCCACAGCGTTATGCGGTAATGGCCAGTGAAAAGCGCACAGCGCTCATGGATCAGATTGGTCTATCCCGCACTGAGCAACTGCACGCAATGCTCGATCATCTCTATTTCTTGTGGTGGGCAGAGCGTTTGGCGGACGCACATTCTCAGATTTCCCTGGTTCAAGCGCGCTTCGCCAATGAGCTGGCGAACGACCCGTTGGCGCGCCTGCAACTTGAAGGGGTGCAGATAAACCTGGCCAAAGGCGAGCAAAACTTTTCACAATTTCGAGAAATAGATACGAGTGAATTCTTGTTGGCTCAACAGCAGACTTTTGCTCCCGACGACGGCCGTATCGCCGAAATCTATCACTTCTTGAATCGAACCCTCGTTGCATCGCGTGAGTTTCAGTATCGCGAGCTGTTTGCACAATTGCCCAGCTTGCTTCGTGCGGTAAAAAAATACGACAAGGCTGATGCCGAGAGTGGCTTGGCCGCCGGCACGGCTTCAGCACTGGTGCAAACGCTACAGCCAACGAGTGAAACGAAGCGCCTCACGGAGCTGGCATTGAATTGGTGCGCCGGGAATTTTGATGCTGACTCGGCATACTGCGACCTGCTGCTGGATATTCGGCTGGTGCAACTGGAGCACACCGCCCAATGGGCGCAGGCAGAGGAACTTTACGTCCGACGTTTGGCAATCAATAATCGCTACCCCGAAGAATCCATTGTCGAACTGCAGCCAATCTACTATGAGGGCGCTGTCATCGCACTGGCGCGCGGAGATTTGTCCGTCGCCGCGGATCGAGCGGCACAT
Source organism: Lysobacterales bacterium (assembly GCA_038234445.1). Taxonomy (GTDB): domain Bacteria; phylum Pseudomonadota; class Gammaproteobacteria; order Xanthomonadales; family Rhodanobacteraceae; genus Dokdonella. Next base: position 11,427 of record JBBQTY010000070.1, read on the forward strand.
GCGCACACGCTTGCCATCACCGTGTGTGGCGCGGAGAGTCACTGCACCCGCGCGGCACGCGCCGCGCAATTGCAAATCACAGGCACGCCTGAAGCACATGAAGAATTGCGCGTATTGGCAAATGTACAGGCCGATTACGAAGATCCGCAATCATGGCGCAGCTCGATGTGGCTGGCGCAGAACGCCATCGAGCAAAAAGACATTGTGTCCGCACGCGCCTACCTAACCCAGGCCGGCGACTGGCTGCATGCGCGCGGCACCCCGCTACACGGCGATATGGTCGCGATGTACAAGCAGCTGAAGCTGACCGCACAAATCAACCCGGTCTACGAGGTGCAAAGCATGCTGCCGGAGATTGAGCGGATTCTGGCCGCCGCGGAAAAGCTGCGCCAGGACAAGGCACGGCTGGCACCACAGGCTGACGGCACCAACAGCGAGCCTTGACAACGCCCGTTTGCCCAGCTTATCTGAAAAACTAATGAAAGAATTTCATAATAGTATTAATGTTTTTAACGTCATAACCGATCCGCTCGCGCCGTACACAGAAACGCGCTGCTCTCCGAGGTATTGAATGACCACTGACGCCACACAATTGCCCCTCGACAGCCACTTGCTTGCACAGATGGATGCGCTGTTCGATCTGTTGGCAGAGCATGACGACAGCCAGCAACTGGATCGACTTGAAGCGCTGGCGGATCGCTTCACGCCCGAGGCATTGGCGGCTGTGCGCAGACTTCTGCGCGGGCTTGAGCGGCATGGCGAGTTTTTTGAACAACCCGCCGCGCAACGTGTGAATCTGGATCGCCCGTACACGACCGGTGAATCACTGGGGCGCTGGCGGGTTGATGGTGAACTCGGTCGCGGTGGGCAGGCCATCGCCCTGGCTGTGTCGCGCCTTGAGGGCGGGTTCGAGCAGCAAGCGGTGCTGAAGATGCCGCTGAGCTCGCCGCCATCGCCCGATGCGGTGCGCCGTATGCTGCGCGAACGCCAGCTGCTCGCCTCGCTCAAGCATCCCGGCTTGCCTTCAATGATCGATGGCGGCGTGCTGGACGACGGTGCGCCGTACCTTGTCATCGAGCGCATTGCGGGCCAGCCCATTGATGACTATGCCGATGCGAAACAGCTTTCACTGCGTGATCGCGTGGCTCTGTTGCGAAAAGTGGCCGGCATCGTGGCGTATGCGCACGCGCAACTCGTGCTGCATCGGGACATCAAGCCAGCCAATATCCTCATTGATGGGGATGGTCGCGTCGTGCTGCTCGATTTCGGCGTCGCGCAATCACTGCAGGCCGATGCCAGCGCGACCAGTGTCGGCTACACGCTGGCATTCGCTGCACCGGAACAGGTTCGCGGCGAACGCAGTACCGCAGCCACCGACGTCTATGGTTTGGCCGCATTGGCCTGTCGATTGCTCGGTGGCGAAGGGCCTTTCCCCGGCATGCAGGCCAGTGCGCAGGTACGCGCAGTACTCGAAGACGCGCCGCAGTTGCCCGCCGATCTCGATCGAGATCTCGCTGCGATTCTTCAACGTGCGATGCGCAAGGAGCCGCAAGCACGCTACGCCAGCGTGGCCGAATTCGATACCGAACTGGAGCGCTGGCAGTTGCATCTGCCGGTGCTGGCGCATGCGGGCGGACGCCGCTACAGATTGGGGAAATGGCTTCGGCGCCGGGGTGTCCTTATGGCAGCTGCGAGCATTCTCATTGCGGCAACCGCCGTGGCGCTTTGGCAGGCACAACGTGCAAACGAGTTTGCGACCCAGGCCGAGCACGAACGCGACTCGGCCACACGCGATCTGCGCCGCCAGGAGTTGCTGCAGGAGCACTATGCCAACCTGTTCAATCGCCTGCTCGCATCGGAAAAACCGATTGCGCCGGAAGCCTTGATCAATGAGATTGCCGATACCAGCAAGACCGTGGTTGCGCAGAATCCTGACGCACAGGACTCCCTGCAAGTTGCGGTCGCGGACCTGCAGATCTCGCGAAATGATTTTGCGGCGGCGATCGCTTTACTCGAAGCACTGGCACCCAGACGCGCGCGATTGAGCGCATGGGAGCAGGTGAGCTATGCGGAAACATTGTCGGCCGCGTATCTGCGTGTGGGGCGCGTCGATGAGGTCAATGCGATCCTCACACAAGGCGAGGCCGCCGCAAACCAGGTGCCTGAGTCCCGCATTGGCATGGCCCGCGCCTCCCTCGCCATCATTCGCGCGCAGCTTCTTCGAGCGCAGGGCGATGTGGCGGGCTCCCTGCAGCAGGCGCGGCGCGCAGTCGAGTTGTCCGATTCGGATACCACCATCAGTCCAATGCGTCTCGGCCAACTGCGCACCAATGCCGCATTGAGTGCGATGTACGCCGGAGATATCGCCCTCGCGAGGCAATGGGCGCGACGCGGTCTCGATGATTGGCAGCATGCCGGACTGCAGTCGATGGTGAGCTACGCCACCGCATCGACCAATCTGGCCAACCTTGAGCAGCTCAGCGGTCATCCGGCCAAAGCCCTCGCCTTGTATGACGAGATCGCAACGCATACGTCAGCCAGCGAAAATGCGCCGGCGCACTGGGCTGGCCAGGTTTCCATGGCGCGTGCATTGGCGCTGATGGGTCAGGATGAACGCGCACTCACACAAGCAGTGAGCGCGAGCAGCGCGTTTTGCGCAGCGGTCGGACCCGACGTGATGGATTGCCAGCGAATTCGCCTCGCGGTCGCCGACATCGCCAACTGGCTCGGCAACACCGATGTCGCGACCGTAAAGGTTAAATCGATCACTTTCACCGATGCGCCCGCCATTGCCGGCTCGCTGCAAGCGGTTCGCACGTTGCTTGAACTCAATCGCGAACCCACGGCGGCAAATGTCACTCTCGCTGACGCCGCGCTGGCCGCCGTCACTGCACAAGGCGGTCTCGGTGTTCGCGGCGCCATACGGCAACGCCTGGGCGCATCCGAACGCTTGCTTGCGGCAGGTCGAGGTGACCTCGCCGATCAACTCATCTCGGTAGTACTGCGCGCGCCACCCGATGACAAGGCCATTGATGGCATCGATCGCATCTGGCTGCAGCTATGGCAAGCACGAGCGGCGGGCACGTTGGCGATGCAGAGCGCTCTGACCGATACATTGGCAGAAGAACTCGGGAAACAGCATCCCAGTGTATTGCGCTGGAACGCTTGGCGAAAGGGCGCAGCAACACCTCGATAGTCTTCAATACTGAGGTTTCTCCACTTATTTTCCGGCGTTCTCAACAGAAAGGGAGCACAGTCGCCAGCGTAAACGTGAGTCCCGAACTCGATGCCCTCTCGGGTTGATCAGCGTTTCGGCTCTTGTGGGAGAGACCTTCAGGTCCGATGCTTCTGCGTGATTTGGGGTAAGAGCATCACCCCCAAGGGGGGACAAGTGGCTGAAGCCATTTCCGCCAACCAAGCAGCAACGCAAGACCCATAAACGAAACCCACGCCACTTGCCCGGCTCTTGTGTGTATGGACGACTGTCCATCGCCGCGTCTTCCGCGCAGGTCAGCCAAAGGTGCTCGCCGCTCCCCTCGCCCGTCGAATTTTGGCGAGCATCCAGGCGGGATTGTTGGTCTTGGCGGCTGGATAAGTCCCCTTCTGAGTCGAAAGCGGCCCGCGTTCACCCCGAATGTCCGTTGCGAACACCGTTTCACGAGTACGCAGGCAATGCCCACTCAATGGATCGGGTCCACTACCACTGGCGACAATGAATGGTGTCGGGCAAGCCGAAACATATCCCGCGAAATCTGTGCATCGCTTTCAACGGGGACATTCAATTCAACGACCCGCCGCTGTGCGGTATGCGTTGAGCCTTGCGAAATTCTCGAAAAACAGGTGCCTCATGAAAAATCAGTACGTATCGATGGCTTTATCGGCAGTGGTTGCCCTTTTTGCGATGACCAGTCCATGTCACGCGGCGCTGTACGGCATTGACAACACGTTCGCTACCTCCGGACGTTTCAACGGCACGTTCGATGGCGCGGACTTTCGCACGTTGGCACATCTGGCAAGTCCAGATGGCACGTCAGTCGCCGTCGTGACCTTTGACAACAATCTTGGTTGCCCCGCGCAGCGGCACTGTCTTGCGATTTATCGATTCGGTGCGTCCGGTAAATTGCAAACGGTCGTGCAGGTGCCCGTCAGCCACAGCTTTTCCAAACGCACGGGTGGCATCGTGCTTGATCCCTATCTGGTTCGGGCCGCCGCCATCGATAGTCAAGGTCGCATCCTCATTGCCGGATCGGAGCAGCTTGGAACGGTGTTTCAGTTCAAGGTCATCCGCTTGTTGGCCAGTGGCCAGCCCGATACCAGCTTTGATGGGGATGGTATCGCTACGCCCGGAAATTTTACTGCACAGAACAATGACCTCGCCGAGTCGATCGCCATTGATTCTTCCGATCAAGTCGTCGTGGCAGGCAGTGCGCGGTTTTCTTCCATTGACACCGACTTTGCCGTGATGCGCCTGACCAGCGCCGGCGCACTGGATACATCCTTTTCAGGCGACGGAAAATTGACCATTCCGTTCGACTTGGCTGGAGCCGGTGTCGATGGTGCCGAGGCCGTCGCTATTCGTCCGGGCGGTCAGATCTATCTGGCCGGCTACGCCGTTGATGCCGGCGTTACCCGAATTGCATTGGCCAAGTTGCTGCCGGCCGGCACTCTAGACGTCAACTTCTGCCCGACAACCTGCACCGAACAAGGCCCCTATACCAATATCAACAATGGTAGGCGCGTGCTGTACTTCGGCCAGGCTAGCGACAACCAGAACGATCTCGTCAGTTCGTTGACCGTCAATGTCAGTGGGGAAATGGTCTATGCCGGATCACATCAATCGGGCGCTGCCCAATTTCAAATATTCACCCAGAAAGTTGCTCTGAACGGAGACTATGCAAACGAAGGGCTCGTTGACACAGGGTTAGGTGCATCGCTGCAGTATTCCGTCGGTGGCATCCGCTATTTCAATCCGAACAGCGGCACCAGCAAGCTGGTGTTGACCGGATCTGTTGGGCCGGATCGTGAGTTCTTCTTCGCTCAGGGACTCGATAGCAATCTGGTGCCAACAACCAATTGGGGTGGGAGCGGAGGCAATTCCAGCGTGTTGCTGTATACCGCATCAGGCAGCTTTGGCGACAACCCGGGCGATGAACCGGCAATACCCAGCGTCGACGCGAGTGGTCAAGTTCTTCTTGGCGGCAGCTTCAAGGTAACTTCGGTTGATCCCAACTACAGCAACAACATCATGCGCCTTCGCCCCACAGAGGTGATTTTTCGCGACGGGTTTGAATAGTCCCCCAACCTGACAATGGATATTTCAAGACGTAAAGGCAGAAAACGCTTTTTTCTGCCTGAACCTCTGAAACTCGATGACTCCTTCACCCATGATCCAACGCGATTCGCGCGCAGCAACCGGGATTGGGGATTGGGTCAATTCGACGGGCCGAGATCCCAACACGATCCTCTGGGATCTCGACTCGCTTCGATCACCAATGATCGCGACGCCACATGAAATCGAACAGGATGGTCGATGAAAACTTCAGCTAAGTTGATGTTTACCACTGCATTGCTTCTCGGCCTGTGTTCAACTTTTACCCGTTTTGCATTCGCCGACGCCAGCATTCCCACGCAGGACAGCGCCGCAGCCAAAGACCTGCCGTGGCTGCCCCGCTACGAGGGCAGCCTTTTGGTCAGCGGCTCCTTCAGTGCCTACGACGAGTATCGATTCGCGACTGGACCACTGGTACCTGTCGCGGATACCGTTGCACGTGACGAAATGAACAATAGTGTCTTCGATTTCAAATCCGGCGAAACCCTGGAGGGCGCGCGCACGCGGCTGGTCTATCTGCTCCCAGCCGGGCGATCACCGCTTGAAGCACTGCGAGGCTATGAGCAAACCCTGCGCGACACCAAGGCAGTCAAACGCTTTGAATGTGCGGCAGCGGCTTGCGGTGGCGACGCCGAGCGCAATTCCGATGGCGGTGGCGGCGAACAAAGTGTCGCGATGAAGTTGTGGCCCAACAGCCGCATCAAGGATGAGGCCTTCAGCAATGGTAACTGCGCGCAGACCATGGGCTTGACCGATCAGCGCTTCGCCAGTTTCAGCGTGCCCGATCGCGGCTACGTGATGGTGCACAGTTTTTCCGGGCGCAACGATCTTTACTGCAAGGCATTCAATGAGCGCACGATCGTTATCGTCGATGTACTCGAACTCAAAGCGCGCGAACAGAAGATGGTCACGGTGTCAGCGACCGAAATGCAGAAAGC
>JBBQTY010000071.1:0-17655 GCA_038234445.1 Lysobacterales bacterium
TACCCAACGCGATTCACGGTTGGCAAAGCGAAGGTGAGCGGCGATCGAACGCTCATTCCAATTCGTTTTTCCGATGCATTCAGGGACCGCACTATTGAATACGTTTTGCTTCGTGAGAAAGGCAATTGGAAACTCGATGACGTGCGCTACGAAGATGGAGATACCTTGATAGGACTTATTCGATAGCAATCCGACAGATAGGCATCATGCCCCGTAGCGCGCACCAAAACGAGGAGTCGCCGGTGGTGTTCGCATGCGGCATGTCGCGCGAACATCTGATGAGTTCTTTCAAAATATCGAAAGCGATGTCACATCACCTGGATACAAAAACCAATGGCTTTTGAGCAATGGCTGGTCGGCTCCGAAAATGATGACGCCGTTTTTGCACGCCTGGTCACCTCGCTTCGAATCCATGGCTACGCGCTTGGGCCTGAATGGACTGCCGTTGCTGGCTCGCAAGATATTTCCCACTGGGAAGTGTCCAACGCGTTCGGCACCCTTGTTGTTGAATCCGACACGTACACCGGCCTGATGGTTTCAGGGTCTGCCGGGTTGATTGAGCAATTACGCAATGAGTTCGAGGTGACCTCACCTTCAAGCCATTCCACTGGTTCGGTTGCGCCGAAACCATGTACTCCGAATCGTCAGTCGTGCTGAGGGAAATCATTTTGTTGTCGGTACACGTTTGGTTCCGTGTCACCACTATTGCGGCCGAATGATGAAAAAGACGCGCCTGATCAAGAAGTACTTCACGCAATGGCTTGAAATCGCAACCGTCAATTCAAGCAGGAATTTCTGGTTTTCACGGGCGCGCAAGTGATTGTCCCAACTGAATCGACAAGGACAAATTCCGCGCCTCGGCGGGCGGCATGCCATGAAGGCTCAAGATGACAAATTGGGTGTCAATTGCGATGAAGTACTTCTCGATAGGTCCCGACACGCCAGCGATTGTCTGTCCCAGTGAGAGGTATTCTCCGTCAGCGCTCGCGATGGGATTGGGTTCCCGCTTGTTGACGCGCCACATCCTAGCGTCTGAGTCGGCTTCCACTGAATTGGCGACGTACTGGGTCATTGAGACGCCGGAATTTGGCTGAACAACGAAGGCAACGATCCGTACGCCGTGCTTGGCGCAGGATTCGAGATCCAGTATCCCCGGCATAGCGCGACTCGCACGCATGTCGCGCCATTCTCCTTGGCTGCAATTTCGAGTCCCGTGTCTCCAATCGGCCATGCGGCTGAATATCGATCCTTGTCGGCAAGAATCTCGACAAACATCTTTTGAGTGCGCACATCATCGCCTATGCCTATTTCTGTCTCGATGAAATAGGCTCCAGGTGTCTGGTCCAGGTGTTGAGCGTTTATGCTATTGCCAGATCTGGTCTCTGGAAACGTAAGCCGCGCCGAATCGATTGATGTTCCCTTTACGTCGATGTATTGGCGTGAGGCGACAACAGTGGATGTATCTGTATGAAAGATTCCGTAATTGATTGTGTGGAGTATCGGAGTCCTGTCCGAAGAACGGACTTCGAGTTCAATCGGCACGGACGAAGTCGGAGAAAAGCAGGCGTTCGCGCTGCCGGCTCGGCCGGAAGCACATGCAATCGGGTGCGCGCCTTGCAAGTCCACTGAAAATTCTGGTGCGGCGAGAAGGGTCGACGCGAGTACAAGGCTGGATAGCACGGTGAGCACGTGTTCTCTCAAACAGGAGGGAAACGTTCACTTGGGCGAGCGATGGTCTGATTGGCAAAATCCGGGTTTCTCGCCGGATAGGTTCGTCATCAACACGGAGTCAGCTCTACTAACGCGGGTTGGTCGGGAAACCAGGCATGTGCGTCGCCAACACCGTCTCACGCGTGAAAGGGTCGGGATGTACGTTCGCCAGACTTCAGCGCCAGGTTGCTTTTCGAGGGGCGATCCGACAGCACTTCACCGACCCGGCGGCGAATGCAATCTGCAAGTCCAGTCAAGCCGTCAATTTGCGTTAGGTGAGGAGCAATCAATTTGCCTATTGGATTGGTCCGTTGACCAGCGACTCCGTTTCGCCCGAGGGCTCATCGAAGTTGCGTGCAATTCAATAGTTGGCGCATCGGTGGGGTGACGGGCACTCTTCACCGTTCAGGTGATGGTTTGCTGGATCCACTTCGATCGGGAAATGCAAAGCGATGAAACGGGTATTGATCTTCGCGCTGGTCGCTCTCGGAATGGCGCAAGCCGGCTTCGGGTTTTCGGAGGAGGACGAGGTTGGCGCGTCCATGACACTCCATTGCGCCTTCGTCTCGCAGCGCACAGCGCAAAGCTCGGAAACTGCATACATCGCGGAAACGACGGCCGAAGACAACGGCGAATCTGCCACCATCCACAACTTCACACGCGGCGAGAACCCGCAGAGCGTGGCCTATGTGGTCAAGGTCGGCGAATTCGCCGAATGCGGCTTTCCTTCAGGGAATCGCGTTCGGCTCAAGGTGGGCGAGTATCCCGGTTCGCCTTATGGTCAGTGTGGAGGGAGCCGTGAGGTATTTGCGTCGGTTTGGGTCAATGGGCGCAAGCTGGCTTCAAGAGTCTGGTTTGCTGGTCACTGCATTGAGGAAGATGGTATCCCCGCGACAAGCTTCCATTTTACAGGCGGACCTTCGGATCCGGTAATGCAGAAATGCAGTTCAGCGCGGATGAATTCCGAGAAACCCTCAGACAATGTTGCTCTTGCCGAGAAGTCCGCGGTGGATCCCCTGACGGTATGTCTGGACTACTCCGAAATCAACCGCTATCCAAAGGACGAAATGGAATACCCAGCGGCTGGAACGAAGCCGCCGGTGGTTGGCACTGTCGAATTGGTCGAGGGCTCTGGGGACGTCTGCGATGCCGTGAAGAAGGAGCTACGTGAAGACTTTGATACGTTCAGTCGCAATGCGAATAAGGCGGCAATGCAACTTGAACGACCGCGATGGGGCAAGCCCTCAGTCGCCTTGCCTGATCACGCGAATGAAGAGAACGAAAGCATCTTCGACTACGACAATGACGGAAACCTCGATAGCGTATTGACGGGGAGTTCGGAAACCCACTACATGGATGCGGTCGATCTCGTTGTCCGCTTCGGCCATTCGTCGAGCCGCCTCGACATCGCTGATCCTCCGGCGGATGCCGACACCATGCTGATCCCGTGTCAGATGGATTCGATCCCCCACAAGATCAACGAGTGTCCACCCACTTCGCAAATTGCTGATGAAGCGGGCTTTGAGATGAAAGTGGGAAACGAGCGGAAATCCGTTTTCTTTCGTGCAAGATATTCGATGGTCGCGCCCTTCGCGCTGCATGGCTCGAACTACATTGGTGTGATCGGGGAGGGAGAAATGAAGGACTTCGTCGCCATTGTTCAGCCGATGCCGAAGCGGACGTTCAAGCCGATCTGCCTCTTTCGTCGTGTTATCGAGAATTTCTGATGAAGATACTTTCGCACGAAATTGGTGGAAGTCGTTCCGGGAGTCAACGGTTGTCGCTTATGACGACAACCATGGTCTGCTCAATGAGTCTCCTCGTCGTGATGTGGAGTTTCGCGGACGAGACGGAACCCGCACGGTTGGTTCCGGAGATTGCTCGGCTGGCACTCGTGGACTATATGAAAACGCATCCGAACTGCTTCGCTGGATACACAAGTCATTTGAAGGAGGATGCATCCAGAGTGGTCTTGTCAAACGACGGGCGCAGTGCGCTGATTGGACGGATACATATTGATCTGACGTCTGGAATTTACCAGTTCGAGCGGTGGGTGGATGATTTGGGAGCGAATGGTGGCACACACTTGGTTTGGCAAGGGGAGATAACCATGTCCGCAGATGGTTCGGTAGCAGTTTCCCAACCGCTCGCTACAGAAGAAGCGTACTCGGACGAGTAGCACATGTATCTGCTTTTGAAGCATGAACCATGAAGCTTGGAGCAGTTTGACCATTGAGGAATACGCACATGTCGTCTGACGAGTGGTTGATGCGCGTGGAGAGTGGACTTTCGGCGCATTTCAAACAGGCCAGTGGCGGAAGTCGCCCGGGCGTCGACTGGCTCATTGACATGAAGCGTGGACAAGCGGTCTACCGCGTCCGTGTTCGAGGCTTGCTCGCAGACAATGCCAGCGCAAGCACGCGCAAGGATGAAGCCTATCAGGCAAGAACGGCCATGCAATACCTCGACTCCCTGCTCAGCCATGGTTGGGATCCGCAAGAGGAGAGGACGCACATCATCACGATCGGCAATCCCTTGAACGCAACAGGGCACGCCGAAGCCCCAAGTACGAACAGACCATGGTGGAAGTTCTGGTGAACCGCGCGAGTGAGGGATTGCCCGCTCAATGAAGTCCATCATCGTCCCGTCGCTGCTGGCGATTGCGACTCAACCGCTTTTCTTCGTGTTCAACATGGCAATCCTGCCGATGATTGCTGGACAGGAAGTGCCGCTTACGGATGTTGGAAGCATTTCGGTCGTCGCAACCGTCGTCGCTGTCCCGTTTGTTCTGGTTGTGGGGGTTCCGTCCGCACTGTTGCTTCGCCGGGTTGAGCATTTCCGCTATTGGCCGCTCGCCACGATCGGCTTTATTTTCGCGGCCTTGCCGATTGCTGTCTGGCGACTGCCGGTGGGCAATGCCGGCTACTCGTTGGGCGGCAATCTCTACGGTCACGTCGAACCTTTCATCGTCGATGGTGGACCCACGATCTGGGGTTTGCTCGACTACGCCCAATCGATCTTCATTTTTGGATTGCGCGGCTTCGTCGCGGCAAGTGTCTTCTTCGTCGCATGGCGAGCGAGGACTCGACGTTCCACCGACTCAACACTGCAACTTTGAAGGAGTGACGATGCGCCCGCAAAGAATCCATCCGCGCGTTCTTGCAGCAATCTGCATGCTCGTCAGTTCGTCTGCAAGTGCTTGCACTTTTCTACAAACGAGCTTCGCTGATGTACAGGGACAGACCGATACCACGGTGATCGCTCGGGTACTGCGAGTCGTTCCGATGGAAGAGATTGGCTTCAGTCGGAGTTTCAAATACACGGTCGAAATCCTGGCATCAGAACGGGGCTCAGTCAAAGCCAATGCAATCCTGGAAGTGGAATACCTGAAATACCTTGCAACGAATATCAATGGCTCGATTCGTTGCCCACGCAGTAGCGGCTCGGGAATTGAGGATCAACTGCTCGCGGGATCGAGTTACCGATTGCTTGTCAGAAACGGTCAGAAAAATCTGCAACTCAATTGGGCCGAGCGTTGGTCGCCAGCAACTGTGTCCAAAACCCTTCACGACTGACATTTATTGACAGGCACCACATAGGCAAGCCATGAACGATGAAGTCAAGTTGACAGGCGCACTGATAGTCCGAGCCGATCGGATCTATTTGGCAAGCGCTTTGGCAGGCATAGAGCCTTGGTCGCAGCACACTCGGCTCTACCACTTCGACGCACAGACCCGGCAGCCCTGGTCTTTTCACGACGTCGGTTTCTGGACGACGGCGCTTGAGAAATTCCGGCTTGATCCCGATGGCCCCTGGACGCTGTGCGCGCTGTCCGAACGAGGAGAAATCGAGCTCGCATCGTGTGGCAAGGCCGTCATGGAGACTATCGCCGACGCAGGTTTGTATCGGCCCGGATCCGCGGGCTACGGCTACCTTTCGAATCTACGTGAAATTGACGGTCATCTTCACGCTTGCGGTGTAGCAGGGCAGGTATACAAAAGGCTGGGCCCTGACCGTTGGGTGCATATGGACGATGGATTGTTGCAGCCAGTAGAAGTCGAAGATTGTCTGCTCCTCAATGCAATCGACGGCAACGCCGAAGATGATCTTTACGTTGCAGGCAGCTTGCCCGGCGCATCCGGGTATGAAGGTTGCCTGTTTCACTGGGATGGCGCTCGGTGGCGCCGTCTGGACCTACCTCGAGTCGGCGGTCTCAACGTGATCTTCATCGAGAACCAAAGACTCATCTGGGTGGCCGGTCAGAAGGGTGCGCTTCTCGTCGGCAATCATCGTGACGGTTTCAATCAGCGGTTACGCGGCGGGATCCCGCACCTTTTCCTTGATCTGACCATCTACCGCCAAGCAATCTATCTCGGATCGAACCGGGGACTCTTTCGCTACAACGAGGAGCGCGGTCGTATTGATCAAGTCGATACCGGATTAGCCCCAGAGCCTCCGTATGTCTCTACAGTACAAGACGTCGACGGCGTACTCTGGGCGATTGGCCCAGACACCGTGGCCAGGTACGACGGCGAAACATGGACGAGTCTTTGGCCATCCAGGAATTCGTCTATCGTCGACTGAACAAACACAGGGTCTGCCCAGAGATCACCCAGCTAGTCGATCGCAGCAGTGAATGTCCAGGCTGATCGCCATAGGCGTTCTTCCAAGCGCTATGCAGGATAGAAGTTACCGGCGCATCAACTGATCCGGTGAAATGACCAGGAAATTTTCGATAGGTTCGCGTTTCAAGAAATGGCGGAGGAGATAAGCGATGTTATGGTGCGGAATTCATGAGAAACGACATATTTTTGGAGTGGTCGCTTTCCTGTGTTTGCTCGTCTTGTCGTCACGTTCCCTCATTGCCAACGCGGCTGAGGATCAGGAAGACTATTCGGAGGTTTGCAGTCTCGGGCCAACCGACCCGTTGCTGGTGGCCAGCGCGTATCCCGATTATCAACTCGTCAAGGGGCCGTACTATGAAATCACCGAGACTGCTTCAATCGATGCTACGCACCGTGTGCAGATACATTCTGAAAATTGCTCCGACAGCGTCCGTACGACGTTTCGGTTCCGGGAGCGTGATCCGACCACTTCTGCTTACAAGATCGATGACTGCGCGCGTTATACCAGAGCACAGATCCTGAAGCTGCATTTAAAAAAATCGATGACAGCAACGAATCTTCATTGCATGAAAATTCTGAACGCCTTGCCTGTGCACGCGCCCGATATCTCGTCATTCAAGCTCTGCATGGACGGAACGATCGCCGATGACGATGGCTGCAATTGGCGCACCGGAGGCAGTCGTGGAACGGCGTTCGAAAAGAAGTCTGGCTGAATGGTAGTAACGTTTTTTGAAAACTTTAGTTACTGATCGTTTTGCACTTGCAGCTTGGCAGTTTCAAAAATCTTAAACGTAACGTCGCTTGCTCCATCCTTGATAATACTTTCGGAGTCATGAAATGCTTGCCTCGACCCTATCGTCGGCCCTGATATTGCTTGCCATGGCGCAGGTCAATTCGCCAGATGCCGAATGCAATCTGCGTGGACCCAGACCTGACGAGTCGGCGTGGTCGGTGGCCGTGAAGGGTGAGCAGCCCCGTGTTCACTTCCTGAAATCTCGATTGGAAGACGGTCGGTGTCCCTCGATGGATGAGGCCTGCGAGAAACGAAGTTTTGTCGTTCCGGGCGACCACGTGCTCACTTGGGCACGTTGGGGAGATGTGATTTGCGCCATGTACACATCGAAAAAGGGCGTGCCTACAGTGGGCCGAATCTGGGTCGACGCGCTGGATTTTCACGGCTCCGGCATGGCGCCGACGGCGAGCGATTGGGCCGGGCATTGGGAGCGCGATGACGAAGCGGATATCACGATCCGCAGTCTGGATGATCGGCAGCTCGAAATCGAGGGTGAGGGCTCATGGGGCGGGCATGATCCTGTGCGGGTCGAGAATGGCGGCGTGCATGTGGGTTCCATTGACCTGACTCGAGTACGCCTTACCGGATATGCCATTCACTTCGTCGCAGGCAGCGGGAATTCACCGCCCACGGCGGAAGCGGAATACGACTGCGTTGTCGACCTGCAGTGGCAAGAAGGGAAGCTGTTGGTCACGTCCTCATTGAACGGAGGTTGTGGTGGCATGAACGTGAGCTTCGATGGAACCTATGAACGCGTCACTCCTTGAGCGGGAATCTTTTCTCTGGATCACAACACCGATGATATCGACGCGGAAGTCGCGCGACTGGGAGCGCTCGGCCCAATACCTGTGGTCTTCGTCAAACGCTGGCGGGTGATGCAGGCGTCGAACGGGTACCCATTCTGCGGAGTGCGCGGGCAGCGCGCGGAACTCTGGCAGCATCAGAATACGTAGAACCTGATCACGTCCACTTGATTTAATGCGAGCCGGATTACGTCGCCGGAGTCCCAGACATGCACACCGCGTGTGCGCTCGCCGCACTCTCACCTGTTTGCGCCGGTGCCAACTGCTTCAGTAAAGCTTGCGCATGCGCATGTTCTTCTTTCGCGTAGTCGTAGTTGCCCAGAATCGCTGTCGCGGATCGAGCACACGCGGCAGCGCGCGCACGGTTACCGTTTGCCAACAACAACCGCGCCTGCAAGAGATCGATGGTGCCGATCACGCGCCGTTCGGGCTCGCCTGTACCGGCGCTTTCGCGCGCCTGCTCGATCAGTTCCTGCACGCCGTCGTAGCGCTGCATGTCAAGTAACAGGCGCGCCAGAATCGACGGCCGCTTGCCGTCATCCACCGGAACCGAGGACGGACGTTCCGACGCGCGCTCCAGCATGCGTCGGTATGCGACGACGGCGAGATCGTTTTTGCCAAGTTTTTCGTAGGTCTCACCCAAAGTCTGCAGGGTATTCGGACTGCCGAGATCGTCGAGTGCGGGTGCGGCATCGAAAATTTCCAGTGCGTGCTGCACCGTCGGCAGCGCGCTGGCCGGATCGGAACCGTGGGACTGCGCGGCTCCGTACCACGTCAGCGTGCGCGCGTAGCGTGGACTCCGGTCGCCAAACACTTTTGCCACACGCGGCGCCAGTTCCTGCATCAGCGCCGCCTGCTCGTCGAAACGATCGAGGTTGTACAACTGGATGGCGTAAGTCTGCCCCGCCTGCAGTGTGCGTGGATGTTCGTGGCCGAGAGTTCGATCGAGCGTGCGATAACTGTTCTGGATCATCGGCAGCGCTTCATCGTCCCGATCCAGAGCGCTCAGCGCAATGGCGTACATCATCTTGGCCATTGCCGTTTCCGCGTGCGCATCGCCAAGCATGCTGCGGTCTTCATCGACGATTTTCTTCAAAGCTGCGCAAGATTCGGCGCGCTGGCCGCTGCCGTACAGCACCGATGCCCGGTACCGCGCAGTACGCAGACGCAGCTCGGCATGCGTCATGTCGTTGCGCAGCAGGTTCAGCGCTTCGTCGAACAACGGCAAGGATTTTGCGGAATCTGTGTAATCCAGCGTGTATGCAAGATTGCCGAGCGCCTGCGCCAGGATCATCGGGTTGGCGTTATGTTCGCGCAATAGGGGTACGGCCGATGCGAGAAGCTCTTTTGCGCGCGCAAATTCTCCGCGCTCGATATGAATTGCACCGAGCGTCGACGCCAATTCCGCGCGCAACGCCGCTGGCATGTCATGATCGTCGGCGATGCGCTGCGAACCGCGCTGCAACAGGTCCTCGACCGTCAGCACGTGGCCCTGATGCGTTGCCGGCTGCGCTTCGCCGAGCAGATCGCTTAGGAATTTCAGACTCGCATTGGCGCGCTCTGCCTGGATCGCGGTAGCACTGGCGGCATCACGCGCGGCGTTACGTTCATGGGCGAGCTGGGCACCCAGAACCGTGAGTATGATGCCGGCGACGACACACGCGAACGTGACCCACGGATGTCGTGCAATTGCGCGACCCAGGCGATACCGCCAGCCACCGCGACGCGCCGCCACCGGGCGTCGCGTCATGCGCGCGCAAATGTCGTCGCGCAGCGCGCTCACTGATGCGTAGCGGGATTCGACCTCGGCAGCGGTGCATTTGGCCACAACCGCCGCAAGGTCGGCATCCGCGATGACGGTGGTTGCGGGCGTTGGCGCGTCGGCGCTCTCATGCTCGCCCGCACGCGTGGGTTCAAGTTGAGTGGATTCGGTAGCGTGCGTGGAATCCGCGCATAGCAAGGCGTGCAACACGAGGCCCAACTGGAATACATCAGACGCCGTGGTGACGGATTCACCGCGCTGCTGCTCGGGGCTGGCCCATCCCGGAGTCAGCGCCAGCGGCGCCGCCGTGCCGGCATCGGCGAGCGCGGCGATGCCGAAGTCCAGCAGCTTCACCCAGCCGTCGCCAGAAACCAGAATATTCGCAGGTTTGATATCGCGGTGAACCACCAAGCGTCGATGCGCGAATGCCACGGCATCGCAGACCTGCACGAACAGACCCAATCGCTGTTGCAGATTCAATCCGCGCTCGTATACGTGGCGGTCGATGCGCAGGCCTTCGACACGCTCCATCGCAAACCACAGCCAGCCGTCGGTACTCTGGCCGCCGTCGATCAGGCGCGCGATGTGCGGATGGTCCAGCGCAGCCAGAAGACTGCGTTCGCGACGGAACAGCTCATGCAGATCCGACAACTGCGCGCTGCCGCGGACCAGTTTGAGTGCGACCACTTGCGCGAATCCGCCTTCGACGCGTTCGGCAAGATAGACCACGCCCATGCCGCCGTGCCCGAGTTCTCGCGCGATACGGAATGGGCCGATGCGCTGGCCCGGCGCAAACGTATCCGGCGACCGCCACGAGCGCAGCATGCGCGCGAACAGCGGGCCGCGCAGGGCACCGCCGGGTTCGAGGAATTCGCGCTGCTCATCCATGCACGGGCCTGGTTCCATATAGGCATCTAAAAATACACACCTGTTTCACTCTGTTTTCAACTCCGCGCGCAACCATTCGCGCGCTGCTT
The DNA here is from genome assembly GCA_038234445.1 of Lysobacterales bacterium. Classification (GTDB taxonomy): domain Bacteria; phylum Pseudomonadota; class Gammaproteobacteria; order Xanthomonadales; family Rhodanobacteraceae; genus Dokdonella. The sequence continues at coordinate 10,671 of JBBQTY010000071.1, forward strand.
GCCACTCTCGCTGTACGCTGCGCAGGCTCATATCCAGCGCCGCTGCCGTCTCCTCTTCGGTGAGTCCTGCGAAGAATCGACACTCGACGACGCGCGCCTGACGCTCATCCACTTTCATGAGTTCCGCCAGTGCGTCGTCGAGCGCGGCATAGCGCTCGGCTTCGCGCAGTTCCGCTGCATCTGCATCATCCAACGCAATTGGGCGTTCGCCCCCGCCACGTTTCTGCGCGAGGCGTTCGCGTGCGTAGTCGACAATGACCTGGCGCATCACCCGAGCCGCCAGTGCAAAGAAATGACCACGATCGTTCGGCTTGCCGGTGATGCCAGCCAGGCGCAGGTAGCATTCGTGCACCAGACCGGTCGTATCCATCGTCTGATCGCGCGCTTGGCCGGCAAGCTGGCGATGTGCGAGGCGACGCAGGTCGGCGTAGACGAAAGCAACGATTTGCTGCCACGCATCGGCTTCGCCGGCGCGGGCCTTGGCCAGCATCTCGGTGATTTCTCCGACGTCGCCCATTCCCCCTCCCACGGCCGGCCTCGCGCCGATTGTACGAGCATAATTGCGCAGGCGTCGGTTGCTCTGGCGGGTCTGGACGCCATTTGCCGTGCTTTGTTCATGACAATCCGACGCACGTCCGCACAACCGGTTGTGGGAGATCGCTATGTACCGCGCCAACCTTATGGGCAGAGTCAAAGCGCTAGTTTGCGTGTTGCTGCTCGCCAGCGCCGACATCGCCTGCGCCAACTGCACGATTTACGTCACCGACAACGGCGATGCCAACCCGCCGTTCTGGAATTTCGGCAGTGGCAGCGACAACAAGGTCATCTTTCGCGAAGCGGTCGAGATCGCCAAGGGCGTCGCGCGTTGCTATTCGGGTTTTGAAACCGGGCGCATCGTCGGCGGCAACTTCGTCCATGATCCCGTTTTCTGCGGCACGATCGACAACAACCTCAACTGGCGTTTGTCGATATCAAATCCCGGTTGTGGCCCGAACGACGCCGATACGATCAAGTTCTGGGACAACATCAATGGCGGCTCGCAGATTACGCTTGCCGGGTTCGTCACCGTCGATCCGCGCGACAGCATCGATGGAATTCCTTCGGCGCCCGGATTGCGGCCGAATGTCGAGTTGCAGGGTGCAGCGAGTTGCCCCTCATCGCAATCCGGTGCGATCGAAATGGGCGATTTGCTCAATCCGGTGGACGCTACCGGCTCCATCACGAACCTGTACGTCACCGGTTTTTGTGGAAACGCGATCTGGGCACCGCGAACAAACGGATTCCGAGTTTCCAACGTCGTCTTTTCGGCGATCAGCAACGATCCATTTGCACAGGGCGATGCTTTGGTCCTTGGACAATATTTCGGTACCTTCGATAGCAACCAGAAGTGCGTGTTCAGCGCCCAGATCGGCGGCACAGGCCCCAATGAACAAAATTATTTCTACAACATAGCCGGCGATGCAATCAGCCTGTGGGACACCTGCACTGGCGATCTAAGCAACCGCAACAACAAAATATTCAACAACTACATTGGCATGTGCGAAGCGCTCGATACCGGTATCGGCCTGGAATCCTGCGCGGACGGCACACCGAATCAGGGCATCGGCCGCAATGGTGTCTACATCCGCGACGCCAACGGTACCCAGGTCGGCGGTCCGAACGTCGGTGAAGGCAATTACATTGCACGCTCGGTGACCGCGGGCGTCAACATCACAGGCAGCAACTCCAGCGGAAATATGGTGCGCGGAAATCGCATCGGCGTCGCGCGCCAAGCTGATTTTTCGCGCCCCAACGGCACCGGTGTGTTGATCGCGGGCGGAGCGGACAACAACCTCGTCGGTGGAACGGGTGCTGGCGAGAGCAATACGATTTCCAGCAATACCTCCCGCGCTGTCACCATTGATGGTATTGGCACCAGCGGCAACCGCATCAGCGGCAACACAATCGGAATGAATACTGCGCGTACCCAGACGCGACCGAACGGAGAAGGCGTCGGTATCAGCAACAGTGCCGATACCACGCAGGTCGATCACAACATCATTGCAGCCAACAACGCGTGGGGAATCTACGTCAACGCTGGCGGTGCTCAATCGATCCACGACAACACGATCGGCCTGCGCGGCAGCGGCAACAACGCCAACGACAACACCGCGGCCCCGAACGGCAGCGGCGGCATCTGGATCAACGATGTCGGCGGCAACACCGTGGGGCCGGTCAATCGCATCGCTGGCAACAACGGGCCGGGTGTGCAGGTTACCGGCGAAAATGCCGACGGCAATGTCATCCGGGCGAACATCATCGGCCTGGACAACGCCAACGCATCGCGTGCAAATGCCGGCGCTGGAGTGATTGTATTCGGAGGTTCCGACAACACCGTGATCGGCGGCACAACGACGGCCGACCGAAATATCGTCAGTGGCAACAGCGACGCCGGTATCCGCATCAATGGCAACACCACGGATGCCACGACCATCGAGTTCAACTTCGTCGGCACCGACCCCCTCGGCAACTCTGCGCGCGCGAACGGCGCCGAAGGCATCCGCGTCGATGCGGGTGCCAGCCACGTAACGATCAGCCGAAACCTTGTTTCGGGAAACGTCAACGACGGCATCAAGCTCGAAAGCGGCGCACTGCAGAATCACGTGCAGCTCAACCAGGTCGGTCTCGGGAACACAAGCAATTCGCCCTTGCCGAATGGTGCTTCCGGTATTTCCATTCTTTCCGGTGCGACTAACAATTTCATCGGCGACCCGGTCATTCCTTTCACATTCAATATCATCGCGGGTAATGCGGGCGCCGGCATATTTGTCGCGGACTCCGGTACCACCGACAATGTGATTTCCGGAAATTTCATTGGCGCCGCCGGTGTTCCAAATGCCACGGGTATCACGGTCACCTCGAATGCCGTGCGTACGCAGATTCTGGCAAACGAAATCCAGGGAAACACAGGCAGCGGCGTCGCCGTCTCCGGGACTGGTACGGTCAATAACCCGATTTTCGACAATCTGTTCGATGGCAATGGCGGACTCGGCATCGATCTCGGTGGCAATGGCGTTACGCCAAACGACAATGGCGATGTCGATGCCGGACCCAACAACCTGCAGAATTTCCCGACGATCGGAAATGTCGTAATCGGCAACAATTCCACTTCGATGTCGGTCAGCCTCAATAGCATCCCGAACCAAGGCTACACACTAACCCTGTATCGCAGCGATCATTGCGACCCGAGCGGTTTCGGCGAAGGTCAGGTCAAGCTAGGCAGCATCAATGTCACCACCATGGGCAATGGCAGCGGCGGAGAGGTCGGTCTGGTCTACGCTGTGCCGAACAGCCAGACACAGTCGAGCTGGGGTTCGGCGATTGCCACGTCGGCAGCGGGCGACACATCGGAATTCGGCCCGTGCATCGGCATATCCGACGAGATCTTCAGCGACAACTTCGAATGAACCGCAGCGACGATCAAACCCGATGCGGCATGTGCGCGTCAAAGACCTCGATCTCCTGCCGAGATGGATTCAAATCGATGGGGTCCGAGCAACTGATTCTTGAATTGATGTGGCCAGAGTAATTGATTTGTTGCTTTTCGAATTTCAATAGACTCCCTGGCTCCTCCGCGTCCCGATGGCGTACCTCGATCCTTCTACCGTGCCGAGGTTGCCCTTTAGCCGATCCGGAATCGATGACTCTGCCCCCTTTGACCTTGGGTACGAACGGGATGGCTCGAAGCAAACCGTCGCAGCGCGTCGTTGATGTTCGAATAGCCCATTCAAGGCAAGCCGTCTGACAATCAAACAGCCGTCACCCCTGCGCAGGCAGGTGCCAAGTGCCTCAAGGGCGAAGCAAAGCTGCTGGGTCCCTGCCTGCGCAGGGACGACATGTTCCTTGAGGGCTGTGCCAGCCTTATGCTTGAAATGTGCTGCAGATCTGTCAATCGAAAACAGGCGATGTGATCACGCGTCAGGACTTGTATCCGGTGATCCTGGCAGCTCTACCAAACCCTGCAGCGCTTGTCTGTAAGCATCGGCTGACCAACCTTGCATGAAAACGCGGATTGGAACTCCGGCATGTTGACCATCAATCCATTGACGCGGAAGCGGCCTGGCGAATGCGGATCGGTCAGCGCGCTGGCGCGCAGTTGCTCGGAACGAACATTCTCGCAGGCCCATTGCGCATAGCCGACAAAGAAGCGCTGGTCGGGATTGAGTCCATCTACGGATTGCAGTTGCTGGTCGGCCGTTTCTGCGCGCCATGCCATCCAGGCGAGGACGAGTCCACCTAGGTCGGCGATGTCCTCGCCTTCGGTCAGCTTGCTGTTGATCTTGATGTCATCGACGATCGTGTACTTCGCGTATTGATCGACGATGCACTGCGCGCGCTCTTCGAAGGCCTTGCCGTCTTGCGGTGTCCACCAATCCCTGAGGTTGCCGTGCGCGTCGAACTGGCGACCTTCGTCATCGAAGGCGTGGGTCAGTTCATGGCCGATCGTGCCGCCGGTGTTTCCATAGTTGGGCGCATCGTCCATCTTCGCGTCAAACAACGGCGGCTGCAGGACGCCGGCGGGAAAGTTGATGTCATTCATCTGTGGATCGTAGTAGGCGTTGACGGTCGGCGGTGACATCTGCCATTCGCCCCGGTTGACCGGCTTGCCGATCTTGTCGAGTTGGCGGCGTTCCTCGAACTGGTTGCCGCGCTCGATGTTGCCGGCGAAATCATCGCGGGCGACAGCGAGGCTTGAATAGTCGCGCCATTGATCCGGATAGCCGACCTTGTTGACGATGCCATCGAGTTTGGCGATCGCCATGGCGCGCGTCGCATCGCTCATCCAGTCGAGCTTTTCGAGATCCTCGCGCATGGCGGTTTCGATCCTCTCGGCGATGTGCGCCGTGCTCTTTTTGAGTTCAGGACTGAATGCGCGTTCGATGAATTCGCGACCGAGCGCTTCGCCCAGCTGATCGTCGACCAAGGCGACACAGCGCTTCCAGCGCGGTTGCTGTTGCGGTACGCCTTGCAAGGTTTTGCGATAGAAATCGAAATCGGCATCAACGAATTTTGTCGAAAGATACGGCGCCATCGAATGGGCGAGATGCCAGCGCAGATAGGATTTGATATCGCCAAGGCTGCGCTTGGAAACCTCGCCAGCCAAAGCCTTGAAAAAGGCCGGTTCCGCAACGTTGAACGGGACGCTGTCGGCGAGGTCACGACGCGCGAGGTAGATACTCCAGTCGAAATCGGGCATGAGCGCCTGCAAACCCTTGAGATCCATCTTGTGGTCGAGTTTGTGCGGGTCGCGTCGATCCACTTGGCTTAGCGAGGCCTTGGCCAGCGCAGTCTCGATTGCCATGACCACATCGGCTTGCTGTTTTGCGCTTTTTTCCGGATCGCCAAGCAACTGGAACATTACCTTCACATGGGCGAGATAGCCCGTGCGAAGGGTTTTCGATTGGTCATCGTCTTTCAGATAGTAATCGCGATCGGGCAGGCCGAGTCCGCCGCGATCGGTTTTTGCGATCACCTGCGAGGCTTCGCCTAGATCCTGACCGGATCCGAACGTGAAGAAGAATCCCCTGTTGGCAGTCGCGGCCTGCAATCTGGCCAGTACCTCGGGCAATTCAGATTTGCTCCGCATCGCGGTAATGCGAGCGAGTGAGCTTCGCAAGGGTGCAGCAGCGCGCTTGTTCACGGTCGTCTCATCCATGCAGGCGACGAAGTAATCACCGAGCTTGTGCTGGATCGGATCGACTCCCGGCTTGTCGGCCAGGGCTTGAAGAATGCCCCAGAGGAAGCGCTGGTTGTCCTGATAGAGTTTGCCGTAGACGCTCCAGCTGGATTGATCATCCGGAATCGGATTGTTCTTGATCCAGCCTCCGCACGCGTACTGATAGAAATCCTCGCAAGGATCGGCGGCGTGATCTATCGACTGCAAATCGAGGCTAGGCGTATAGGGCAACGCGGTGGTTGGCGCGTCGGCGGCGGCGCTGGTCGACAGCGCGGCGGCAAGTGCGAGAATAGTCAGCCGGATGCGCATGGATCACACTCCTGTAGTTGGATTGCGACAATAGCGTTCAGGCGCTGTGGTCGCAATCAGCGTTTGGCCGCTGGCCTACGTCAGCAGCACTGGAAACTATCGTCGGTCTGCTCAGAAAGGCGCAGCGGCCAGGGCGGTTGCCGTGAACTGTTTGCCTTGCATGTCCATGTCTTCCGCTAAACCGCGTGTTTCTCCCCGAGGATGCAAAATCGGTTGAGATCGCCGGATTCGTGATTGAGCCGGCCAAGCGAAACGTCGGCCCAGCAGCATCTGCTGTCGGGAACGACATCGAATCATCGCAGCGTACTTTGCCTGCCTCGAATCCATCGCCGCCTTGCCCTCCGAAAAGTACGGCGAACTTGCAGTGAAAGTCCAGGAAGAAAATAAAATGCTTAAGTATATTGTTCTGGTTGCAGCGTGGATGCTGGCATGCGCCTTTGCACACGCGCAGCCCGCGACTCCCTGGGATATTGTTGTCAAGGAATCGATTGACGCCACCCAGGTGCGCGACACTCCAGCGAATCCGGATGGTTCTCTCATACCCAGCGATCTGACCCTGGATCCGAATTTCACGAATTTCGGAATGCTCCCGTTCTGGCCTCAGCCACCGCCAAGCAATGCCACCTTGATCGAGGATGGACTGCGCGTATTTCCCTGGCGCGGCGGCTTCCCACTGTCTTCGCACCTCGGTTTCTACGTTGTGGGCCGGGTCAAAAATATCGATGCTACCTGGCAATCGAGCATCACGCGCAGAAACGCGGATGGCACGATTGACCTGAGCTTCGGCACGAATGGCTGGATGTACCCAAGCACCAACGTGACCTATGTTGCCGACGCGGCGATCGCTTCAGGAAAAATGTACATCCTCTCGACCATCGATCTGGGCGGCCTGCCAATCATGCGTGTCACCTGTACCGATCTTGACAGCGGTGCCAGTTGCTTTGCGGGATTCGGCGGCCT
>JBBQTY010000072.1:0-17483 GCA_038234445.1 Lysobacterales bacterium
TGATCCGCCGGAATCGCCACTGCGCGCGCCGCCTCGATGACGTGCTCGCGATCGGCTTCGGTTACTTCCTTGTCGCGGATCGGCACGATGCCGTGTGAGTTGAGACAACGGATGTGGCTTCCCGCGATGCCCGCGTAGACCGAACGGATTTCGCAGCCGGCCATCAATTCGGCTTCCTCGATCGCGCGCTGGATCGACTGTACGGTCGATTCGATATCGACGACGACGCCGCGCTTGAGCCCATGCGAAGGATGTGAACCAATCCCCATGATCTCGACTGGCTGGCCGGGCTCGTACTCGCCGACAATGGCGACGACCTTGGAGGTGCCGATATCCAGACCGACGATAAGATTTTTTTCAGACTTGCGGTTCATTGGAGGAGCCGGGAATGGGGAATAGAGAATGGGGAATCGGCTGAAGCCATACGCGTAGCTGGGATTCGAAAGACGGAATCCGGAATCGCTGCAGCGACTCCGCCCCGATTCTCCATTCCCGTTTCCCGATTCCCTTCCGGCACCGTCGGTTCGGGCATCGCCCAGCGCATCGCGAATCCGTTTTCGTAGCGGAGATCGACATACACGGGTGGCCCAGTATTTGCGGCGACCAGCATCGGCCAGACCGCGAGGAATCGATGCAGGCGCATTGCTGCATCGTCACGGCCAATTTCAATCAACGCGCCGCTCGCAAGCGTGACTCGCCAACTACCTCGTGTACTCAGATCAACGGCCTGCACACTGAGTCCGCTGCCGGAAAATTCACGCAGACAGTCGGCGTGGAAAGCGATCACATCGGCGAGGCGCGCATCCGGGCCAGAGAGTTGCGGCATGCCCTGCATCGAGTCAGTACCAGGCACTTCAAACAAGGCACCGCTGCGATCGATCAAGCGCGTATCACCCCACCGTGCAAACGGTTGACGCTCATACACGGTCAGGCTCAGCGTATCCGGCCATTGTTTGCGCGCCTCGACTTTCTCCACCCACGGCAAGCGCGCGACTGCATCTTGAACATCGCTCAAATTGACCGCGAAGAAGCCCTTGGCCAAGTGCGTTTCGACCGTAGCGCGGACCTGCTCGGCACTTACGTGAGCGTATTCGGCGCGCAACTCGATTTTGCGCACCGGCCAGCGCTCAGACGCGAACCAACCGTTGAGAACTCCGGCGATCGGTAAAGTGACCAAGGTCAAGGCGATGCCCCAGGCCATCACACGGGTCAGCAGTGCGGGATTCATGCCGCCCCTCTGACGTCAAGCGGTGCAGGGTCGCGATCAAGACTGCCTTCGAGAATCCGCCAGCACAGTGATTCAAAATCGATACCGATCTGCCCTGCCGCCTTCGGTACCAGAGAGTGGCTGGTCATGCCCGGCGCCGTATTGACCTCAAGCAGATAGTTGTTGCCTTGGCGATCCCGCATCACATCGACGCGGCCCCAGCCCGAACAACCCGCCGCGTCAAACGCACGCAAAGCCAAAGCCTTGATTAGTTGCTCATCCTCGCCGTCCAGTCCGGGACAAAGGTACTCGGTATCTTCAGCGACATATTTAGCATGGTAGTCGTAGTAGGCGCCCTTCGGCACGATACGGATTGACGGCAAGGCTTCGCGACCGAGGATTCCGACCGTCAATTCGGCACCTTCAATCAGCTGCTCGATGAGCAACTCTCCATCGTGTTTACAGGCAAGTTCAATTGCCGAAGGAAGATCGGCGGGACTGAAAACCCGCGTGATGCCGACACTGGATCCTTCGTGCGAAGGCTTGACAATGGCCGGGTACCCTACCGTTTTGATCGCCGCTGCGAGATCCTCGCCGCGATGCCATGCCGCGTAGCGCGGCGTCGGCATTCCCAAGGCTTGCCAGACCTGCTTGGTGCGTACCTTGTCCATTGCCAGTGCGGAACCGAGGATGCCGCTACCGGTATAAGGCACGCGCAGCGCATCGAGTGCGCCCTGCAACATGCCGTCCTCACCACCGCGCCCATGCAGAATGTTGAACACGCGTGCGTAGTGGCCTGCGCGCAAGGCATCAAGCAGTGCAGGAATACCATCGACCGCATGCGCGTCAACGCCACGTGCGCGCAGCGCCGCCAATACGTTGCGCCCGGAATTCAATGACACCTCGCGCTCGGCAGAGGTGCCGCCAAAGGCCACCGCAACGCGACCAAAATGGCTGGGGTCGGTGATCTTCGCGGTCATGATCGGGTTGACCTCAAGTCAGGATCGCGGGCAAGTTCATTGGCTGCCGCACCAATATCTCCGGCGCCGAGCAGCAACAGCAGATCACCGTCCTCGAGCAAAGCCGGCAAGGCATCGCGCAGCGCTCTTGGATGTTCGATAAGTACCGGATCGACTTTGCCGCGCGCACGAATGGCGCGCGACAACGCGCGTGCGTCGGCGTTTGCGATCGGCATTTCTCCGGCCGGGTAGACCTCGGTCAGTATCAACACATCGACATCGGCGAGAACGCGCGAAAAATCATCGAGCAGATCGCGTGTACGCGAATAGCGATGCGGCTGAAATGCCACAACGAGGCGCCGTTCTGGCCACCCTCCCCGCGCCGCGCTGAATACCGCGGCGAGCTCGCTCGGATGATGACCATAGTCGTCGACCAGAAGCGCGGTTCCATGATCCAGCGCAATTTCGCCGCGCAAGGAAAAGCGTCTCCCAACGCCCTGGAATCCACTCAATGCCGCTTGCATTGCAGCGGGCGCCACACCCAACTGCCATGCGACCGCGCAAGCAGCGAGGGCATTGAGTACGTTGTGACGCCCGGGAAGATTGAGGGTCATTGCGTACACTTCTTGCTGATCAGGCAAGTGCAGATCGAAGTGCATGCGCGGACCGTCTTGACGCACCTCACTGGCGCTGACATCGGCCGGATTATCGATCCCATAAGTCAGTACGCGTCGCGGCGTGCGCGCGACCAGCTCGGCTACTTCGTGATCATCCACACACATCACGGCGAGCCCATAAAACGGCAGACGATGCACAAACTGTTCAAACGCCGCCTTCACCTGCTCGAAATCGCCCCCGTAATTTTCGAGGTGATCGACATCAATGTTGGTGATGATGGCGACGACCGGCGAGAGCATCAGAAACGAACCATCAGACTCATCCGCCTCGGCGACGAGGTATTCGCCTGTGCCAAGACGCGCATTCGCTCCGGCTGCATTGAGCTGACCGCCAATGACGAACGTTGGATCAAGTCCCGCTTCGCCGAGTACGCTCGCAGTCAAACTGGTTGTGGTCGTTTTTCCATGCGTTCCTGCCACCGCAATGCCTCGGCGGAAACGCATCAATTCACCAAGCATTTCCGCACGCGGGACCACCGGGATGCGCCGTTCGGCCGCCGCGAGCAATTCAGGATTGTCGGCGTGAATTGCGCTCGATGTCACCAATACGTCGACGTGTTCCACGTTCGCAGCTGCATGCTCGTGCTGCACGTTGATGCCAAGCGAAGCCAACCGCCGCGTGGTCGTTGAATCGGCGCGATCCGAACCCGAAACCGTATAGCCGAGGTTATGCAGCACTTCAGCGATGCCACTCATGCCGACGCCACCGATGCCGACGAAATGCACGCGCCTGAAATCCTGCATGATGTCGTCGTGCTGGCGCAGTGCCTGCGGGGTCATGCCGCCACCTCGACACAGATGTCGGCAATGCGACTCACTGCATCGGGCCTCGCAAGGTTGCGCGCCGCCGTTGCCATCTTGAGCAGACGCGGACGATCTCGATCAAGCTCATCCAGGCAGGTGCCGAGGCGTTTGAGGAAAGCATCACCTTCAGCGACGAGCCGAGCTGCACCCGCTTCGACGAGCACTTCGGCGTTACGCGTCTGGTGATCATCGACTGCTTGCGGAAACGGAACGAGGATCGAAGCCACGCCAGTCGCGCAGATCTCGGCAACGGTCAGGGCTCCGGCGCGACAGATAACGATATCGGCCCAGGCATAGGCTGCTGCCATGTCTTCAACGAAGGTCTCGATCGTCACTTGAACCTGAGCCGCAGCATAGGCCGCGCGAGTCTTTTCCAAATGACGCGCGCCACACTGATGACGGATTTCAATCGCAACCCGATCGCCACGTCGGCGAATCATTTCGGGCAGCAAGGTGTTGAGGCTCTGGGCACCCTGGCTGCCACCGAGCACAAGAATACGGATTGCTCCTTCGCGACTGGCGAAGCGCTGTTGCGGAATCGGCAACGCAGAGATTTCCTTGCGCACGGGATTTCCAATCCACTCAGCCGTGGGGAGACTTCCGGCAAAGCCAGCCAGCACGCGTTTGGCGAAATGCGAGAGCAAACGATTGGTGAAGCCTGGCACCCGATTCTGTTCGTGCACCACAAGTGGAACGCGTGCGATCCAGGCCGCAATCCCGCCAGGCGCCGCGGCATAGCCACCCATCGAAAGTACGCTGGCTGGATGTACCTTTTTCAGCACGCGATAGGCCGAGTGAATCGCGCGCAGCAGGCGCAGCGGCGCCAGCGCCAACGTGGCCACGCCCTTACCGCGCACACCGGAAAAATCGAGGGTTTCGAGTTCAAATCCAGCTTCGGGCACAAGGCGCCCTTCAAGGCCGACCTTGCCACCGAGCCAGACGACCGTGACCCCGCGTTCACGGAGTTCGCGACCAACGGCGATGCCCGGGAAAATATGACCTCCGGTGCCCCCGGCCATGATCATCACTGGGCCGTTCATGCCGGCTCTCCATCGATATCGAGGAGCGTCGGTGTAGCGATCGCCTGCGCAGCCGCATTTTCGGCACGCGACAGCTCGTAGCTGACTCGAGCGAGTAACCCGATGGCCACGCAGGTCATCATCACACTGGAGCCGCCTGAGCTGATCAGGGGCAAAGTCAGGCCCTTGGTCGGCAATACGCCCAGATTGACGCCAATCGAAACCAGAGCCTGGAACGCGATCATCAGCGAGACGCCGAAGGCGCAATACCCGCCGAAACGCTGACCGCGCTCCATCGCACGCAGACCGACGCGCATGCCGCTGCCGACCAATCCCGCGAACAGCCCGAGCACGAGCAGGATGCCGAAAAAACCGAGCTCCTCGGCGATCACGGCAAGGATGAAATCGGTATGTGCCTCCGGCAGATAAAACAATTTCTGCACACTGGCACCGAGCCCGACACCAAACCATTCACCCCTGCCAACGGCAATCAAGGCCTGAGTCAGCTGGAATCCTTCGTTGAAAGGATCAGCCCATGGATCGAGAAATGACTTGAGACGCTTCAGCCGATAGTCCTCGAACATCGCGGCCCAAGCGAGCGCCGGAGTCGCCATCGCAGCCAACAGTCCAAGATTGCGCAAGCGCGCACCCCCTAACCAGATCATGCCAATGCTGACCGAGAGCAACAGCGTGGCACTTCCGAAATCAGGCTGGGCCAGCAGCAGGACGACAAGCATCCCCGCGATACCCAGCGGCTTGAGAACGCCGATCATGCTGACATGCACACTCTCGCGATGACGTACGAGATAGCTGGCCAGATAAACGATCAAAATCAGCTTGACCATCTCGACCGATTGAAAACCCGAAATTCCGAGATGGATCCAGCGTCGTGCGCCATTGATGCGCATGCCGATACCGGGGACGAATACGAGCAACAGCAGGATAAAGGCGACCAGCAGAAGGAATACGGCATGGCGCTCGATGCGTTCGAGTTCAACGCGCGCGATGACGCAGGCGAGACTCACGCCGAGACTTAGAAACACCAGATGACGAATCAGGTAGTAGAACGGCCCGACATGTTGACTGTCGGCGATCGAGATCGAACTTGACGCAACCATGATCAAACCGAGACTGGCGAGACCAATCGCCGACAGCATGACGCCGGTGTCATAGCGTCCTTGCGGTGCTCCGCGTCGTGTGGCCTGACTGCTGGCGCTCATTCCGAACATCAACGCACCTTCAACGTGGCAAGACCGACGAGTACGAGGACCACGCTGATGATCCAGAAACGCACGATTACACGGGGCTCCGGCCAGCCCTTGAGTTCGAAGTGGTGGTGGATCGGCGCCATGCGAAAAATGCGTTTGCCGGTCAACTTGAAACTTGCGACCTGCAACATCACTGATGCGGTTTCCATCACGAACACACCGCCCATGATCAGCAGGACAATTTCCTGACGGACGATGACGGCGATCGTGCCGATTGCAGCACCGACGGCCAAGGCACCGATATCGCCCATGAATACTTGGGCGGGATAGGTGTTGAACCAGAGGAATCCAAGACCGGCGCCAGCAAGGGCACCACAGAACACCACCAGTTCACCCGCGCCCGGAATTGATGGAATCTGCAAATAATTGGAAAAGACCGCATTACCAGCCAGATAGGCGAATGCACCCAAGGCGGTCACCACGAGCACACTCGGCATGATTGCAAGCCCGTCGAGACCATCGGTGAGATTCACTGCATTCGAGAAGCCGACAATCATCAAGTAGGCGAGCGGCACGAAAAGAATGCCAAGGGGAATGGCGATCGTCTTGAACACAGGCAAATAGAGCGCGGTGTGTGCGGGTAGGTCGGCGTGCGTATAGAGAATCACCGCGACAATCAGTCCAAACACGGACTGCCAAAAATATTTCCAGCGCGAGGCCAAGCCACGACTGTCACGCAACACGAGTTTCTTGTAGTCGTCGTAGAAACCGATGCCGCCAAATGCCATGGTGACGCCAAGCACCATCCACACGTAACGATTGTGCAAATCCATCCATAGCAAGGTTGCCACTGCGACCGCGAGGATGATCAGCAGTCCACCCATGGTTGGCGTTCCGGCCTTGACCAGATGCGTCTGTGGACCATCGGAACGAATCACCTGACCCGCCTTGAGATCGCCCAGCTTGCGGATCACCGCCGGACCGATCAGCAATGAAACGGCCAGTGCTGTCAGGGTGCTCATGATGGCGCGGAAGGTGAGGTACTGGAAAAGATGGAAGCCGCTGTACCAAGTACGCAGGAGATCGGCGAGCTCAAGCAGCATGACGCCCTCCTGTACTCTGACTGGTTTCAAAAAGCCTGGAGACGACGCGATCCATTGCCGACCCGCGTGAGCCCTTTACGAGCGCAGTGACGGAAGGTTTCAGCTCGGCTCTCACCCTCTCGATCAACGCGGATTGATCGGCAAAATGCATTGCGCCGATACCGAATGCGTCTGCTGCCGCCCGACTCAGATCGCCAACGGCATAAAGAAGGTCGATGCCTTTTTGCTTGGCGAGCCCTCCAACTTCGGCATGCAATTTTTCTGCGTCTTTGCCGAGTTCGCGCATGTCGCCCATCACGAGAATGCGTATACCCGGCCGAACGGACAAGGTTTCAATCGCAGCTACGAAAGAGGCAGGATTCGCGTTGTAGGTATCGTCGATAACGATCGCTCCGCTGCCATGATCACGACTTACTCCACGCCCCGGTACCGCGGTTGCGGCTTCCAGACCGGCTTTTATGATATCCAGAGGAACCTCGACCGCTAACGCAAGCGCCGCAGCCGCAAGTGCGTTGACCACATTGTGCAACCCGAGCAGCGGGATACCGACATGAACCTCGCCCAGCGGAGTGACGAGAGTGAATTCGGAACAGCTGTCGCCACCAGAGAAACGTGCGCTGACATCCGCGCCTTCGCCGAGGCCGAAGCGGATCGTTTTTCGGCCCAGTGAGAGCTTGGTGAAGTAGTCGACATAGGGTTCATCGGCGTTGAGGACAGCGACTCCACTTTCGGGCAATCCCGAGTAGAGCGCTCCCTTGGTTTCAGCAATGCCGTCGAGAGAGCCCATGCGCTCAAGATGCGCGGGTGCGATGTTGTTGACCAAGGCGACTTCGGGCTTCGCGATATCGACCAGGTAGGCAATATCTCCCGGCTTTCCGGCGCCCATTTCGAGGACGACAAATCGCGCGTCTTCCGGCATCGTCAGCAAGGTCAGCGGCAGGCCGATCTCGTTGTTGAAACTGCCGACGCTGAAGTGGGTCGATGCATAGCGCGAGAGAATTCCGGCCAGCAACGTCTTTACCGTCGTTTTGCCATTCGAGCCGGTGATACCGATCACGCGGACGTTGCGTTGGCCGCGTACGTACTGAGCAATCTGACCCAAGGCAATCTGCGTGTCGGCAACGATTACTTGCGGCAGATCACTCGCGATTTCATGATCGACCAATGCAGCGACCGCGCCATGTTCTGCAGACGCCGAGACGAAATCGTGCGCATCGTGCCGCTCACCACGCAAGGCGACAAAGAGCGATTGGTCTGCTTGCTTGCGACTGTCCGTTGACACGGTTTGAATCGAAACGTTGGCGCCATGAAGGCGACCGTTTGTGGCTAAAGCAATTGTCGCCAGATCGAGATTCAGCATGGGCGTGCTCCAAGCGCACGTCGGGCGATATCGAGATCATCAAACGCATGGTGTACGCCGCCAACATCCTGATATGGCTCGTGACCTTTGCCGGCGATCAGTACGATATCGCTGTCGCGCGAATCACGAATGGCACGCACGATCGCCTTGCCACGGTCCCGTTCAACGATGATGTCATTCGGGTCGGTAAAGCCTTTCATGATCGCCGCGACAATCGCATCACCGCTCTCACCGCGCGGGTTGTCGTCGGTCACTATCACCTTGTCGGCAAGGCGTTCGGCAATTTCCGCCATCTGCGGCCGCTTGCCGATGTCGCGTTCTCCGCCGCAGCCGAATACGCAAATCAAGTCACCTGAACAATGCGCGCGCAGACTCGATAGGGCCTGCTCCAGGGCATCCGGGGTATGCGCATAATCGACAACGACGAGCGGCTGGCCCGAATCCCCACCGAGTCGACTCATGCGCCCGTGCACCGGATCAAGTCCCGGAATGGCGCTACAAATCTCGTCGAACGAATGCCCCAGCGCGCCGAGACTGCCAACCACTGCCATCAGATTCGCGACGTTGAAACGTCCCAGCAATTTCGACTCGATGCGCCGCTCACCCCACGGGGTTAGCAGGAGAAAGCGCAGTCCGTTTGCCTGGGTTTCGATTTCAACCGCGCGGATTTCGGCTTCGTCAGCTTTCATCGAGTAGCGCAAAATCCCCAATTTGTCCGACATGCTGGAAACCAGTTGACGACCGAAGGGATCGTCAACATTGACGATCGCGGCTTTCAATCCAGGCACTTCGAACAAGCGCTGCTTGGCCGCCGCGTAGGCGGCCATGTCGCCGTGGTAGTCAAGATGGTCGCGACTCAAATTGGTGAAGACAGCAATACGGAAGCCCACACCATTGACCCGCCCTTGATCGAGCGCATGCGATGAAACCTCCATTGCGACATCGGTCGCGCCCGCTTCGACAAAACTCGCGAGCAGACGTTGCTGACTGATGGCATCCGGCGTCGTCCGCTCGCCCGCATCAAGAGCCCCATGCAGCCCTGCGCCAAGTGTGCCGATCGTCGCTGCACGTCGACCAAGAATCGTCAATGCCTGCGCGATCAGCTGCACGACCGAGGTTTTTCCATTGGTTCCTGTCACCCCCGAGATGCGCAGGTTTCGGGATGGATCTGCATAAAAGCGTGCTGCGATCGTGCCAAGCTTTTCGCGCAATCCTTCGACCCAAAGCACGTCGCCGCCAACCGTCGCGGCCGACGCTTCCGGTGCCGTTTCAGCCAACACGATCGCAGCTCCGCTGGCTAGCGCAGCCGGCGCAAAGGCAACTCCATGTTCGCGGCTACCCTGCAAGGCGACAAACGCATCGCCGCTCGCGATCGATCGAGAATCCATGCTCAGTCCGCACACGACGGTGTCGGCAAACTTGCCTGAATCGGCAAATCCCGAAAGCAGATCATCAAGGCGCATGGCCGCGCTCATGGCACGGCCTCTTCATAGTTGGGCTCATCTGCTGGATATTCAGGGTGTTCGCTGGCTGGTCCGATCGGGTGTCCGACATCGGGCGAACCTGCGTACCAGCGCTGAACGTTGTCTGGCGGCACATCAAGCAGGCGCAACGCATTTGCCATCACCTTGCTGAATACTGGCGCGGAGACAAGGCCGCCGAAGTAGACCCCCTGACCTTGACCTGGATCGTTGATGACAACTACTCCTACGAGCCTTGGATTGCTTGCAGGCACCATTCCTGAAAAAAGTGAAACGTAGCGTTTTTCGTAACCACCAGCGACTGCCCGGCGCGAGGTTCCGGTCTTTCCGGCGACCCGGTAGTTTGGTACGGCGGCGGCAAGACCAGAGCCTTCCGGCGTGATCACTGTTTCAAGCATGTCGCGGACGTTGGCGGCGATTTGTGGATCGATGACGGCACTATCTGGATTAATCGCGCCTTTCACAAATCCCGGTTGACGCAGACGTCCGCCATTGGCCAAGGCGGCGTATGCCTGGGCGATCTGCATGGTCGTCACGCTAAGTCCATAGCCGTAGGCGATGGTCGCCTTTTCAACGGGCCCCCAGCTTTTTGATATCGGCAGATAGCCCGGTGACTCACCTGGAAATCCGCAACCGCTGACCTCACCAAAGCCGAAGCGATGCAGCACGTCATACATGTGATCGCTGCTCAGTGTCGACGCAATCTTTGCCGCGCCGACGTTGCTCGATTTCGTAATGACGCGGGTAACATCAATCATTCCGTAGTTACGGTGATCGCTGATCGTGTAGCCGCCCTGCAGCATCAATGTTCCGGGAGTTGTATCGATTTTCGTATCGGGCTTCCAGCGCCCACTTTCCAATGCTGCGGCGATGGTGAACGGCTTCATCGTTGACCCGGGTTCGACAACATCGGTAACCACGCGATTGCGTCGGTAAGCCGGATCTATTGCTGCGCGCGAGTTTGGGTTGAAGGAAGGCTGGTTGACCATCGCCAGCACTTCGCCATTGCTGACATCGAGAATGACCATCGAGCCCGACGATGCATGATTTTGGAGAATCGCCGACTTCAGTTCTCGATAGGCGAGATATTGGATGCGGCGATCAATCGACAAGGTAAGGTCTCGGCCGGGTTTTGCGGCTTGCAGCAGCTCGACGTTCTCCACGACATGACCCATGCGATCTCGGATTACACGCTTCAACCCGGGCTTTCCCGCTAGCCAATCGTCAAAGGCCAGCTCAAGGCCTTCCTGACCGCGATCGTCGATATTTGTGATGCCGAGCGCATGCGCGAGGATTTCCCCGCTTGGGTAGTAGCGTCGAAAGGCGCGCTCGCTGGCCACGCCCGGAATCTTCAGCGCGAGGATGTCTTTGGCGACATCAGGATCGACCGGACGCTTGAGGTAAAGAAACTCCTTGTCCTTGCGCTGTACCAGTCGTTCGGTGAGGTCAGCGGTAGTGACATCAAGCGCCTTGGCGAGGATCGGTAGCTGATCGGGATTGGCTAATAATTCCTGCGGATTTCCCCAGATCGATTCGACCGGCGTTGAAACCGCGAGCGGTTCACCATTGCGATCGAAGATGGTTCCTCGCGAGACCGGGATCGGGATATCGCGCAGATAGCGCGCATCGCCCTCGCCCTGGTAGAAATCCTTGCGGACCACTTGCAGATCGACCGCGCGAACTACCAGCGCCGTGCAAGCCAGAACAAGCACCATCAGCACCATGTACAAGCGCGCACGCAAGTTCGTCGGCTTCGCGCGAGGCGTCATTGGCGAACTCTCGCAATCAGCGGGCAAGCGACAGCCTGCGCAGTTGCGCAGGTAATCAAAAAGCCGATCGAAATCGGAATTTGGCTCGCAATCCTTGCGATGAAGCTTTTATTCATGACTGTGAGTTCCCCCTCACTGCCGGATCAACGCTTGGTTACGATCATCTCCGCGGGTCCCGGCGAAACCATGCCGAGGCGACCGCGTGCGATCTGTTCTATTCGATTATTTTCGGCCCAGGTCGCCTGCTCCAATTGCAGACGCCCGAACTCGAAGTTGAGGCTGTCACGCTCATTCGTCAGTTGATTCAACTCGACAAAGTGGCGTCGATTTTCGTGTCTTGCGTAAACCACTCCAACTGCACTTGCGATCACCGCTGCGACCAGCACCAACATTGCAAGCACGCGCAAACTCATGTCCGCTTCTCCGCGACCCGCAACACCGCACTTCGCGCTCTTGGGTTCACCGCCAATTCGGCATTGCCCGCAAATTTTTTCCCTAAAGCGTGCAGGGCGGATGGCAGCGCTTCTACGGGGGGCAGGTTGCGCCGATTGATCGGCCGCTCTGCCTGTCCACGCATGAAATGCTTGACCACACGATCCTCCAGCGAGTGGAAGCTGATCACGACCAGGCGACCACCTGGCTTGAGTCTTCCCAGCGCCGCCTCAAGCCCCTTTTCCAGCGCACCCAGCTCGTCATTGAGATGGATGCGCAAGGCCTGGAACGTGCGCGTCGCGGGGTGTTTGTTGCGTTCGCGATGACCGATCGTCTTTGCCACCAGCTCGGCCAATTGGGTCGTTGTCGCCAGCGGCTGCTCAGCACGCTTTTCGACAATGACCTTGGCAATCCGTCGGCTCAGACGTTCCTCTCCATAGCGCCACAACACATCGGCAATATCCGTCTCATTCGCTGCTGCCAGCCATTCGGCGGCGCTGCGACCGGATCCGGGATCCATACGCATGTCGAGGGGACCATCCGCCTGGAAGCTGAATCCTCGGCTTGCATCATCGAGCTGCGGCGAGGACACGCCGAGATCGAGAAACACACCATCGAGTGCCTGGTCCGCTTCTGACCACTTCGCCATATCGGCGAAATTCGCATAGCGAATACGCACCCGTTCGTCCTTGCCAAACTCTTTCTCCGCTTGCGCAATCGCTGCCGGATCGCGATCCATCAACAGCAACCGACCTCGCTCATCCAACCGCTTCAATACTTCACGCGCATGGCCACCGCGACCAAACGTGCCATCGAGATAGATCCCCTGTGGCTGGATCTGCAGCGCCTCGATCACCTCTTCCAACATGACCGGCGCATGCCTGAATTCCGCTTCCACCATGGTTTCTTCTCGACTAGAACTTGAGATCGAGCATGTCCTCCGTGATCTGCTCCTCGCTGATGGTTTCGCGAATCTTGGCCAAGTGCGCCTGTTCGCTCCACAATTCCAGCTTGTTGCCCATTCCCAGCAATACCGCCTTTTTCTCAATTCCGGCCGCTCCACGCTGACTGGCAGGAAGCAGCACACGTCCATTTCCATCAGGCTCAACATGTGCAGCAGCACCGACCAGCTTCATCTGCAAATTGCGATGCACGGTTTTCGCCTTGCTCAAGGCGTTGACCTCATCGCGAACCTGCTCCCATTCTTTTTCCGGAAACAGCCAAAGGCAGCCATGTTCAAAGGGGTTGTAAGTGACCACAAGGCGATTGCCGCTAAGCTTGGCCACGGCTTCGCGATGAGAAGCGGGGATGGAAACCCGTCCCTTGTCGTCCAGCGTTACTGCAGTTTCGCCTTGAAACATAACCACTAGACACCACAAAAAACCACGTAAACCCACCTTATGCCGCAAGTCATGGACTGTCAAGGAAATTTGAGGGTTTCAGGGGCTTTCGGCGCGGCTGTTGTCAGACGCAGGATTTTGGTGCCGCACCACTGGTCGTTGCGATTTCTTGGGTGGTCGCAATGTGGCTGGTGAGATGCAATGAAGTGTCGCGCCATCTGGATCGGCGGAAGCCGCGAAGGCGGCACGGCCCATAGACGATAGGTCGGGCGATCACGCTCAATGTTCCATGCCATCTGGCTTGAGGTTTTATCGGCTCAGAGGTCGCTTCACTCTGGAGGTCGGATCCATAAAGCCATTGCGTCCAAGCTTGCAGGCTTCGGAAGTAGCACAGTGAGAAGGGTTCTACCCCGATTCCGCATCGCTGTCCAACCATGACTCTTGCCAACTACCGCCGCGCAAGGCTTCATCAACAAATGCCATGCATGGGTGCTGCGTTTGCACAATGAGAGTACCGCCTTGAGTCGGCAGGCGCGGAACGACAACAATCAGTCGATCGGTCACCCGCTCACCGAGCACCGAGATATCGCAGAGAATCCATGGTTAAGCACCATAAGTGGTGACCGAGCTGAATGGCATCAACAAAGGCGGCAACAATGACCGGCGCCGCACCGCGAATCCGTCCTTCACGAATGGCGATGGTCCAAGCATTGCTGGTCTCCTTCCAATGTTCGAGGTACTCCAGATCGCTCAAGAGTCAGTTCCAACACATCTTGTCGATGCCACTGTCAGGGATTGGGTGCACCACCGGCAAAAGTCGGGCAAGATCGCATCCTTTGTCCGCCGCCGAATGCAGCATGAGTAACAGTTCGCTGCAGGCAGGGCACAACCCATCACTCCAAGGGGTTTAGTCGATGTCGGCATTGATTTGTGGTTCCCTCGCTTATGACACCATCATGGTCTTTCCAGACCAGTTCAAGAACCACATCCTGCCGGACAAGGTTCATATTTTGAATGTGTCATTCCTCGTTCCACGCATGCGCAGGGAATTCGGCGGTTGCGCCGGAAACATTGCCTACAACCTCAAACTATTGGGTGGCGACCCCATTCCCATGGCTACCGTAGGGCAGGATTTTGGGCCTTACCGGGAGCATTTTAAAGAATGTGAAATCAGGCTTGACCAGGTCAAAGAGCTGGGTGACCTGTTCACGCCTCAGGCTTTCATCACAACTGATCTCGACAACAATCAAATTACCGCCTTCCATCCAGGCGCAATGATGCGGTCTTACGAGAACCATGTTAGGGAGGTTGAAGGCGTCAAATTTGGCATCGTCAGTCCTGACGGCCGAGAAGGCATGCTGCAGAATGCGACCGAGTTCGTCGAGGGTGGAATCCCTTTCATCTTCGATCCGGGTCAGGCAATGCCTCTATTCAACGGAGAAGAGTTGCGCCATTTTGTCGAACAGGCCGACTACGTGACCGTCAACGATTACGAGTCGAACCTGCTGCAGACCCGAACGGGATGGAGTGAAACCGAAATTGCATCTCGGGTTAAAGCCTACATCACAACATGTGGCCCACAAGGTGCAAAGATCCACGCAGACGGCAAAACGCTGGACGTACCACCGGCCCATGAGCGGCGTATCACCGATCCAACCGGCTGCGGAGACGCGTTTCGCGCTGGCCTGATCCACGGCATCATGAAGGGCTACGACTGGATGACGATCGGTCGCATCGGAAACCTAATGGGCGCGCTTAAGGTTGAGCATCCAGGAACCCAGAACCAGCGCTTCGACTACAGCCAATTCATGGACCAGTTCCGCCAGCAATTTGGCTACGCCCTGGAGTGACCGAGCGACACGACTGAGCGCAGGAAGCGACAATCGTCGCTGGCTGTCGCATCGCAGGCGGCAGCATCGCCTGCGCAAGAAGCCCCGCCAGATTGCTCTAGCGGGGCTTTGTAAAAAGCGCTCAAGCGTCGACCAACGCCGAAGCAGCGTAAGCGCCTGCCCACGACACCTGTAAGTCGTCAGTCTGATCTGCTGCGATACGCGCCCGTTATCAAAGGAGCGCAGGCATGGTCAGCAAGTCGGAATTTTGGTCCGGTCATATGGCGGCATGGAAGAGCAGCGGGCTGACTCAGGCAGCGTATTGCCGCCGGCATGCATTGAGCCTCCCGAGTTTTGGCTATTGGCGGCGTGTGCTGAGTCGGCCGGCGTTGGTGTCGTCGTCGCTTTCGCTAGTGCCGATCCTAATTGGCGAACCGGAGTCGGTCGCTGAGTCGATCGAGGTGCGCTTGCCGAATGGTTTGCAGGTGCTGTTGCCAGTCGGCATGACGGCAGCGCGTTGGCGGCCAATGGTGCAGGTGTTGCTGACATGCTGAGTCCAACGGGCTGGTGGCTGGTGACCACGCCGATGGATCTGCGTTGCGGCATGGATCGCTTGCTGGTGCATGTGCGTGAGCAGTTGGATCGCAATCCGCTGGATGGCGGTGCCTACGTCTTTCGCAATCGCGCCGCGACGCGCATCAAGGTGCTGTGTTGCGATGCGCAGGGGACGTGGCTGGCGATGCGTCGGTTGCAGCAAGGCCGCTTCATTTGGCCGCTCTCAGGCGCAAGCACTTGGTCACTGCAAACGGATCAATTTGCGTGGCTCTGCGCCGGTGTGGATTGGCGACGATTGAGTGCGCAAAAAGGCTTGGCACGTCTGGTGTAAATAGATACTCTGTATGCCATGGATCACGCGCAACTCAATGCCATCAACGACGTTCAAACGCTGCGCGCATTGATTGCCGAGAAGCTGCAAATCATTGCCGAGCGCGATCACCTCATCGCCCGCCATGAACGCACGATCACCGAGCGCGACGCCAACATCGCCAAGCTCACCGCGGAAATTGCGCGGCTGCGCCGGGTGCAGTTCGCAGCCCGCTCGGAGAAGATGGATCCGGCCCAGCGCCAGTTGTTTGAGGAGACCATGGCAGCGGACATTGCCGCCGTGGAGGCCGAACTGGAAGCGCTGCAATCGCCGCCCTCCACCGATACAGCACCCGCACGGCCGCGCCTTTCCCCCAAGCGCCGTCCGTTACCGGAAGATCTGGAACGGGTCGAGACCCGGCATGAGCCGTCCACTTGCGCGTGCGGCCAATGCGGTGGCGCGCTGGCCCACATCGGTGATCACATCAGCGAGAAGCTCTCGTGCAAACCGTTGACCTTCTTCGTGCGGCGCGACGTCTACCCGCAGTACGCGTGCCGCTCGTGCGAGACGATCACCGCGGTACCGGTGGCACCGACGGTGATCGATCGCGGCATTGCCGCACCGGATCTGCTGGCCCACGTCATCGTGGCCAAGTATGTCGATCACCTGCCGCTGTATCGGCAGGAGGCCATCTACGCACGCAGCGGCGTAGACATCCCGCGCTCGACCCAGGGCGAGTGGATCGGTGCGTGTGGCGTGGCCTTGCAGCCGCTGGTGGATCGCCTGCAGAGCGAGTTGCGCAAACAGACGATCCTGCATGCCGATGAGACGCCGGTCGGCATGCTCAAACCCGGCAAGGGTACGATCCATCGCAGTTATCTATTTGCGTATTGCAGCGGCATCGGGCCGCCGATCATCGCGTTCGACTTCTGTACCAGTCGCAGCGGACAACACGCCAAGGATTTTCTTGGTGAGTTCGGCGGTGCGCTGATGGTTGACGACTACGTGGGCTACAAAGCTTTGTTCACCAAGGGCGTGACCGAACTCGCCTGTTGGGCGCATGCGCGCCGAAAGTTTGTTGATCAGCACAAAGCCAGCGGCAGCACGATCGCCCAAGAAGCGATCGAGCGCATCGCCGTGCTGTATCGCATCGAAGCCGAGGCGAAGGCGATGACGGTTGAAGAACGGTGCGCCCATCGTCAACGTCATGCCGTGCCGGCACTGAATGCCATCAAAGCATGGCTGGACGCGCTGCGTCCCACCATCCTGGGCAATAGCGGTACAGCCAGCGCGATCGACTACACTTTGCGCCGCTGGCCGACCCTGATCCGCTATGCCGAGGACGGCAGTTACCCGATCGACAACAACCCGATCGAGAATGCCATCCGACCCATCGCGCTGGGTCGCAAGAACTGGTTATTCGCCGGTTC
>JBBQTY010000073.1:0-17336 GCA_038234445.1 Lysobacterales bacterium
ATTGGTGCCGAAGGCGAGAATCGAACTCGCACTCTGTCGCCAGAACCGGATTTTGAGTCCGGCGCGTCTACCAGTTCCGCCACTTCGGCGCGGGGCGCGGAGTATACGCTAGAACATGGTATCGATTTCAAGCCCTGCGCCTGTTTCAATGCGTGCGATCGAGAGAAAGCTGACGTTGATCGCGGTCGTACCAATTGTCCTTGACTTGGCGGAAGACCGAACACGAGGTCATGGCGCCGCGATAGATGTGCAAGGAGACGGCCACGGCGTTGTCGCTGGGATTCCGAATCGTGTGGTATTCGTGCGGCGGAATCAGCGATCCCGCGGAGCCCCGACCTGCGAGCATGGTGCCGCGTGACTCAAAGCGGTAGCGCTCTTCAATGCGCTCGACGAGCTCGTAGGAGGTGACTTCGATCTGTCCCTGCCAGACCCCTTCGACGCACCACATGCCGCAATGGTCGTGGATCGAGGTGCCCTGTCCAGGCCCCCAGGTCATCGCGATGACGTTGTAGCCAAGCTCCTCACTATTGTAGATCTCACGCCGTGCGTAGTGATCTTCAGCCGTTTCGTAGACACAAGGCGGCAGGCTGACATCGTGTTCGTGCATAAGCTGACACAAGGCCTGGCGCAGGGCATCAGTGATGGCCGTCGTGCAATCCCTGCGGACCGCGTCATCGAGGGCCTCGACCAGTCTGCGCGAGCCGGGAAAGTCGAGTGCGAGCATCGTTGTCAGTACTCCGTGTTCTTGCCTCGGCTAGCGGATCGCGGCCGGCGCAGTGGGACGATTCTACAGCGCCCCCAAAAATGGTGCGATGGCGCCGCCGAATCCTTCGATGTCGACGAGGAACGCATCATGCCCCTGCGGGCTATCCAGAGCGACGAATTCAACTGCAGCGCCACCCGCGCGCAGCCCTTCGGAAATCTCTTCCTGCTGTGACAACGGAAACAAGATATCCGTACTGACACCGATGACCAGAGCGCGCTCGATATGAATGCTGGCGAGGGCCGCCGCGGCGCTGCCGCCGCCATACTCGGCGATATCGAACCAGTCGCTGGCGCGCGACAGAAACAGATAAGCGTTCGGGTCGAAGCTGCGCACGAAGCGACGCGCATGCGCGTCGAGGTAGGATTCGATCTGAAATTCCGCGGCAAAGGGCTCGTCATCGCGCTGCTCGGAATCGAGACGGATACGGGCGAAGCGGCCGACCCATTCCATGGCCGAGCGATAAGTGATCACGCCGAGTTTGCGCGCGATGCTCATACCGGCATCGGGATAGCGCTCATCATCGTAGTCGCCTGAATTCCAGTTCGGATCGAGGCGGATCGCTTCGCGTTGCAATGAACGGATCGCAATGGCGAAGGGTTGCGCTTGTGCGGCTGTCGAGATGCTGATATGCGAACGAACGCAATCGCGGTGCAGCGAAAGGTAGGCGAGGGCCGTCATGCCGCCCATGGAATTGCCGATCAGGCAAGCCAGCCGTTTGATACCAAGTCCGCCGACCAGTTCGTGCGCGGCATTGGCAGCGTCTTCAAGACTCAGCTCGGGAAAATCGAGGCGATATTCTGTGGCGGAATCCGGATTGATCGACGCAGGGCCGGTCGAGCCCTTGCAGCTGCCGAGCGTATTCACGCAGATGACGAACCAGCGATCGGTATCGATAGGTTGGCCGGGGCCGAGCATCGCTTCCCACCAGCCCGCAGTGGGATCCTCCGCGCTTGAAGCGGCATGCGCACTCGGCGAGAGACCGGTAAGAATCAGGACGGCGTTGTCCTTGTTCGCCGACAAGGCTCCCCAGGTTTCATAGGCCAGTCGCGCGCAATGCAAATCACCGCCGCGTTTCATCGCAAACGGAGACGCGAGCGGAAAATACTTGCGCGCGTCGGGCGCAGCCTCGATTTCAGCCTGGTCGATCACCTCAAGGTACGACGCTGTCGATGACCAGCTCGACCGGTTCCTTGCGATTGACGTCGATCCCGCTTGTCAGCACTTGCAGATCGCCGGATTGCGCCATGGCGTTGCCGCTGCTCGATACGCGTGCGCCTATCACGACTTTTGGAAACATCGACAGTTTCATCGTTGGCAGCATGCCCATGCTGTCATCAAGAACGACCGTCAGCGGCAACTCACTGGCCGGACCACGGTGGATGGCCAAGGGCATCGGAGGGCCATTTTCAGCCTTGGCAAAAATAAACAAAGTGGCACCAGCGGCGAGCTTGCCCTTGAGCTTGGCATCAAGACTGACGGAGACCGTGAGCTTGGGGCCATCGCTACTTGCCGGAACCGTCGCTTCGGGCGATGCAGTGGCTGCCGCTGTTTCCACCGCGGCCACGGTGCCCCCAAGTTTCTGTGCATCCGCAATCTGGGTGCGCACGCTCTCTGCAATGTCGCTGCCCGCAGGAAGCATCGGTAGGAGACGGTTCCAGGTCGTGATGGCGGCATTGTAGTCGGCGGCCTGATAGTCGCTGATTCCAATCAGCCAAAGTGCCCGCTGGTGATCAGGATCAGCTTTGAGCACGCCTTCGATCAATTGACGCGACTCGCCAGCAATTCGACGGCCGTCGTTCGTCAACGCCAGCGCTTGGGCGTATTCGACCGTCAGGTCGTGGTTGTCAGGCATCAGGTCGAAGGCATGCTTGAGCGCGTCGCGCGATTCGGTGAACTTGCCCATGGATTGGTAGGCACGTCCGAGCAGCGCCCAACCATCGGCATTGGCGGGATTCTCCTTGAGTTTGGCAACCAGACCAGCCACGGCCTGATCCATGTCTACACCGTGCTCCTCGGCAGGTGGCGCAGCATCTGCGATCAATCGGGCAGGGTCGAGAGCTGCCGGTTCGCCGTAGATCTGATACAGGACAATCGCGCCAATCGGCAGCAATATCGCGACAGCGAGCGCGGCCGTCATCGACAGGCGACGTCCCTTGTTCGCAGCGAAAGGTGTTGCCGAGGAGGACATCGCGGCGCGTTTGATCTTGTATTCATCATCATCGATGACGCCAGCGGCGTGTGCGTCATCCAGCGCTTTGAGTCGCTTCGGATCGCCGCCAGTGCCGTCGGACGTAGTTGCCTGTCGCTGTCGCAACAATGGCAACAGTGGAAAAGCGAGCGCGACGGCAAGCATGGCCGCGGCCAGTATCACGAAAACGGTCATTACCAGTCATCCTCGGAGCTGCCGGCGGGCGGCGGGTTGCGTGGAGCGATGCCGCGTCGGCGAACGATGCGGAAAACAATAACCGCGCCGATCAGCAAAACGAGCAGCGGAGCGAACCAGAGCAGGATCGTGCTGCTTTTCAGTGGCGGGTTGTAGAGCACGAAATCGCTGTAGCGCGCAGTCAGATAATGCTTGATCTCGTCGTCGCTCTTGCCTTGGCGCATTTGCTCGAAGACTTCTTCGCGCAAATCCTTGGCGAGCTCGGCGCTTGAATCAGCCAGGCTTTCGTTTTGGCAGACCAGGCAGCGCAATTGGCGCGCCAGATTCTGGAAGCGTTGCTCCTCGGCGCGATCCTTGAACGGCAGCGCGTCGATGGCGCTGGCGACGGTAGACAGCAGCAACGCAACAACGACGAGCATCGCGCACATTCGTGGGAATCGCGAAATCAGCTTCAAGATCCCTCTCCCTTCATGGCAGCAAGCCGAGGCTTGAGCTCAAAGGCGATGATCTCGGGCGTGATTGCGCCAATGCGCTTGTAGCGAATGATGCCCTTGGCGTCGACGAGAAAGCTTTCCGGTGCGCCATATACGCCGAAATCGATGGCGATACGGCCTTCCCGATCGGCAATCACGACGGAATACGGATCACCAAACTGATCAAGCCAGCGATTGGCATCATCCGCTTGGTCCTTGTAGTTGAATCCGACGATCGGAATGCCAAGCGACTTGCCTTCGGCCATCAATACCGGATGCTCATCGCGACAGGCAAAGCACCAACTGGCGAAGACATTGAGCAGGTAGGGTTTGCCGCTGAGATCTGCGTTGCTGAGGCGCTTGGCGGGATCGTTCAAAAGAGGCAGGTCAAATGCAGGTGCGGCTTTCCCGATCAACGGGGAAGGCACCTCGTTCATCGAATTGGTCCGCATGTAGGAGATGCCGAATCCGAGCAGGGCGGCGACCAACGCAAATCCGATCAGTGGAACGAACCGCGAATTCATGCCTGCGCCTCGCTGCCGATCGGCAGCGGAGCCTGGATCGGCGCCTCGGCCGTCTTCTTCGAATCGCTGACGAGAACACGGAAGCGGCGATCACTGGCCGCAACGAAGCCACCGAGCATCATCATCAACGCACCGAGCCAAATCCAGCGCACGAACGGTTTCAGGTACACCCGCACCGACCAGGCGCCACTGTCGCCCAGCGGCTCGCCGAGTGCGACATAGAGATCGCGCGTGAGGCCGGGATCAATATCCGATTCGGTCTGGATCTGTGCATTTTTGCTGTATTGGCGTTTTTGCGGATGCATGACGGCGATCACGGCATCATTCTTTGTCACCGTTATCGTGCCTTGGTCAGCCTTGAAGTTCGGGCCTTCGGTGTGTTCGACCCCATCGAAACGGAACGTGTAGGCGCCTAGCGTGGCGGTTTCACTATTGCCGAGCTTCACATCCTTTTCGATACTCGTGCCTTCAGTGACGAGCACGCCGCAAAGAAACACGGCAAAACCGAAATGCGCGAGGATCATGCCGATCATCTCCGGAGTGAAGCGGCGGCCACTCGGTGCATTGCGCCAACGCATTGCGGCGTAAGCGAAGACGCCGAGACCGACCCAAATCGCGCCAGCAATACCAGCAACGCCTTTCCACGGAAGGTTGTCGGCGATCAGCCATGCAGCGAGACTGGCGAGCACGGCAAGAATCAGGGCGGGCCGCAATGTGCGCATCGCGGTTGAAAGATTGCCCTGACGCCATTTGAGCATCGGCCCGAATGGAATCAGAACGACCACGGGCGTCATCAGCAAGACAAACATCACACCGAAATACGGCGGACCGACCGAGATGCGTCCCACATTGAACGCCTCGGCGAACAGCGGGTACAAGGTGCCAACGAAGACCATCGCTGCGGCTGTCGTGAACAACAGGTTGTTGACCAGCAGCAAGGTTTCTCGCGAGGCTCCGGCAAACGGTTCGCCACCGGCGACCTTGGGTGCGCGTAACGCGTAGATCAGCAGAGAACCGCCGACCGTAATGGTCAGGAAGGCGAGGATGAACATGCCGCGCTCGGGGTCGCTGGCGAACGAATGCACGGAGGTCAACACACCCGAGCGCACGAGGAAGGTGCCAAGCAGCGACAGCGAAAACGCAAAGATGGCGAGCAATAGGGTCCACGCGCGGAAGCTTCCGCGCTTCTCCGTTACTGCTTGCGAGTGGATCAGGGCGGTGCCGACCAGCCACGGCATGAACGAGGCATTCTCGACCGGATCCCAGAACCACCAGCCTCCCCAACCAAGTTCGTAATACGCCCACCAGCTACCGAGCGCGATGCCGACCGTGAGCATGGCCCAGGCGGCGTTGGTCCACGGCCGTGACCAGCGCACCCATTGTTGATCGAGCTTGCCGCCGAGCAGGGCTGCGATCGCGAACGAGAAAGCGACCGAAAAGCCGACATACCCCATGTAGAGCATCGGCGGATGCACGATCAAGCCGAAATCCTGCAGCACCGGATTCAGGTCGTTTCCATCGGCCAAGGCGGGCAAGTGGCGTGTAAACGGATTCGATGTCAGTACCGTGAACAACAGGAAGCCGAGACTGACGAAGCCGAGCACGCCGAGCACGCGCGCCATGAAATCGTCAGGAAGACGTCGACTCAAGGTGGCAACGGCAATCGTCCAGATATTTAGGATCAGGATCCACAGCAGAAGTGAACCTTCGTGCGCACCCCAGACCGCCGAGAAGCGGTAGTACCACGGCAGCAGCAGATTCGAATTCTGCGCGACATAGGCCACCGAGAAATCCTGGTTCAAGAACGCCCAGGTCAATATGCCGAATGCGGCGACAACGAAAACAAACTGGCCGGCTGCCGCCGGCCGGGCCACTGCGATCAGCGTGAGATTGCCGGTGTGCGCGCCGATGATCGGCAGAACACACTGCACGGCGCTCAGCATCAGAGCGAGAATGAGGGCGAATTGACCGAGTTCCGGGAGCATGGCGAGGCCTGGGTTCAGAGGTGGAAAAAATCATTCATGCAAAACTGGGCTAAGCAATACATGGTCAGCGTGCCGGTGCATCCGCGACAGCGGGAACATCGTGCTTTCGATGGGCTTTCTTCATCGCATCAGCGACATCGCGCGGTATATAGTTTTCATCATGTTTGGCCAGCACTTCGGTGGCGACGAAGGTGCCGCCCTGCATCGAACCTGTAGCAATCACCGACTGATTCTCGCGAAACAGATCAGGCAGGATGCCTTCGTATTCGACGCGCGTGTCGCCGTCACCATCGGTGACCGTGAAGCCGACCGTCAACGACTGACCCCGGTCGATCGAGTGTTCCTTGACCATGCCGCCAATGCGAAAGCGGGCGTCCGTCGGTGACTTGCCCGCAATGATCTCGCTAG
Organism: Lysobacterales bacterium; assembly: GCA_038234445.1. Lineage (GTDB taxonomy): Bacteria > Pseudomonadota > Gammaproteobacteria > Xanthomonadales > Rhodanobacteraceae > Dokdonella. The sequence goes on from JBBQTY010000073.1 coordinate 6,540, forward strand.
GCGTGTACAGATAGGTCATGTTTTCCTGCAGGGCGAACACGCTCAGCGTCGTCGCCACAGCAACGGCCAGCAAGATCAGGCCGACAAGGATGAAGCGGCGTTTACGAGTCGGGGTCATGCGGATTTTTCCTGACGATTCTTCTGACGTTTGATGCGACCGCGCAGATCCGCGACAACGCGTCGATTGCGCAGCCGCGGAGCAAGAAAGTCGAGCAGCAGGGCGACCAGGAAGATCGCATAGGACGACCACACGTAGGCGCCATAGCCACCCATCGCGAGAAAATCATTCATGCGAACCTCCTGCGCCCTGTGCCTCGGCACGTGCCCATTCCTTGCCTGATTCGAGCTCAAGCAGACTCACGCGCGAGCGCGCGAACACGCTGGCGAAAAACCAGATGTGGGTGGCCAACGCGAGCAACAGTAGCGGCCAGAGCATGCTTGAATCGATGCGTGACGGTCCGAGCAAACGCACGGTAGAACCTTGATGCAAGGTGTTCCACCAATTGACCGAGAAATGTACGATTGGCACGTTGACGATTCCGATCAAGGCTAGAAAGGCTGCTGCGCGCGCCGCCTGGCGCCGGTCTTCGATTGCGTTGTACAGACCGATCACGCCCAGATAAAGGAAAAGCAGCACAAGTTCCGAGGTCAGGCGAGCATCCCAGGTCCACCAGGTTCCCCACATCGGCTTGCCCCAGATCGAGCCCGTCAGCAGGGTGATCGAGGTGAAAACAGCGCCGACCGGTGCGCTGGCCACGGCCAGGATTTCCGAAATCTTGATCCGCCAGACCAGTGCGATAAAGGCGTTGACGGCCATGAAAAAATACGCGAACAGGCCCATCCACGCACACGGTACGTGGATGAAGATGATGCGGTAGGCATCGCTTTGCTGATAGTCGGCCGGCGCCAGCACCAGCCCGCCGTAAATCCCCACCACGCCAATCAGCAACGCCGTGGCAAACAGCCAGGGATTCAGCCTTCCCGTGACGCGATAGAAGGTTGGCGGTGATCCGAATTTGTGGAACCAGAGAGTCAGGGTATTCATGGCCCGGATTATTCGTGAATCCGCGCGATGATCGCGCAGGACGTTGGATCGACACGGCGATTCGCAATTGAGGCAATGGCGGGATCTATTGTCGAATAAGCGGAATACCGCATGTATTCAAGGGGCAAGCGAGGGCGCGCGCAGTTCATGAATAGTCCGGGTTAGGTGATCGAGATCCGCAACGCCGCAGCGCAAGCCAGTGGCGCAAGCACCAAGGCCAAAGCCAAAGCGGCACCGAGCCAAAGTAATGGAGCCAGAAACGGCAGACCAGCCTGCGCTGCATTGCAGGCGCCGGCGGCGAAGATCAGAACCGGCACATACAACGGTAAAACCAGCAATGCCAGAAGCATACCAGAGCGTCGCATGCCGACCGTGAGAGCCACGCAAACTGCGCCGAGAAGGCTCAACAGCGGAGTCGCGAGCGCCAGTGCAACAAGCAGGACAGGCAGTACCGATCTCGGCAAATGCAGCATCTCTCCGAGGAGCGGCGCGATCACGATCAAGGGCACCGCGGTGGTCAGCCAATGCACGGCGATCCGGCTCGCCAGCAACAGCGATAATGGATGCGGCGAGAGTACAAGTTGTTCGAGCGTGCCATCGTCGTGATCGCTGCGAAACAATGTATCCAGCGCAAGCAATCCAGCCAGCAGAATGGCGACAAACACGATGCCGGCGGCAATACGGGCCAGTTGATTCGGTTCGGGCCCAAGTGCAAGCGGAAACATGACTACGACGATCAGCGCAAACAAAGCCGGGTTCAACGCGTCGCCGCGCCGACGCCAAGTCAGCAGCAGGTCGCGTCGGATCAGTGCCGAGCAAGCCGATGGTGTCGTTCCGTATCTCATGCCGATTGTCTCAGCGGCAAACGACGCGGGGTTCCGGTGGTGAACGCATAGGCACCATGCGAGGTGACCAAGGCCGCGCCGCCACGCCGCGCATGCGCATCAAGAAGTCGATTGACCAGGTCAATACCTTCCTTGTCCAGATTGGCGTAGGGCTCATCAAGCAACCATAACGCTGCGGGCACAAGCAGCAGCTTGGCAAGGGCGACGCGCTTCTTCTGGCCGGCCGAGAGCTGGCGTACGGGCACGCGCTCATAGCCTTCCAGTCCGACACTCGCCAACGCCAATGCAGGTGTGATGCCCGGGCGCATTCCAAACACACCGATCGTGAAGCGGAGATTTTCCAGCGGCGTCAGATCCGTCTTGAGTCCCGGGAGGTGGCCGAGCAGGGCTACCTGATGCGAAAGTCGGGACAGCGTCAATGCGTCGCCATCGAGCTCGATCAAGCCACTGACCGGTTCCAGCAAGCCCGACAGCACCTTGAGCAAGGTGGTCTTGCCCGAACCGTTGTCGCCTTCAATCAGGACGACTTCACCCCGATGCAGCACGAAATCGAGTGGGCCGAACACCGGCTCATCGTTGCGCGCATAAGCGAGCCCCTGCGCTCGCAGTAACGGAATGTCTGAATGAGGGTGGTTTAAACTCATCAAGGAAAGGCGTCTGGCGGTTGGTTGCGGTAGCGGCTGTTCTCGGTCGGCAGCAACTACCCCGATTGTAGTCGACAACGTCCGAACTAATGCCGCTACAAGCTGCCGCAGCCTGGAATCAGAAAGGCCAGACCCCTTCAAGGCGATGCCTGTAGACCGTCATCGACTCCGGCTCAAGGAATGACTACTATCCGTCCTCGGGATTAGGACGCATGGGGTGGGAACTAATCTTGCGGGCCGTTCCAGCCTTCCATCCTCGAATTTCTCCAGGGGTCAATCCAATGACACACCAAATTCAATTTCGGCAATCACACCTCGTCCGAGCTTTCTCACATAGCCTGGCTATCGTCATTTTGTCTGCCGGCGCCGTTTTTTCCAGCGGCGTAGTAGCAGCCCAGCCTGACGGTGACGCAACTGCGCGCGCTTCTGTCGTCGTGCAAAAGTCGACGGCGGCGAAGCAGAACATCATCTCAGGTCGCGCAGTGGCATTCGGCATCACGTCATCGATCCGCAGTCAGATGCCTTCGGCACTTGCCCCGCGCAGTCTCAAGGAAAAGGAAGAGAAGAACGAAAACGAGCGCGTCAAGTTCCCGATTCCGGGGATGGGCGCTGATGCCGGCGATGGTCTGTTTTACGATCCATTACTCAACCTCGGAGCATCCACCAATGCACCGTTGGCGATGCCAGCGCCATCACTGACCTTCCTTGGCCAGACTGGCGCGGAAGCCTGCAATTGCAGCCCGCCCGATACCAACGGCGATGTCGGGCCGAATCACTACGTGCAGTCAGTCAATGTCCGCGTCAGCATCTACGACAAGACCGGCACCCGATTGCTGGGTTCCAATCTGCAAAGCAATACGTTTTTCAACGGCTTGCCGGATGGCAACGCCTGTCGCCTCAGCGATGATGGTGATCCGGTCGTCCTCTATGATTCGCTGGCTGACCGCTGGATGATCAGCCAGTTCGAAATCAACGATGTTCCGGGCCATCAATGCATTGCGATTTCGCAGACGCCCGATCCGCTCGGTGCGTGGTATGCGTATGACTTCGTCATGCCGAACACGGATTTCTTCGACTACCCGCACTATGGCGTATGGCCGGACGGCTACTATCTGACCGTCAATCAGTTCAACCAGGCTGGAAATGCGTTCCTCGGTGGCGGCATCTTCGCATTTGATCGCCTCAAGATGCTTTCCGGCGATTCGACCGCTTCCTATATCTATCATGACGTCTTTATTAACGACCCCAATGCCGGCGGCATGCTGCCAACCGATCTGGATGGATTTGTTCCGCCGCCGCCTGGTCTGGCGAATCGCGTGCTCGAATTCCGTGCGGACGAATTTGGCGATCCGCTCGATGCGATCCGTACCTACGAGCTGGTTCCTGACTACGCGATACCGGCGAATTCGACATTCACGATCCGTGCCGATACTGCGCTGGCTGCGTTTGATGCACGGTCGCCGAGCGGTCGCGCAGTCGTGGAACAGAATGGCGGTGCCGCATTGGATGCCATTTCGGATCGAGTGATGTTCCGGGTCGGCTATCGCAACCTGGGGACAACCGCAGCGCCGGTGAACTCATGGGTCAACAACTTCACGGTCAACGTCAGCGGTGTGAATCCAACCACAGCGGCCACCTACCAGACGGGTATCCGCTGGTTCGAGCTGCGCAGCACCGATATCTCTACTCTGGGCACGGTTCGCGACCAGGGCACTCACAGTTCGGGTGCAATCGACGGTGCTACCGGCCTCAATGACTGGATGGGCAGTGTCGCCCAGGATAACCAGGGCAACATCGCCCTCGGCTTCAGCCAATCCAGCAGCACGCAAAAGGCCAACATCATGATCGCTGGCCGCACCGGCCCCGCCACAGGAGCTGGTTTGAATGAGGGCGAAGCCTTGTTTTTCGCGGGAGCCGGTTCGCAGACTTCGACTGGCAATCGCTGGGGTGACTACAGTTCGATGAGTGTCGATCCGGTCGACGAGTGCACATTCTGGTACACCCAGGAATATTACGCGGCAACATCCAGCAACAGCTGGAGCACGCGCATCGGCAAGTTTGCGTTCCCTTCGTGTACACCGCCTTCGCGGGGTTTCCTTGCAGCCGACATCAAGACCTGCGGTTCCGGACTGCCGATTCCCGGTGCGGATGTTTTTGTAAGCGGCGGATTCTTCCGCACGACCACGGCTGTCGGCAGTTTGCAGTCAAATATCACCTTGGCACCGGGTACCTACTCGGCAACCGTAAGCAAGGCGGGTCTCGGCTCGGTCACTGACAATACGCTGGTCATCACCGATGGAGCCACCACCACATTAAGCGCCTGCCTCGTCGGACAACCGATCGTGAATGCCAGCACACCGTTGTTGATTACCGCTGAGAACGCCGTGCCGGCAAACAATGCTGCCGATCCTGATGAGACGCTCACGGTCGAGTTGCCTCTCGTCAATACCGGTTTGGCCGATACCACCAACCTTGTCGCGACCTTGCAAGCGACCTCGGGTGTCACCAATCCGAGCAGTCCGCAGAACTATGGTGTACTGACCGCTGGTGCGGCGAGCGCATCGATGCCATTCACGTTCACGGCAGCGGGTGTTTGCGGCGACAGCATCACCTTGACCCTGGGCTTGCAGGATGGGGCCAACACGCTGCCCAGCGTCAACTTCCCGATGACCCTCGGTGTTCTGAACATCAGCACCTTGCTCGATGAGAAGTTCGATTCGGTTGCGACGCCGGCCTTGCCGACGGGATGGACTTCGACAGCAACCGGAAGCGGTGTCGCCTGGGTATCCACGACCAATGTCCCGAGCAGCGCCCCGAATGCGGTGTTCGCACCTGATGTCGCCACGGTCGGCGATACGTTCCTGGTGACGCCGACACTCAATGTGCCCAGCGGTGGCGGCACATTGACGTTCAAGAATCGCTACAACATGGAATCAACCTATGATGGCGAGGTCTTGGAAATCAGCATTAACGGTGGCGCTTGGGCAGACATCACCGCAGGCGGAAACGCCTTCATCAGTGGTGATTACAACGCGACGATCTCCGCCAACTTCGGTAGCGGAATCGCTGGGCGTCGTGCGTGGTCGGGCTTGTCGGGCGGCACCGCAGCGGCACCGAACTACATTACCTCGACCATCAATCTGCCAGCCGCGGCGGCCGGCCAGCCAATCCAGCTGCGCTGGAGGGCCTCATCCGATTCCAGTGTCATAGCAACCGGGCTCGCCGGCGTTGCGGTCGATGACATCGTCATTGATCAAGGTACCTATGTTTGTAGCGCGGTGGACCTCGACCTCATCTTCAAGGATGGTTTCGATCCAGTCGTGCGGTAGTCAAAACCTGCTCCTCGACCATACGTCGGGGAGCTTCAGTTGAGTTTCTTGATGATGACGATCAGCCCCCGAATCTTTGCGAAGGTTCGAGGGCTTTTTTGTGCCCTGTTGTGCAGCACACGATCGGAGCAAAACGGCATTCGCAGCGAGGGGCTAAGATGACCCGCATGTCCATCGATACGCCCGTCAACGAACTCGAGCGACTGTCACGGTTGCAGCAACTCGCTGTGCTGGATACGGTGGCCGAACCGATATTCGACGCGCTGACACGTATTGCCGTGCTCGTGACCGGTGCACCGATTGCACTGATCAGCCTGATCGATGAAAAACGTCAATGGTTCAAATCCAATATTGGTCTGCCGGACGTGCCGGAAACGCCGCGCGATCAAGCTTTTTGTGCGCATTCGATTCTCGGGGATGAATTACTTGAAATTGTGGATGCACGGGCCGATCCGCGTTTTGCTGACAATCCCCTGGTCACCGGCGACCCGCACATCCGCTATTACGCCGGCGCCCCGATCGCACTTTCGGATGGTCTGCGCATGGGAACGTTGTGTGTGATCGATCGCACAACCCGGCGCTTGACGGACGCGCAGCACGCCATACTCCAACAGTTGGCGCGCGCGGCAGCGGCTGCGCTTGAACAGCGAATCCTGGCGCTGGAACGAGATGCCGCCATGCAATCGCGGCACGAGATCGAACAGCGCCTGCGTGCCAGCGAAGCATTCCTCGACAGAACGGGCCGCTTGGCGAGCGTCGGCGGATGGGAGGTTGATCTCGACAGTGGCGAATTCACTTTTTCGGATCAAACCTGCCGCATACATGAAGTGACACCCGGCTTTCGACCGACGATGCAGCAAGCGCTCGCTTTCGATCCACCTGAGGCAAGACTGAGGATCCAAGCGGCGGTCCGAAAAACGGCTGTCGACGGCGACGACTGGGATCTCGACCTGCCGTTTGTAACGGCCAAGGGGCGATCCATATGGGTACGCGTGATGGGCACGATCGAGTATCTGGATGGCAAGCCGCGTTGGCTGATCGGTGCCTTGCAGGAAACCACGATTCGCCGACAGGCGCTGCTCGCTCTTGAAGTCAGCGAGCGTCGCTTCCGACAGCTCTTTCAGCACAGCGTTGGCCTGATCTTCACGCACGATCTGGAAGGTTACGTACTTTCCATCAATCCGGCCGCTGCGCGATCGTTGGGATATTCAGTGGCCGAGGTGATGGGGCGAAATTGGACGGACTTCATACCGGATTCGCAGCATGCTTTGTTCGCCCTCTATCTGCGGCGAATCCTGGCCGAGGGCACCGATTCGGGCACGGTGCAAATGATTGCTCGAGACGGCAGCGTGCGCACTTGGCAGTACCAAAACATCCTTGATGATGAAGGCGATGAAGCGCACGTGATCGTGCATTCGCAAGACGTCAGCGAACGCCTGGGCCATGAAAAGCAATTGCGTGAGCTCAGTATTCGCGATCCACTGACCGGCTGCTTCAATCGGCGTTATCTTGACGAACTCGAAACCGGCATGGACGATCACGACGTCTGGACTTGCATAGCAATCGATCTCGATCGCTTCAAGCAGGTCAATGACACCCACGGTCATCAGCGCGGTGATGAAGTGCTGGTCGAGGTGGGAGCGTTTCTGAATCGCCATGTGCGCGAATGCGATGTCGTCGTGCGTTCCGGCGGTGACGAATTCCTGATCCTGTTGAAGGATGCGCACGAGTCGATCGCGCGAAAGATCATCAAGACAATCGAAGCGGCCCGTGAGAAGGCGCCGATTTATTTTACTCTGGGCTACGCGACACGCCAACCATCGATGAGTCTCGATGAGACCCTGGCCGCAGCCGACAAACAGCTCTACGATCAGCGTCGCCTTGCCCGGAGAACGGATTGAATCGTCACAGACCGGGATGTTGAATGGGCCGCGGTTGCGTTGCGCGCGTGAGAACCGATCAAGCGCTCGATTTTACCTCGCGCATCGGGACCCGGGTCTGCGATGATCCGCCGGACAAAATCTTAGGTGAATTCGCTGGTGCCTGAATCCTTCATCGTCTCTTTGATTGGCGCGTTTCTCGCGGGATTGCTGATCGGCGCATTGACCTTCGGCTGGCTCGGCCGACGCTGGTCGCGCAATGCTGCGTCCATGGCGGAAGCGCGGCGAGAGCCGGAGATCTCGACCCTGCGCGAACAGCGCGAGGGCCTGAATCGGCAACTCGGCGATTTCCGTCAGCGCTTTGACGTCTTGGTCGCCGGTCACGCTGCGCTCGAACAGCGCTCATTGGCTGCAACCACGCAGGCTACGGAACGAAAATCGGAAATCGACGCACTGACTCGTCAACTGGCCGATTTGCAACTTCGCTATGATTCGAGCCATCGCGAACACTTGGTCTTGACCAGCCTGTACGCGTCGCTGAAAGCCAGTGCGCACGAGCAGGCTGAGGCTGCGCGCGAAAAGCTCGCCTTGCTCGATCAGGCCGAGCAACGTTTGCGCGAATCATTCCAGAATCTCGCCAATCAGATTCTCGATGCCAAGGCCGAGCGCTTCAAGGAGCAAAGTTCCGAACAGCTTGGCGGCCTGCTTGATCCGCTCAAGCTGCAGCTCAAGGAATTCCGCGAGACGGTCACCCAGACCCATGCCAATGAACAGCGCGAGCGCGGCATGCTTGCGCAGGAAATCCGCACGCTCAAGGATCTCAACCAGCAGGTCAGCCAGGATGCGGTCAATCTGACACGCGCGTTGAAAGGCGACAGTCGCGCGCAAGGAGCCTGGGGCGAGATGGTGCTCGAACGTGTGCTTGAAGCCTCCGGGCTGCAGTCAGGCCGCGAATACGATACCCAGGAAAGTTTCGTGGGCGCAGATGGCACGCGCCAGCGACCCGACGTGATCGTACATCTGCCCGAGAGCAAGGATGTGATCATCGACGCCAAGGTCTCGCTGGTCGCCTGGGAGCGCTCAGTCGCGCTGGAGGACGAAGCGGAACGTCAGGCTGCGTTGCGCGAGCATCTGCTTTCGCTGCGCAGACATATCGACGGACTCTCCGGAAAAAACTACAGCGATATCCCTGGGGTACGTACACTCGATTTCGTGCTGCTGTTCGTGCCGGTCGAAGCGGCCTTCATCGAAGCGGTACGTGCCGATGGCGGACTCTACGACTATGCGCTGCAACGAAAGATTTCACTGGTCAGCCCAAGCACCTTGCTGGCGACACTGCGCACCGTGGCTTATTTGTGGCGCATCGAAAGCCGCAACAACAACGCCATCGAAATTGCCCGACGCGCGGCCAATTTGCACGACAATTTCGTTATTCTCGTCAACGAACTCGAGGCACTGGGATCCCAGCTCGACAAGGCCCAGGGCGCCCACGCCAGCGTTGTGCGTCGTCTCACCGAAGGCGGCAAGGGCAGTGTGATCCTGCAGGTGAAAAGCCTGGCCGAGATGGGTGCGCCCACAAAAAAATCCTTGTCTGCCTCAATGATTGAAGCCGCTGGCGCGGAGCTGGATCAGTCCAGCGATGCAACGCAAGTGGATTCCGACACCGAGCAGTAGAGGGCATGGCGGAACCACCGCAGGTGATTCCACCATGCGCAATTTTTTTCTCTCAAAGCGGAAATCGTGCAGCGGAATCTACTGCACGGGTTCCGTCCAACTCTTGGTGTCCGAAAGACAAATTATCTAGTCGGCCTGTGTAGCTTTCGGAAAAAGCTTCTGCCTGAGGAACTCGAATGCCAGCGCCGTCATCATCGCGCGTTGGCCGTTGTCGGCAGCGCCACCGTGGCCACCTTCGATGTTCTCGTAGTAAAGGACGTCGTGACCTTGCTCGGACATCTTCGCCATCATCTTGCGCGCATGGCCAGGGTGCACGCGGTCGTCACGGGTCGACGTGGTGAACAACACGGGTGGATACTTCAGCTCCCTGCGCACGTTTTGATACGGCGAGAATGACTTGATGAAACTCCAGTCATCGGTATCCGGATTGCCGTATTCGGCCATCCATGATGCTCCAGCGAGGAGCTTGTTGTAGCGACGCATGTCGAGCAAGGGAACTTGGCAGACCACGGCGCCGTAAAGTTGTGGATAAAGCACGGTCATGTTGCCCATCAGCAAGCCGCCATTGCTGCCGCCCTGAATTCCCAGGTGAGCAGGGCTTGTAACCTTGCGCTTGATCAGGTCTTCTGAAACAGCGGCAAAGTCCTCGTAGGCGCGAAGCCGTTTTTCCTTCAATGCAGCCTGATGCCAACGCGGGCCGTACTCGCCACCACCACGAATGTTGGCGACCACATAAACGCCACCCTGGCTCAGCCAACCTCGACCGACCGTGGCGCTGTAGGACGGCGTCAACGACACCTCGAAACCGCCGTAGCCGTATTGCAGCGTGGGGTTGCTGCCGTCAAGCTTCAGATCCTTTTTTGCGACCATGAAATACGGCACGCGGGTTCCATCCCTGCTCGTCGCGAAATGTTGACTGACCCCGTATCCGCTGGCGTTGAAGAAACCAGGCATGTGCTTGAGCACGGTCTTTTCGCCGGTCAGCGGGCCATGGCTCAAGGTGGTCGGTGTCAGGTAGCCGCTCACCGTCATGAACACATCGTCAGAGCCTTCATCATCGACCGCGCTGATACTCACCGTGCCGATCAGCGGAGCACCGGGCATCGCTTCGCTTTTCCATTCGCCTTCGCCATTGCCAGGCGTCAGTATGGTAAGGCGATTTTTTACATCCTCCAGCACATTCAATACGAGATGGTGTCGCGTCCATTCGAAACTCGCCAGCGCAGTCGTGTCGCTCGGCGTGAACAGGGCATGAAACGTCCCTTTGCCGATCATGAACTCATCAAATCGGGTGACGAGAAGGCTACCCGCGGGCCAGGTCTTGCCGGCGATCGTCCACGCATCGCGTAGCTCGACCAGCAACCACTCGCGATGAACGGA
>JBBQTY010000074.1:0-17322 GCA_038234445.1 Lysobacterales bacterium
GCAAGCTATGCGGGACAGTCCGTTCAAATACGCTTCCGCGCAGTCTCGGATTCGAACTCGGTCGGAGATACACCCACTGGCTTCTTCATCGACAACCTCAAGGTTGATGTTTGCCAGTAACCTTCAATTGCCATAGCAACATGAAAACGGGCCGTTCTGCGGCCCGTTTTTTTTGCCTGCGCCGCCGGCCAGGAAACGATTCATCCTTTCATCGCGAATAAGCGATATACTACGCACCCTCTCGCGACCGAGGGGCGCTGCAGGTCGAACCTTTCCAACGGTTTCGGACTCAGGCTCGGTCAGCGATTCCCTTTGAACGGCGCCCGCCCCAATCCAACGGAGCGAACCGCATGAATGCTGTAGTAAAGAATCTCCCGAATACCGATTACAACGTTGCCGACATGTCCCTGGCCGATTACGGTCGCCGTCGCATAACGATGGCCGAAGAGGAAATGCCTGGCCTGATGCAGATCCGCGCCCAGTACGCGAAATCACAACCGCTGAAAGATGTACGCGTGATGGGCTCGCTGCACATGACCAAGGAAACCGCCGTCCTCATCGAGACATTGCGTGACCTCGGCGCCGATGTGCGCTGGTGCTCCTGCAACATCTTCTCGACCCAGAATGACGCCGCCGCCGCGATCGCTGCCAGCGGCACGCCGGTGTTTGCCTGGAAGGGCGAGACCCTGGAGGAATACTGGGATTGCACGCTCGATGCGCTGACTTTCCCGGGTCACAAAGGTCCGCAGCTAATTGTCGACGATGGTGGCGATGCGACCCTGTTGATCCACAAGGGTCTGGAAATGGAAAACGGCAGCGACTGGTGCGATCAGCCGGGCGCGAACCATGAGGAGCAGGTGATCAAGGGCCTGCTCAAGCGCACACGCACCGAACGTCCAGGTTTCTGGGCGGTGGTGGCGAAGGACTGGCGTGGTGTTTCGGAAGAAACCACCACCGGCGTACATCGCCTGTATCAGATGGTCGAAGCCGGCAAGCTGCTCGTTCCAGCGATCAACGTCAACGATTCGGTGACCAAGTCCAAGTTCGACAATCTTTACGGTTGCCGCGAGTCGCTGGCTGATGCGATCAAGCGCGCTACCGATCTCATGATCGCCGGCAAGGTTGCCGTGGTCTGCGGCTACGGCGATGTCGGCAAGGGTAGCGCGCACAGCCTGCGCGGACTCGGTGCGCGCGTCATCATCACCGAGATCGATCCGATCAATGCCCTGCAGGCGGCGATGGAAGGTTTCGAGGTGAAGACGGTCGAGGACGTTCTCGGCGAGGCCGATATCTTCGTCACCACCACCGGCAACAAGGACATCATCACGTTCGAGCACATGCTGGGCATGAAGAACAACGCCCTCGTCTGCAACATTGGCCACTTCGACAACGAGATCCAGGTCGATCGCCTGAATAGCGCCAAGGACGTCACGCGCGTGGAGATCAAGCCACAGGTTGACAAGTATACGTTTGCGAATGGCCGTAACATGTATCTGCTGGCCGAAGGTCGTCTGGTCAACCTCGGTTGCGCGCACGGACACCCGAGCTTCGTTATGTCGAACAGTTTCTCGAACCAGACCCTCGCCCAGATTGATCTGTGGACCAACAAGGATGTCTACGAGAAGACGGTTTATCGCCTGCCAAAGAAGCTCGACGAAGAAGTTGCGCGTCTGCATCTCGCCCAGATCGGCGTCAAGCTGACCACCTTGAGCAAGGAACAGGCAGAGTATCTCGGCGTTCCAGTCGAAGGCCCGTACAAGCCGGATCATTACCGTTATTGAGTGAACTTATCCGGCGGGTGCAACGCCCGCCGGATTTTCGTGGACCGAGATAGTCGTCTCGGTTCGATTTCGCCCTGCTTTTTTGGCTTTGTACAAGGCGACATCGACTTCCCGGTACCAACTCTCTGAGCTCCTGTGGCGGGTTGGATCAAACGACCCGCAACCGATGCTGACAGTCGCGTGTGCGATTCCACCCGCATGGGTCAATGGCGTCGAATCAAGATCCCGTCGGAACTGTTCCGCTCGCTCATGCGCACGCTCGACGTCACACTTCAGAATCACGCCAAATTCTTCTCCGCCGAGGCGCCCGGTTACGTCGTCTTGTTGATTGAAATGTTTCTTCATTCGATTCGCCATGGAGACCAGGCAGTCATCACCCGCCAGATGTCCAAGCGAGTCATTGATGCTTTTGAACAGGTCAATGTCCATGATCAGCAGCGAAATCGGATGCGCGGCGCTGGAGTTTTGCAAAGACTTTGTCATTGCGTTTGCAAACGTGCGCCGATTGAAAATGCCGGTCAGGGCATCGGTTCTGCTCTGAATTTCGAACAAGTCACGCTGATCGCGCAGTTCCGCTTCCAGACTCAAACGAGCATGATATTCGCGCGCGCTACGCATCAGCACCAACAACATGTAAACAACGTAGATGGCCCACATTACCCCTACTCCAACACTGACATCCCGCCAGAGGAGAAACAGACTCGGGAGCATGACCGCTCCGATACCGATTGCGCTCGGTGTCCGCCGCATGCAGTAGGTATGCGCATGAGCCGCACCAAATGCGCCGGAAAACAAAAGCGAAATCAGCGGTGCCGGCTCTGGAAGGACCACGAAGATCCAGGCACTGAAAGCACCCCAACTCACGCTCGTGATCAGTAGGATCACCCACAAACGAAGTAGCTGGACCTTTACCCGGCGAGGTTCGGGAGGTTCAGGGACACGGACCGCGAGTCTGGCTGCAGCGAGGATCGTGAACCACAGCGTCAATCCGATGGCCGCAAAAACGTGGCTCCGCGTGGTGAATAGAAAAGCCAAGATGACGGCGAGCAAATAAAAATAGCCGCCTAGCTGGGCACGCTCGCAGGTTTCGCGCAGTTCCTGCAAGAGGTAGGCAGTGCTGCGTACCTCCAATTTTTCAGCAGATATCGCGTCATTCGGCATGTTGCCAAGTAGGCCACGATTGCCGACTTTAAGCGACCCGTCGACATCGGATATACGTACATCGCGATGAAGCGATATACTCGAGCACCCGACTTTTCCGGACCGAGGAATGACCGCGATCAGCTTCGAATTCTTCCCCCCCAAGACAGACGATCAACGCGAAGGACTTGAGAAAGCGGTTCGCCAGCTCAAGAAGTTGAACCCTGACTACGTTTCGATGACCTTCGGCGCGGGCGGCTCAACGCTCAGTCACACGGTCGAATCGGTCAAAGGCCTGCGCACTCTCCATGGTCTGGATGCCGCTCCGCACCTTTCCTGCATGGGTGGATCGCGCGCTGAAATTCGCGCGCTGATCGAGGAATACAAGGCGCTCGGAATTCGACGTATCGTCGCACTTCGCGGCGATCTCCCCTCGGGCATGGCCAGCATCGGTGACCTGCGCTACGCCAGCGAACTGGTCGAGTTCATCCGCAACGAAACCGGTGATCACTTCCATCTCGAAGTCGCCTGCTACCCGGAAGTCCACCCACAAGCCAGCGACGCACACGCCGACCTGGCCAATTTCAAACGCAAGATCGACGCCGGCGCGAACGGCGCGATCACCCAGTACTTCTACAACGTCGATGGCTACTTTCGTTTCGTCGATGCGGTGCGCAAGCTCGGTGTCGACGTGCCGATCGTTCCGGGCATCATGCCGATCGCCAATTTCAGTCAGCTAAAGCGCTTCTCGGAAATGTGCGGCGCTGAAATTCCACGTTGGATGGCCAAGCGGTTCTCAGCCTACGGCGACGATTCGGAATCCATCCGCGAATTCAGTACCGACGTGGTTGCCGAGCTATGTCGAAAACTCGTCGCCGGCGGCGCGCCTGGCTTGCACTTCTACACATTGAATCGCGCGAAGCCCACGCTCGCGATTCTCGAGCGAATGGACTGATGCGAATGTTCCTGAGCGCTGTAGTAGCGCTCTGAATCACGCCTGTAACATCACCATCCGCTCGTCGTCCCTGCGCAGGCAGGGACCCAGTGCCTTGTCAACACACCCAGAGTCACTGGAACTTGGCATGTTCCGGGATTCGGAAACCACTGGAGGTTTTCGTGGACGGCGGGGGTTATCCACGGGAATTAAACTTTTTTGATACTAAATTCCCTGCAGCGGGATGTTAAAAGGCAAGCGGTGATCGTTGCAGGAGAGCACAGGCACTGAGTTCCTGCCTGCGCAGGAACGACGGGCGTCGACATGAGGTATCTTGAGCACTACCGCGCAAACTTGATCACTGCCGCGAGAGCGCTGAATACGGCGCGCAACAGCGACACCGCACGCAGATCCTAGGCTATACCAAGGCCTTCAATCTGGCCGATTCCATCGGCATCGAAACCTGCCATTTCCGCGAAGTAACGCCCGCGCTCGGCGTAGTCATGAAACTGGTCGAAGCTCGGCGCTCCGGGAGATAGCAAAATGCTCCCCCCCGAAACCGTCAATTCGCGCGCAACGGCTACCGCCTCAGCCAGAGTCGCCACCAATCGCAACTGATAGCTGCCCTGACTGTCGCGGAGCAGCGCTTCAATTCGCCGTCCATTCGCGCCGTTCGCAACGATGGCCAGCGGCGGATGCGCGCGAACATGTTCGACGAAGGGTCGCCAATCGAGACCACGATCATGGCCGCCGATGATCACGCTGATGGCGTCGCCACTGTGGCTGCGCAATGCTTCGATCACCGCTTGCGGCGTCGTTGCGATGCTGTCATCGATCCAGGTGACACCATCGCGCACACCAAGTGTTTGCAATCGATGTGGCAGCGACTTGAATCCCGCGAGATGTTCCGATGCAGCGATGGCGTCTTCGCCAATCGCTTCGATCGCGGCCAGGGCGGCAGCCGCATTCAAGGCATTGTGCGGACCCGGTAGCGGCAATCGCGCTCGATCAAAGACAATCCGATCGTCCCGCAGAATCGATGCCGCATCGATATGCCAACCATCGGGCGTGCCATAGATCAATCGGTGTTCGTGCGCAGCCGTACGTTGCAGCAGCTCGGTCTGTGAACCGTTGACCAGCAACATTCGCGCACTCGATACAAGCGAGAGCTTGTCCTCGACATAGCGATCACGACTGCCATGCCAGTCGAGATGTTCTTCCTGTATGTTGGTGACGACAGCGAGGTCGAGGTGATCCGCGTCGCGGGTCTGGAAGCTCGATAGTTCGACCACCCACCAATCCGGTTCAATCGGCGGATCCAGCAGTTCAAGCAAGGGCATGCCGATATTGCCGGCCAATGCCGTGCGAAGACCCAGTCCTCGCAGCAAATGCGCGATCAAGGCACTCGTCGTGCTCTTGCCCTTCGTACCCGTAACGGCGATCACGCGGGATTGCGAATGCTCTGCGAACCACAGCGCAGTCGCCGACGTGAAGCGTGTGCCATTTCGCCGAGCATCCAGCAACTCAGGTAGATAGCTGCTGATTCCAGGCGACTTGATAACCACATCAAAGGCCGAGAGATCACCCGCTGTCGGCGCGCTTGTGACGAATCGGTCGCATGGGTGATCCGTGGCCATGAAATGCGCTTCGGTATCACTACAGAAAATAGTGAGTTCAAGTTTTGGCAATCGCTGACGCAAGGCCGTATGCGCCGCGTGGCCCTCGCGGCCCAGTCCCCAGATGGCAACGCGCAGACTGGCGAGATCGGCGATGCGCATCGCCTAGTCCGTGCTCTCGAGGGGATTTATCAGATGCGCGGGAATGCGATGCTCACCCTGCACTTCCAGCAAGGAATCAACCGAAAGCTCGGATGCATGGAGCTGCGGCAGTATCTCGTGCGCAAAGCGTTCGATGATGGCGTCCTCGCGCCATTCGGCACGGCGCGAGAGTTCAGCCATCGCCGCACGTGACTCCCTGCCCTCGCCAACGCACTCGAACGGCTTGTGATCCTGATATTCAATCAATGCATCGAACCCGGCCGTCTGCGCTGGATCATCGAGCAGATTGCGGCCAAAAATCCCCAGCAGACGCGGCTTCGGCATGAAAGGCGCCAATGCGAGGAATACAAAATGGCATTTAGGGCACTGGCCACACCAGCGATCCGAAGGTTTGGGCCCAAGGATGCGGAAGTTGCGGTTGCAGCTTGAGAACACATCGTCGTAGCGATTGCTGCGAGCAAAGCGCGACGCCACCGCAAGCTCGGACAAGGGGCGCAGCAGCGAGTAGTAGTTCAAATCGGCAGCAACCTTTGCATGCACAAGATCGCGAAAGCCGCGTTCGAACTCCCATCCTTTGCTCCACTGGTGATTGATCGCCATTCCGTTGTACTCAAGCGTCGCGCTCGATGCCGAGCGTTCATTCGAAAACGCGATCGCGTCGTGGCCGTAGAGAATTGCGGCAACGACAAGGATTGCCGAATTGATCGCGGTCACCGGAATATGGCCATTCAGTGCACCTGCGCGGTTGTACTCGAACAACACCGGCGAGATGGATCGCGAGATGTTGAGCATCGGCAGGCCGGTTCGCTGTGCGCATGATCCGATCAAACCAGACGTGCCGATCCAGACAGCCGTGGCGTTTTCGCCGGCGCGCTTGAGGATCTCGACGCTGACCAATGAATCCTTGCCGCCACCGATGGGGACCAAGGTGCTTCGCGGCAATCCTGTCGAAACACCTCGCTCACGCAATACATCCAACGCTCCCTCACCGTCATCCCGGCGCAGGCCGGGATGACATGAGGGGAAACGAATCTTCCCGCGTAGATCTATCTTGTTGTGATAGCCGAATTCGCCCAAGCCGTGCAAATACAAAGCGTCCAGAAAAGCCGCAGTCTCGGAATCGAGTGACATGCTCTCGACGCGGATCTCCTGCGGCACACCGGCCTTGTAATAGCTGACGCCAGCAATTAGGTGCAGCAGATCCAACGCGGCATCGAAAGCGGTCTGCCGCTCAGGCAGCAGCGAAGGCGCATTCGGAAAACCGATACGCTCGATCAGCTCCGGACCATCATCAAAGGCATAAACCAGACGCACCTCGCCGTCCGAATACTCGCGACGGATAAAGCGAAAGATTTTCGCACTTCGCGGATCAGACAAACTCACAAGCACACCTCGTCGGCCGGTTCACGCAGGTTGTAGTGCGAAGCCATCACCGCGCCGTAGGCACCCGCTTCAGCAATCAGGATAACGTCGCCCTCCTCGCTTGTCGGCAAGTAGCGATTGTTGCCGAGCACGTCTCCGGTTTCACATATTGGCCCGACCACCTGGATCAGATCGCCGACCGGTGCATCAAGCCGCGTCAGGTTGACGATTTCGTGCCAGGCCTCGTAAAGCGCCGGACGGATCAATGAGTTCATGCCGGCATCGATGCCCACGTAGCGCACGTCGCCCTTGCGCTTGGTCTGGGTCACGCGCGCGAGCAACACACCGGCCTCGGCGACAAGATATCGGCCCGGTTCCATCCACAACTGGAACTGCGGATAGGCTAGTTTGACCTCAGCCAGCGCTTCGCCAAGCGCGACAAGATCGAGCGGCACATCGTCGGGCCGCGACGGCACACCGAGTCCGCCACCGAGATCGAGCACGTCGATGCGATTGAATTGTTCGGCCAGACTCGCAAGCTGCACATAGACACTGCGCCAATGCTGCGCATCGAGGATGCCCGAACCGAGATGCGCGTGCAGGCCGACAATGCGTGCGCCATGCTGACGCGCGTGGTTGCGAAAGATTTCGATCTCGTCAAGCGATACGCCGAATTTCGATTGCGCGCCACCGGTCTTGACCTTGTCGTGATGACCACGCCCTGCGCCCAGATCGACACGCAAGAAGATCTCACGATCGGCGAAATCGGAACCCCACTCGACGATCGGATACAAGGCATCGAGGGTGACGCGTACACCGGCCGCGAGCGCGGCGCGATATTCCTCGCGCGGCGCGAAATTCGGCGTGAACAGAATGCGATCGACAGCCAACTCCGGCAACGTCGCCCGCACCGCTGCGACCTCATTCCACGACACGCACTCGAAGGCAAAACCTTCCGCATGCAAGGCACGCAAAATCTCCGGATGCGGGTTGGCCTTGAGCGCGTAGTGCCAGCGATCGACCATGCCGAGTGCGGCGAGCCCTCGTGCCTGCTCACGGACGTGATCGAGGTTGTACACATAGCGGGGTGTCGATTGCGCGGCGAGTGCAAGCAGTTGCTCACGCTTGCTGCGCCACCACCCAGGACGACGCGTCAAAGCCGTCTCTTCGGAGAGTTCACGCCAACTCGGACCGAACACATTCGCGTCGCCGACGCGCATCACTTCGGATCGGATCAACAGCGCATGCAACCGCGGAATCATTGAATCGACCAGCGCTTCGTCGATGACAAAGGTCAGATTGAGATTATTCGAGGATTGCGAAATCAGATGAACATCCAACGCACCGAACTCGGCAAGCACGGCGGACAACTTGTGCAACATCGAGCGCATGCCACGGCCGACCACAGTGATCGCCGCGCACGGCGCAATCACCTTGACCCGGCAGAACGCTTCCAGATCGACGCACAAACGTGCCAGCACATCGGTGGTCAGCAGATTGTCCGACGGATCGAGCGACACGGTGACATTGGTTTCCGCCGAACCGATCAGATCGACCGAAAGTCCGTGGCGCTTGAACGCCTCGAACACGTCAGAAAGAAAACCGACCTGCTGCCACATGCTGATCGATTCCATCGACACCAGCGTAATGCCCTTTCGCGAACTGATCGCCTTGACGCTTGGCGCAGTCGATTGTGTGTTCCAGACAATCTCGGTGCCCGGAAGATCAGGACGGTTGGTGTCCTTGATGCGGATTGGCACGCGTTCATCGCGGACCGGATGGATGCAGCGCGGATGCAGCACTTTCGCACCGGTCGTCGCGATTTCCTGGGCCTCGGCGTAATCGAGTTTTGCGAGCAGTCGCGCATCAGGAACCTGACGAGGATTCGCGCTGAACATACCCGGCACATCGGTCCAGATCTCAACCGCTTCGGCCTTGAGCAAGGCGCCGTAGTAGGCCGCCGACGTATCCGATCCGCCGCGACCCAGAACCGCGGTCGCAGATTCACCGCTGCGTGCAATGAATCCCTGAGCGATGAACACATCGCCACGCTTGGCGAGTGCCGCAACGATCGCAGGCTCATGGCGAACGCGAACAGAAGCCGACAGCCAACGCCCCCAATCGCTCTGATTCGGCAACGCCTCGGCATGAAAATACTCACGCGAATCCAGCCAGTTCGTGGTGAGCCCGAGCGAGTTGAGGTAGAGCGCGCCGAGCGTGCTCGAAGAAAGCTCGCCCAATGCCAACACTTCGGCCTGCCAACCGAGATCGCCATCGGCACGTCGTGGATCGACAAGCAGTTGATCGAGTCGCGCCAACCAGGCATCGATCGCATTGCGCTTGGGCAAGCCCATTTCGCCAAACAGCATGTGATGGCGCGCGAATATGGCCTGACGCAGCGCGTTGCAACGGGCATCGTCGACGAACGCCTCGCCGATCCCCTTGAGCAGATCGGTCACGCCCGACAAGGCCGAGACCACAATCAAGACCCGTTTGCCTGCCGCTTGATGGCTCGCCGCAATGCTCGCGATATTGTCCCAGCGCGGACGCGTGGAAACGCTGGTACCACCAAACTTGATGACGACCCAAGGGGCGTCGACGGCGAGCGAGGAGTTCGAAGAGTTCACGATTGGGTTGTCTTGGCGGGCTCAGGAGGGCAGTCCGACATTCTTCGATGCATTGCAACAAAACGCAATCAGACAGCGTCCAACGCAGCATCGCCCAACAAATCCAGCGCGATCGGATACTTGACCAATCGCGACGCCGAATGCGTGACTCCTTCAGCCCATCCCGCAGACTTTGCTCAGTGTTGGTGCTCGGGCGGTTGATCATCCGTCGAAGCTGCCTGCACATCGAACATCGCAGGAACGCGCTGGCCATCCGACAACAGCAAGGTAATCGCGATGTGCTCACCCGGCACAACCGGGGTGCGCGGCTGCATCAGCATGAGGTGCATGCCTCCGGGAGCGAAGGTGATCTCCTTGCCCGGCGCAATTTCGAGCAGGTGCAACTCACGCATGCGCGAAACCCCGTTTTCGATGACGGTCTGATGCACGGTGACGCTGCGAAAGCGATCGCTCTGGGCGGCGAGCAGGTTGACGCTGGTATCACCGGCATTGGTGATCGTCAGATAGCCGGCGAGCATTCCGACGCCAGGAGGCGCCTGTGGGATCCACGCGTTCGAGACACCAATATTCGCAGCGGCGAGAGCGTTCGGGGCAAGCAGCAGCACGGCCAACACCGCGATCAAACGTTGCAGGATTTTCATCGGCACCTCCAAAAGTCTCACCATCATAGCGCCCACCCCTCATTGCAGGCCGACACCGATTGCCGCAGTGCTCGCCTTGAACAGCCGGAGCTGGATCGACGCTGACCTATAATGGCAACGCTCGAATGGACACTGGTTTGTGCCGCAAGTTCATGAACTGCGGAATTCAGTGCCATCTCCGAACACCCACATCACCGCTACCGAGACCCCACCATGACCGTACTCGAAACCGTTCGCCACGATGCCATTCATGAACTTCGACTGTCGCGACCGCCGGTCAATGCACTCAATCCAGAGTTGGTCAGTGCGCTGCGCGAGGCGGTGATCTCGGCGCCAAACCATGGCGCACGCGGCATCGTTCTCTCGGGTCACCCTGGGATGTTTTCGGCTGGCCTCGATGTGCCGAGCCTTCTGCAACTCGATCGACAGGCCATGGGTGTCTTCTGGAAGGAATTCATCGGACTTTGCGAGGCACTTGCTCGATCGCCGATTCCGATCGTCGCTGCGATCACGGGCCACAGCCCGGCCGGCGGCGCCGTGCTGACGTTGTATTGCGACTATCGCATCATGGCGCGCGGCGATTTTCGCATCGGCCTCAACGAAGTCCAAGTCGGATTGGTTGTACCGGAAATTATCCAGGCCGCCATGCGGCGTCTGATCGGCGCGCATCGCGCCGAACGTCTGATGGTGGCCGGTGCCATGGTCAACGCCGAGGAAGCGCACCGCATCGGCCTCGTCGATGAGTTGATCGACACCGAACTCGTCGTCGGCCGCGCGATTGGCTGGCTGCAGGATCTGCTCAAGCACCCACCCGAAGCCATGAGCGAAACCCGTCGCATCGCCCGCGCCGACCTGCATGCCGAATTTGATCGCGTCAGCGATGTCAGCGATGACGAATTCGCCAAACGCTGGTTCAGCGCCGAAGCCCAGCATGTCCTCGGCGAGCTGGTCGCAAAACTGAAAGCCAAGCGCGGCTAGCCCTGAAAATCGGTCAATAGAGTTGCTCATTTGTTCATACAGAAACAATGAGCGACTTGGCCGACATGATGTCGTAAACTTGTGCGAATAGTTGGTGATGACACAAGTCACACCATCCTTCATGCAAGTTCCTCGATAGTCGGCATTGCGCCTTGATTTTCCAAGCCAGGGAGACTATTGAAATGTGGCGAAACACGATCCATTCCGTCTTTTTGGCAACGCTTTTCGCATGCGCGCTTTCGTGCCAGCCATTGAGTGCCCAGGTAATCTGGAGCAGCCCATGGACCTACTCGACGCCGATGCCGCTCGATATTTCCCAGGGTCTGGACTTGGCATTTACTGCGGACGGCGGCGTCATTGTCAGCTCAGCGGCGGAGACTGGCTTTGATCAAAAAACTACCCGTATCAACCCGGATGGAAGCCTGAAGTGGGCCTCCAGCCTTTACGGATACAGGGGCGGTGTCTATCAGAATATCGGCAGTTCCATCGAAATGGAGGATGGAGGCGCCATCGTCACCCTCAAATCAGAGACGCCCTACGCCAGCGGTGAAATCTCGCGACTGGACGCAGCCGGCAATATCCAATGGTCTCGCAACGCACTTGTCGCACGCGCATATCGTCTGGGGGCGAGCCGACTGGCGTACGCGAATTGCAATGTCTTGACGGTTGCCGACATCCAAACCGGCAACGTTTTGTGGCAACGAAGCTTTGACAAAGGACTGAACTGCCAAGGTGGCAACGCTGCGGTCGACGGTTCGGACAACGTATACGCGTCATTTGCGATGTCGACTGGATTTTCGATTACTGGCTACCGGGTCGTCCACACCAACGCGCAAGGGGACGTGCAATGGAATGTCACCGCCCAGATCACGGGCGGCGGATCCGTGGCAGGCATCGGAACTTCGGTCATCTATGTGCAAACCGAGACCGACCTGCGCGCATTGAGCAAGATCGATGGATCGACGCTTTGGAGCGCGCCAATTTTTCAAGATTCGAAAATTCTTGTCAGCGATGATATTGCTGCAGATCCGGTCGTCATCGACTACAACTCAATCCGCCGACTTTCCTCGACCTCGGGCAGTGAAGTCTGGAACGTCGCTTTGTCGCCCTGCGTTTATTGCAGCAACGCATCGACGATCGGCAATGCAGTGATATCACTGACCAATTCCGGGCTCGGATTGATCAAGCTCGACGCAAGCACTGGCGCGACAATGTGGACATCCACCTTGCCAACCACAGATGCGAATAGTCGTGGGCTGACTTGGAAAGGCTTTGGCGGGCTTGCCAACAATCACCTGCTCGGTGTGGCTACTGCCTATGCGGCGGGAGCCCGCACAGCGCATTTCCAGGGCATCGATTTCGATACCGGCGTCATGACGTCTGCATTGACGACGCCACCCACGGTTCAAGGTGTCTATGCATCGAGCGTTGCCGACGGCAATGATGTCTTCGATGCCGGCTACGGCTCCGACCAGAGCGGAAAAACTCTGCGATTGCGGCGCCTTGATACGACGACGGGTGCTCCGATCTGGGCGACATCCGTACCGGCTTTTCCTGCGCAAGTCTCCTATTACTCGCCAGGCTCTTTCGATCGATCGCCAACGCTTGTCATCAATGCCGATTCCGTCGCGATAGCTTACGCGGCAAGCTTCGGCTCAGGTTACAACGATCCTGGCCTGACCTACGTTACGCTCCTTGATCGCACCACCGGCACGCCGCTCTGGAGCAAACTACTGCAGGAGGAAGGTCAGACGTTGACCTATACGTCAGCTCCCGAGTTCGATGGTGCAGGTAATGTCTTCATCGGCGTCGGCACCAATCTGCCCTGCAATTTCAATGATCATTGTGGCCGTCAGTTTATCTACAAGCTGTCCGCACAAACCGGCGATGTACTTTGGCGATTCGACCGCGCCGCACCGCCCTCGCGATCGATCGAAGGATCTGGCCAGGTCTTTCCGCAGACCTTCGAGCTTTTCAACAATGATGTCATCGTCGCTGGCACGTTCAGCGGAACCACGCATACCCTGCTTCGTATTTCTGGCGTCGACGCTTCGCTGATGTGGTCTTCCGATCTGTTTGCTGGCGGCACCTACAGTGTTGATTTCTACCGTCAGGATGACCAACACATCATTGTCAGCAGTTGGCCACAAAGTGCCCGTGTCGATGTGAGCAACGGCAATGTCATTTGGACCAGCTCATCGGCACCGTTTGCTTGCACGCAGACCTGCTACACGTACGGTCAACTGGTATTGCCGGGCGGAGACCTGATCAGCGTCGGCGAAGGCGATTCCAAGGCATCCATCTCCCGCGCGCACAATGACGGCAGCGGCCAGGTCGACCATTGGCAGATCGATCCAGGCAATCCTTCGATTCGCTCCATCGCATCGTTTGTCCGGCAGACTCCGTCGGGCAAGACGATGGTTCAAGGCAGCCACGGTTTCAGAACGTCCGCGGGCAAGCTCTATATCTTGTATGAAATCGACCCAACCAATGGTGGCCTGTTGAGTCAACAGGTGATTTCCAGCCGCGCAAACGATGCAACCTCGGAATCACTCTTGCCTCTCGTTACAAAATTTGTCGACGACAACCATATGTTGTTCAACGGCTTTCATGTGTCGGAAACCTTGCCTTGGACAAGTGGAGCTGGGCTGCTCGACACGACAATCGTCGCGCACGGGAATCTTCAGCTCTCGATCATCACGGACCACAAGCATGTTGTTGCGGGCCAGACTCTTGGATTCCAGTTGCTCGCAACCTACACCGGCGATCAACCGATTTCAGGGGCGCAACTGATCGCAGGAACGTTGCTTCAGGGCGGCACCCAGAACCTGACGTGCGTTGTCCAGGCGGCCAGCAATTGTGTGATCGACAATCGCTCGGGAACCATCGATGCGACCTTCGATATACAGCCTGGTGGTAGCGTGACCATTTCCGGCGAATTGAAAGTCGTCGAGATGGTCGAGTCTTCCTATTTGTCGGGAACGCTCTCCGGACCCGTCAGCCTCAGCGAATCGAGCACAGTCGACAATTTCTCTCGCTCAAACATCGTGCAAGCCCTGTTCGCCAACGGATTTGAAGCGGCGCAACCCTGATCACGATTGACTCGCTCAGGATTCCTCGTTCAGGACGGATGATTCGCTCTTGGCGACATCCGCCCTGCAGCGTCGCAGTTCACATCTGCTTGAATAAATGCAGATAGTTGCGCATGACCGGCAACACCTCATCACGACTGCGCAAATGGATGGTCGCGGTTTCGTTACCGCCTCGGATCACATGACTGATCGCGCGCTGGTTGACGACGACGGCACGATGGACCAGGATGAAATGCGCCGGATCAAGCTGCGCCATCAATTCCCTCAGCGGCGTGCGGATCAAAGCGTCGGCCGGTTTGCCGGCGTCGCCGCGCCAGGCGATGCGCGTGTACTTTTCGTCTGAGCGCAGAATGTCGATTTCATCGACGGAGATCATGCGCACCACGGATCCGACCGAAGCACGAATCCAGCGCAGTGTAGACGGTGCCGAACCCTTGAGCATGCGCTCGGCAAGCTGTTCGACGAGAGCCTCGGTATCGATGGTGCCTTGCGAAGCTCGCAGACGTTCGCGCAAACGTGCAACGGTTTCAGCCGAGCGCTCGACTTCAACCGGCTTGACCAGATAGTCGAGCAAACCCTGTGCAAATGCCTCGACAGCGTAGCGATCGAATGCGGTGACGAAGACGAGTTGCGCGCGGTGTCCGATGAAGCGAGCCGCTTCTACCCCCGACAGACCCGGCATCTGCACATCGAGGAAACACACATCAGGGCGCAACGCTTCGAACTGTTCGACCGCCTCACGGCCGTTGCGTGCGTCCGCCACGATTTCGAGTTCGGGCCATACCTGTCCGAGCATTCGACGCAGCGCGCGGCGCAGCAAGGGCTCGTCGTCGGCAATCATCGCGGTCGGAATGCGCGCGCTCATGGCACGCCCCGTCGCGCTGGAAATTCGAGTTCGGCACTTACCCCACGCGGCTGTATCGAAATCAAGCGCAATTGCGCGGCGTCACCGAACATCAGTTGCAGGCGTTCGCGCAAAGTCGAAAGTCCCGTGCCTAGCCCCTCGATTGTGTCCTGCAAACCAATCCCGGTATCGACCACCTGGATACGGCATCGCCCGTTCGCTTCAACAACGCGAACTTCGACGCGACCGCCGGTTTCGCTCGGATCGATGCCATGACAAACCGCATTCTCGACCAAGGTTAAAACCGACATCGGCGGACAGTGCAAGGTCATCAGCGAATCATCGGCGTGCACGATGAATTGCAGGCGATCCGGGATGCGCATGTGCATGACATCGAGATAGGCGCGCACGAGCTCGAGTTCCTGGCGCAACGTCGTCGCGGGCTCGTGCAAGCGTGGTACGGCGGCACGCAGATAGGCGATCAGGCTGCTCAGTACTGCTGAGGCTTGCGGCGAACCGGAATCGACCAGTTCGCGGATATTCGCCAGGGTATTGAACAGAAAGTGTGGCTCGACCTGCGCCTGCAACAAGCGCAGGCGAGCATCGATCGCCTTGCGTTCGAGTTCGCTGCGCTCGAGCTCAAAGGCCAATGCCTGACGCTGGGCCTTGCCATTGATCTGTCCAATCAAGGCGGCGACGGCCATCCATGGAGCGATCAGCAAGCTCATGAAGGTGAACATGCCGAATCCCGCCAGACGTTGCTTGTCATGCCAGAACGGAACCGGATTGCCTTGTGTCGTCAACACGTAGGCAAGCCAGGCAGCGATCGGGATGATCACAACGATACCAATCACCTGCAGTACCCAGCGTGCGATCCAGCGTGGCAGCCGCTTCGGCCAACGTTCGAATACGCCGAATATCAGCAAACAGATCGAGCCGATGAACATCCATCGGAAAACCAGTTCGAAATACGATCCCTGCCAAGCCGGCGTCATCAGCACGGTGAGAACTGCGCAGGCGATAAGGAGTACGCGCAAACGCCGCCATCCGAAGATGGGAAACGGATTTCGCGAAGGTGGACTCGTCACGTTGGCGGTCATCCCGAGAGGTTAGCAGCGAACGGGCACGCTGCATCGCCGACGGCAACAACACGCGATATCAAAGCTTCGGCAACCACATGAAAAGAAATGCAGCGACGATCCCGGCCGTTGTAGCCAGAGTCAGGCCGAAAAGAGTTCCGGCCATGCTGATGCGAAAAATGCTTGATCTACTGCGTTGTGCGCGGAAATACAGCTCGAGGATCGTCAACGGAACGAGGTACTGACCGAACGCCAGCGCGACGAGTGTCGGGCCGCGAAATGTATGCGGATCGAAACCTACCGGCCCTTGATTCACCGCAATCCAGAACATCAAACCTATGCGGAAGAACCAGACGCCGCTGACGACAAGGAATAGGCGCAAGGCCCACTGCCGGTGCATATCGAAGCGTCGGCCAATCGCATGGCGCACGGTCATGATCGCGCACCCCATGATCAGCAACGCGTTGATCGTGATCGCCACGGCTTGCGCATCGCCACCGACGGTGCCGCGCGTCCAGACCATGATCAAACCGCCCACACTCATGACAAAGGCCGATACGAAATAGGTCCGGCCATTGACGCGATGGAACCGCGGGAAGCGCCGACGCACACCGGTCATCACCTGCAATGAACCGCCGACAATGATCACCACGGCAAATGCCAGATGCACGGCGACGACCAGATTGCCCAGCGTGTCGCCCGGCACATAGCCATGCGGAAGCACTCTGTTCCAGGTTTCGATGTGGCCTTGCCACAGGGCCCGCGCGTAAAAACCGACAACGTAGGTAACAAACAGCCATTGCCCGAGCACGGCGACGATGAACCAGGACGTCGCGCTCGCGGCCAGGATCTTGCCTACGCTGCGCATCACATCAGCACGCTCAGTCGCGACGGTGATCGCGGCTCGATGATCATCGACCGATGCCGATTTCATCACTTGATGCAGATCATCTGAGGTTCCCGACTGCACTGTCATTGCCCGACGCTCCTGAGTGTCCGTGTCTGCACGCGATTCGTGCAGCGCATGACGCGAAGGAGCTCAGCGGCGCCCTCATCGTTGTGGACA
>JBBQTY010000075.1:0-17165 GCA_038234445.1 Lysobacterales bacterium
CAAGAGCGAGCGACAGCCGGCTTCTGTTGTTGCGCTCCGGGCTCATTGATCCGACCGTACAGCGCATCGATTTTTCATCCACCGGCGCTGCCGCGGATGTCGAATCGGGCCGCTTTGCAATCGTGCAATTCAGCGACGATCCCGCGAAATCCCGAGCTCGCCTCGAAAAGCGCGGCGTGACCTTCCTTGGATATGTTCCGAACAACGCTTACCAAGTGCGCCTCGGTAACAACGGATTGAGCGAATTGCGCGCCGACCCTTCGGTGCGCTGGGTCGGCACCTATCAGCCGGGGCAAAAACTTGATCCTGCACTGTGGAACGCAGCGCGCAGCAGCTTGGCTCTCGCTCCGCAGGGAGGAATAGAAATCGACGTGTTCGGTTTTGCCGGGGAGTCTGCAAGACAGATGAGCACGGCCTTGGCCAAGGTGCCAGGTGCGTCCATTGTTTCGATTGCCGATAGCGCAACCGTTCCTTTCGTCCGCATCCACATCGGCGAAGCCGGTCTCGATCGCCTGGTGCGCTCTGCGACCGCTGAAGACAGCGTCTCCTGGGTCGCGCCGCACCTGCAGGAATATGTCGACAATTCCGCAGGCATCGGGACAATCCAGGGAAATTCGCCAACCACGACAACGGCAGGATCCGGCAGTATCGAAGCCGGTCGCGAACCGCTCTGGGATCACGGCCTTTTCGGCAGCTACCAAATCATCAGCATCTCCGACTCCGGCCTCGATGCCAACGAGGCGTGGTTCACAACGCTCAACAAGGGGCTCGGGGATCACACCGAGATCACTACAGCCGATTCTCCGGTTCCGCCAGCGCTTGGCGCTGTCCACCCAGACAACAAGGTCTTCGCCTACTGGGTTCAGCCCGGCGCCGAAGCATACGATAACAATTCCACTTGTCCCGGCGGGACGTCCACAAGCTATCACGGCACGCACACGAGCGGAACCATCGCCGGCGATGCCGGCGGTTCGGTAGGCGCAACCACTTACACCGCGTCTACACCAACCTCATCCGGACACGAGTTGGCTGACGGCATGGCGCCGAATGCGCAACTGTTGTTCCAGGATATCGGCAATGACACCTCGGGATGTCTGTCCATTACCAATCTCGGCGGTACGATCAAGCAGGCGCACGATGCAGGCGCACGCATCCACAGCGCGAGCTGGGGTAGCGATAGCCTAGGCGTTTATAGCGGCACCGATCGCGTGGTTGACACGACACTGTCCACCATTGAGGACATGATTTTTGTTGTTTCGGCCGGCAATAGTGGCAGCGGCGCGACCACCACGGGTTCTCCTGGAAACGCAAAGAATGCGATCACCGTTGGTGCGCTGTCGCACGCCGGCAGCAAGATTGTCGCCAGCTATTCGAGCCGTGGCCCAACCTCCGACAATCGCGTCAAGCCCGACATCATGGCTCCCGGCAGCAGCGTGATTTCCGCGTCTGGTGACTCCAATACAACCGCTACCATCGAAGCAGCGACATCAAAATCGCTATCAGGAACCTCGATGGCTGCACCTACCATCGCGGGCAATGCCGCTCTTGTGCGCCAGTTCTTCACGAATGGATTCTATCCACGCGGCGCGATAACGGCCGGAGACAGTTACAATCCGAGCGGCATGGCGCTCAAGGCTATTCTGCTCAATGGAACCAACCCGGTCCTTGGTTCAAATACGACTCCGTCCGAGCAGTTTGGTACAGGAAACTATGGATGGGGCCGCGCCTGGACTGATTCAAATCTCTGGTTTGCGACGACACCGAGCGCTTTCGGCGACGATAGCCGCCGCTTGCGCATCTTTGAGCGCACGAATGCATCCGGGCTTGAGACCGGCGATATTAATGAATACACAATTACCAACGTGCAGGCTGGGCAGGAGCTGCGCGCCACGCTCACTTGGTACGATCCGGAAGCGATCGGTGGTGCCGCACTGACCCTGGTCAACAACCTCGATCTCGAAGTTGCAGGCCCGGGTTCAACGTTCTACCGCGGCAACGTCTTGTCCTCAGGTGTTTCCACCGCCGGAGGCAGCGCGGATATCCGCAATACGGTAGAGCAGGTGCGATTGACCGCTCCCGCGGCCGGGTCCTACACATTCCGCGTAAAAGGCACGTCTGTGCCAGGAGGAAGTCGTTCCAATACAGATCGACAAGGCTATGCGCTCGCGGTATCGGGACGATTCGGCCTGCCAGATACCGCTGCATTTCCGGCCCCGACCAGCTTGAGCGTGTCTTCGTCGTCCAGCGGTGCCTCCATCTCATTCGATGAGAGTGGCGGTGCTCAGGGTTACCAGCTTTATCGCACTGCTGGGACCTGTGCCGCATCGTCTTCCGGGAACTTCCGTCTCGTCGCGTCGGGCGCAAGCAGTCCGCTGCTGGACCCGACGACCCAAGGCGGCTTCAACTACGCCTATCGGGTTCGCGGCATCAGCAACGATGTCGAGGGGACTGTTTCAACCTGTATTGATCTCGCCTACAGCGGACCTTGCAGCGTGCAGCCGTCATTTGACACCAGCAGTCTTGCTGGCGGATCAACACTCAGTGCGACCTGCAAGGTTGCGCTGGACTGGACCCCCGCCACGTCGAGCTGTCCGCTATCACCGACCATCAACTACTCCGTTCAACGATCGGACAGCCCCTACTTCACTGCACCGACCACCATCGCATCCGGGTTGACCAGCGCGAGCTATGACGACGTCTCGGCTCTGCCCGCCGTACCCTATTACTACAAGGTCCTGGCTGAAGATTCTGAAGGCAACCTGGCGCCGATCAGCGAAGCCGTTGTCGGTACAGCGGTCGGTTCGAGCGGTGTCGACGGAATTGTCTATCTCGATGACGGCGACACGCACGTCTATTCAAGTCTCGAAGCGCCGTGGCAAGTCACCAATACTGCTGCGACCGCAGGCAGCTTGAGTTATCACAGCGGTGCCGATGGTGCGACTTACCCAGCCAGTACGTGCGGTGCAATGACGACGCCGTCAGTCCAGGTCCCGCCCGGTGCAACGTTGAATTTCAAGATGAAATACAACATTGAGCATGGCTGGGATCTGCTCGTGCTTGAGGTCTCCACCAATGGCGGCTCTAGCTGGGCAAGTCTGGCGCCGAACGGCGGCTATCCAGCTGCGGGTACGATTACCAATGAAGGCAACGCTTGCGGATATGCGTCGGGCACACAGGGTTTTGGTGGCTCGAGCTCAGCAACGCCAGCCGATGAAACCGCTATCGCCTCGTTCCAGAATTTCTCGGCCAATCTCGCCGCCTATGCGGGACAGGCGATCAAGTTGCGCTGGCGATTCTCTTCGGACGGCGGAGCCGAATTCGGCGGCGCTTTCATCGATGAGATCCGCTTGAGCAGCGACCGCATCTTCTTCGACGGATTTGACGCCGCATACTCTGCCTACATGTGTACTCCAGCGATGTGATTTAGCCGCGAGTCTGATGATCAAAAAACGGGCGCGGTTTTTCGCGCCTTTTTTTTGTGCCGGCAGAACGCGGTTCGTGATGGCACAATCGAAACATGCGTCTCCCAATCAATCCGCGGCAAAAATCCCTGGCCCGCCGAATCATTCGATGGTTCGGCATTGGTTTGCTTGTCTGGGTCGGATCCAGCGTTCTCATCGTGCTGCTTTTCCGATTCGTGCCGCCGCCGACGTCAGCGGTGATGATCGGTCGCAAGATCGATGCGATGTTCGACAAATCGCATGATTTCACCCTGCGCTATCGATGGGCGCCCATGACAAGGGTTTCGCCGAACCTGCCCATCGCCCTCGTCGCCGCCGAGGACCAGAAGTTTCCGGCCCATCACGGCTTCGATGTCGACGCGATCCAGACTGCCCTGGCCGAGGCTGAAGATGGCTCGCGCCTGCGCGGCGCCAGCACGATCAGCCAGCAAGTCGCCAAGAACATGTTCTTGTGGAACGGTCGCAGTTTTGTGCGCAAGGGTTTCGAGGTCTATTTCACCGTGCTGATCGAGACGCTGTGGCCGAAGCGCCGGATCATCGAGGTGTATCTCAATATTGCCGAATTTGGCGATGGCATTTATGGCGCAGCGGCCGCCAGCGATCGCTACTTCCGCAGCTCACCACAACAATTGACGCCGCATCAAAGCGCCCTGCTTGCGGCGGTATTGCCGAGCCCGCGCAAACTGCATGCCGATCGACCGTCGAGCTATGTGCAACGTCGCGCCGACTGGATCGAACGCCAGGTCAGACAACTGGGTGGCCCTGCATACCTCGATGATTGATCAACTGGCAATTCGATCCGACCTCAAGGTATATGTAGTCCTGAAGTTTGATCGCGGCATTCGGGATGATCCCATTGCGCCGGGTCGATCATGTTTTGGACATTCTGTGACTCGAGGCTGCCATGGGAAAATTGTCCCTGTTTTCCGTTCCGTTCTTCCGCACTGAGCTCGCGGATTCGATTGGGCTCAATGCAGAATTACGCAACCTGTTCCTGCAACGCGAGTCCGAGGGTGAGCGATGGCGCAATCCTGATCCATCGATGAGCATCCAGAAAGGCTTGTTCGAGAGCCATTTTTCGTTGTTTACCTGGCCCGAGCCATGCATCCAGACGTTGCACGAATTCTGTATGACTCGATTATTTGATTTTGTCGGCGAAGTGAATGGGTATTCGCGACAAAAGCTGCTGACGCTTGAATCGCAGACGCACGCGTGGTTCCACATTACCCGTCGCGGTGGACGCTTCAACGCACACAATCATCCGATGGCGTCATGGTCGGGCGTGTATTGCGTCAGTGCCGGGCAAAATGATGTCGAGCATCCGAAGTCGGGCGTTTTGCATTTCCAGAATCCGCATCAGCAAGCGGGCATGTATCAGGATCCGGGCAACGACCACCTCAACGATGACTACACGCTGCGGGGGCGAAACTTCTCGTTGAAAGCCGGCGAGATGGTGTTGTTTCCGTCATGGTTGTTCCACGAGGTATTTCCGTACCAAGGCGAAGGGGAACGCATCACCGTGGCTTTCAATTGCTGGTTCCGCGAGCGTCAGTGAGGTCGATCTGAGCTCCGCCGAGTGAGGCTGGCCGGATCGATAGCTGATCCGGCCCATGCGGAATTCGCCTTACTCCTCCGAGGCAACCGTCGGGATGCCGCCGCCAGAGCCTGAGTGCTCAATCACGGCTTCCGCGCTGTGCGTCGCCGAAAGTCGTTTCATCAGCGGCAACACGGCAATCGCGATGACCGCGCAAACGAGGGCGGCCATGCCAAGTCGATTGAACAGGCTCGTATAGATCGGCAAGGTTTGCAGCGGCTCGGTGATGTCCTGCGGTACGCTCGCGTAGGTCGCCACCACACCGCCGAGATATTGCGAAACGCCCGAGGCGACGTAGTAGGCACCCATCATGAAGCCTCCCATGCGCGCGGGTACATAGCGCGCGATCATGGCCAGGCCGAGTGCGCTGACCAGCAGCTCGCCGAGCGAGATCGCACCGTAGCCCCATACCATCAACCACGACGACACCTTTCCAGTCGCATCGGCGAAATGGCCCGATGCGCCGTAGATGAAAAAACCGGCGGCAACGATGACGAAGCCGAGCGCAAACTTGCCGGCAATCGAAAGATCCTTGTTGTTGCGTCCAGCCGCCGAATAGACCCAAGCCAGGATCGGACTCAGGATGAAGATCCAGATCGGATTGAAGGCTTGGAACTGAGCCGGCGACCAGTCCCAGAAATGCGCGCCGAAAACATTGAATGCGGGATCCACATTGCGCAAGGCGAACAAATTCAGCGAGGTCGACATTTGCTGATAGAAGATGAAATAGAACATCGTTTGAACGACCAGCACGAGTGCTGCGATCAAACCGGCGCGTTCCCCACGCTGACCGGTTGCGATCAGCCAGGCGAAAATTCCGACCACCGTTACGGCGGCCACGTAGACAAATGCACGCGCCACGTCCTGATGTTCAAGGATGTAGGCGGAAGCGAACACTGCGACGACGCCGAGCGCGAGCACGATAACGAGCTTGCCCCATTCGAGCGGACGCGAATCGGGATCAGAACCGATATGCGACATCGCCTTGCGCATGAGCAGGTAATTGGCCAGACCGAACACAAGGCCAACCGAGCAGACAGCAAACGCAACATGCCAGCCAAGTTCATGGCCGTAGTGTTCATTGACTTAGTCTTTGAGCCAGGGCGTAAGCAACTGCGAGATCATCGCGCCGAGATTGATCGCCATGTAGTAGATCGTGAAGGCACTGTCGATTTTCGAATCGTCGCCTTCGTAGATCTTGCGCACGAGATTGCCGGCATTGGCCTTGAACAGACCATTGCCGACGACCACCACACCGAGCGCGCAAAATAGAAACCAGACGCTTTCGCCCGGCACGACCATGAGGCCGTAGCCGATCGAGAGGATGGCCGCGCCGAGCAACATCGTGCGCCGCGTGCCGAGAATCTTGTCACCGATCCAGCCACCAATCGCCGGTGCCACGTAAATCAGCGCAGCAGCGGCGCCCCAGACGAGGGTCGCGCGATCGTCCGCGAAGCCAAGACGCTGGACCATGTAATAGACGATCAGCGCCTGCATGCCGTAGTAACCGAAGCGCTCCCACATCTCGATCAGGAAGATCGTCGAGAACGATTTGGCTTGGCTGTTCCTGGCTGGGTTTTCAATCATTTTCGATGTCCACGAATTTCGAGAAAGTGGGCGAGCCTAGCGCAAGAAGGCTGATTGCGCGTGTGCGAACGCACATCCAATCACCCTCCGATCCTCCTCCAGATTACTGGCTCCGTTTCAACGGGCGGTCGATGGATTGGCATCGCGCGCGCGCCAAATCCGCCACGTACCCAACCGGCGCAAGCAAACGTCGCAGATGATCGCGGACAGCGTTAGACTGGAGCCCCGCACCCAGGCGGGCATCGGATCCAAGCGGAGGCTGCCATGCTGCAGGTAAAGCACCTACTCGATGACAAGGGTCGAGATATCCTCTCCATCACACCGGATTCGCCGGTTATAGAAGCGATCAAGTCGATGGCCGAGCGACGCGTCGGCGCACTGCTGGTGATGAAGGGCGATGAATTGGTCGGCATCATCAGTGAGCGTGATTACGCTCGCAATGTTGTACTCAAGGGCCGCTCATCCGCCTCCACCGTGGTTCAAGACATCATGAGTACCGACCTGATCACGGTCCGTCCCGATGACAGCATTGATCATTGCATGCGCTTGTGTACAAAGGAACGAGTGCGCTATCTGCCGGTCATCGACAATGGCAAGACAATCGGCGTGATCTCTCTCGGCGACCTGGTCAAAGCGGTTATCAGCGAACAGACCGAACAGATTGAACAATTGCAGCGCTATATCGCCGGCTAGGCGCACGACGGACTTTGCCGGTCGAGGCGAGAATTCGACGGTATTGAGGTCAAATCGGCGACTTTTGCAGGCCCATACTGGTGCAATGGGCCAAAAAGCAGCCCAAATTTGAAGAGGACAGTCGGAACCACAGCTCGGCCGAGCAAAGTCCGACAGACGCTTGCTCGATCAACCCGAGCGCTTGGGCGCATCCGGCTGATTTTCCGGGCGAGCAGCATCGAATGCCGGCAAAGTCAGACATTGCTGCTCGATGCGCGCAATGACCGGGAATGCATTCATATCAACATCGAACCGGCGTGCGTTGTAAACCTGCGGAACCAGGCACAGGTCGGCCAGTGTCGGCGTATCACCGTCGCAGTAGAGCCCGGTTGAAGCGCTGTCATTGAGCATCAGCTCGAGCGCGCGAAATCCTTCAACGATCCAGTGCTGTGTCCACCTTTGGCGTTCAACCTGGGGCGAACTGAAATCCCGCTCCAGAAACTGCATCACCCGCAAATTGTTGAGCGGGTGAATATCGCAGGCGACGACCTGAGCGAGCGCACGCACGCGGGCTCTCTCGCGCGCGGTCGATGGCAGCAAGGCCACCTTTGCCGGATAGGCCTCGTCGAGATACTCGATGATCGCCATCGATTGACGATAGACACGCGCACCGTCAACCAGGGTCGGAATCGAGGCTTGCGGATTCAGCGCACGATATTCTTCGCGATGCTGTTCCCCGCCATCGTTGACCAGATTCACGGGAATGATTTCGTGGTCGAGCTGCTTGAGGTTGAGGGCGATACGCACGCGATAGGCCGCGCTGGATCGCCAGTAGCTGTAGAGCTTGATCGAATCCGACATGCTCGCTTCTCCTTGTTGCAGCGACTCCCCGCCGCGGACGACATCAGCCGCGGGAGCGGATCATGTCGGAGAGTACTTTTCCACCACTTGATCGATTGCGCCGAAGATCGAATGTCCCGCTGCATCGGTAATGTCGATCTTGACGCGATCACCAAACTTGAGAAAGGGAGTGGCCGGCTTGCCGTCGCGCAAGGTTTCAACCGTGCGCTGCTCGGCGAGACAGGAAGCCCCCTTCGACGTGTCCTCGTTGGCAATCGTACCTGATCCGACCAGGGTTCCGGCGCTCAAGGGTCGCGATTTGGCAACGTGGGCAACCAGCTGGGCAAAACTGAACTGCATGTCGACACCAGTCTCCGCCTCGCCGAACCACTGACCATTGATCCACGTGCGCATCGGCAGGTGCAACTTGGAATCCTTCCACGCGTCACCAAGCTCATCGGGCGTGACGAATACCGGCGAGAGCGCTGAGCGCGGTTTCGATTGCAGGAAACCGAAGCCCTTGGCCAACTCGCCGGGGATCAGGCCACGCAGCGAGACATCATTGACCAGACCGACCAACTGGATGTGGTCGGCCGCTTTTGCCGAGGACACGCCCATGGCGACGTCGTCGGTGACGACGATGACTTCGGCCTCCAGATCGATACCCCAGTCTTCGCTCTCGGCAAGGATGGGATCGCGCGGCGCAAGGAAGCCCGAGCTGGTCGCCTGGTACATCAGCGGATCCGTGTAAAAACTCTCGGGCACTTCCGCGCCGCGCGCCCGGCGCACGCGCTCCACGTGTGGCAGGTAGGCACTGCCGTCGACGAATTCGTAGGCGCGCGGCAACGGTGAAGCCAATTTATCGATATCGAGGTCGAACGCATCGGTCGCGTTACCGCCCTGTAGTGACTCGAACAGTGCATTCAGGCGTGGCGCGCAGCTGCTCCAATCCTCGAGCGCGATTTGCAAGGTCGCGGCGATACCTTTCGCACGCACCGCGCGAGTGAGAGCACGATTGACCACGATCAGCGTGCCGTCGCGGCCGCCTTCCTTGAGACTTGCGAGCTTCATTGTTGGTGTCCTGTTTTGCGATCAGCGCTTTCGCGGATCGAAATGTTTTTTCAATCCCTGCCAGCATTCAAAATAATCGCGCTGGAGTTGCGCGGATTCGAGCGACTGCCGGGTTGGATGAATCACCGCGCGGGTCTCGAACATGAAGGCCATCGTATCGATGATGTGATGCGGTTGCGAGGTATCGGACTGGCTCGCGTTCTCGAAACTCGCCGCATCGGGGCCGTGGCCGCTCATGCAATTGTGCAAGCTGCTGCCGCCGGGCACGAAGCCACCGACCTTGGCGTCATAGGCACCATGAATCAGACCCATGTATTCACTGGCGATATTGCGGTGGAACCACGGCGGCCGGAACGTGTTTTCTGCACACAGCCAACGCGGAGGAAAAATTGCGAAATCGATATTCGCAGTGCCCGGCGTGTCACTGGCCGAGGTCAACACGGTGAATATGGACGGATCGGGATGATCGTAGCTGATCGAGCCGATTGTGTTGAACGAGCGCAGGTCGTATCGATACGGAGCGTGGTTGCCGTGCCATGCAACCACATCGAGCGGTGAATGTCCGATTGAAGCACGCCACATGCCGCCCTGGAATTTTGCGATGAGTTCGAAATCACCTTCGATGTCCTCGAAGGCCGCAACCGGGGTCTCGAAGTCGCGCGGATTGGCCAGGCCATTCGAGCCTATGGGCCCTAGATCAGGCAATCGCAAAGCGCTGCCGAAGTTCTCGGCAACATAGCCGCGCGATTCGCCATCCGGCAGATCGACTCGGAAACGGACGCCGCGCGGAATTACGGCGATCTGTTGCGGCTCGATCTCGATCACGCCCATCTCGGTGTACAAGACCAGTCGACCCTGCTGCGGCACGATCAGCAACTCGCCATCGGCATCGTAAAAGTAGCGGCCTTGCATCGAACGATTGGCGGCGTAAAGGTGAATGCCGATACCACTCTGGCCCGCCGCACCACCATTGCCTGCCATCGACTGCAAGCCATCAACGAAGTCGGTCGCGACCGTGGGGACGGGCAGCGGATCCCAACGCAATTGATTCGGCGTCGCCGGCGTCTCGTCGAAGCAATTGTGGAACCGCGGCGATTCCATTGCGACAAACGGTTTGTGCATCGATGCCGGGCGAATGCGATAGAGCCAGCTGCGTCGATTGTGCGAACGCGGTGCGGTGAACGCCGTTCCCGAAATCTGCTCGGCATAGAGGCCGTAGGCAACCGTTTGTGGCGAGTTGCGCCCCTCGGGCAAGGCCCCCGGTAGTGCTTCGCTGGCGAATTCGTTGCCGAAACCGGATTGATAAGCAGCAGATTCAGTCGTCATTTTGCCCTCAAGACGATGGGTCAGATTTTGGAATCGAGCTTGATTCGAGCAGCGATACGCAAGCGATCGGATTTGCTGATTTCCATTCCAGCCATTCGCAAAATGAGCTCTTCCGGGCTCGCCAATCCAGCTCGCATTACCGCACTACAAAACTCGTGATCTTTTTCGCGCCCCGCATAGTATTTCGAAAGCAGAAGATCGTGCGTCTCGAGACACAATCCAACGAAGCCGTTGGTGTTCTCGTTTTCGATTGAAATCAGACGCTCCATCCATCCCGATGGCAGCATTGAGGTCTGCAGATCGACTCCATCAGCATGGTATCCATGCGTCGAATCGAATGTGGATAACTCACCAAGTACACCACTAATGGTATCAGCCGCTTCTGGTACATCAATCGGAACAAGATCTGCTTCTCGTGACAGCAGCGCTCGCGCCGGAGCGTCATTCGGATGCTGACCAAGAATCGCCTGACTGCCGAGAACAATCAGCCTCCGCGACCCGGAGACTTCTCCTGCCGCCCGAATCAAATGTTCAAGCTGCTCGCGCTTCACGGAGCAACTCAAGCCGAAGTTCTTGTTCCACCGCGCCCGCGAATGGAGACGTGCCGCGGAGTCGCATCGCCTCCTGATCGTGCGGATCGCGGAGGATGGACAACAGCCGAGGTAGCGACCCGTCAAGTATTGACTGCCATTCGGACTGTGCGCCATCCAGATCACCCTGCTGCTGCTTCCAGCGTTCGAGATTCTCTTTCGCGCAAGCGATCGGCGAAACATCGCCTCGCTCGATACGATCGGCGATATGCCTGTGCATCAGCAGCGACCAACGCTCGATGTGGGGGTGTCCGGCCATCGGCAAAGCTTACAGCACGCCGCGACGTATCTGATCGCGCTCGATTGATTCGAACAGGGCCTGGAAATTGCCTTCGCCGAAACCCGGATTGCCCTTGCGCTGGATGATCTCGAAGAAGATCGGGCCGACGCAGTTCTGGGTGAAGATCTGCAGCAGCAATTTCTTCTTGGTCTCCTTGTCGGCGTCGATGAGGATCTTGTTCGCCGCCATGCGTGGAATATCTTCGCCATGGCTTGGAATACGCTCGTCGACCACATCGTAGTAGGCACCCGGCGTGTCGAGGAAGGCGACGCCTTGTGCGCGCATGGCCTCGATCGTCGCGTAGATGTCATCGGTGAAACACGCGATGTGCTGGATGCCCTCGCCCTTGTACTCGTTGAGGTACTCGTTGATCTGCGATTTTTCGTCGGACGATTCGTTGAGCGGAATGCGCACCATGCCATCTGGTGCGGTCATGGCCTTCGAAACGAGGCCAGTCTTCGCGCCCTTGATGTCGAAGTAGCGGATCTCGCGGAAGTTGAACAGGCGCTCGTAGTAATCCGACCATTTCTGCATGTTGCCGAAGTACAGATTGTGAGTCAGATGATCGATGAAGGTCAGGCCGAATCCGGTCGGATTCTGGTCTGCACCGGCGATCGGCTCAAAATCCGTGGAGTAGATGTCACCGGCCTCGCCATAACGATCAACCAGATACAGCATGCAGTCGCCGATTCCCTTGACCACAGGTGCATCCACGACCTTGCTTGCCGCCTTGTGGTCAATCGCTTCACCGCCGTTGGCGATGACTTTCCTACAGACCTGATCGGCCGGCTGATTGACGCGAATGGCAAAACCACAGGCGCTGGGGCCGTGAGCCTTGGCGAAATCAGCGGCGAAGGAATCCGGATCTTCGTTGATGAGGAAGTTGACTGACCCTTGGCGATAGATCGTAATCGGCCGACGCTTGTGCTTGAGTACAGGGATGAACCCCATCTTGCGGAAATAGTCGTGCAGCTTCTGTGGCTCCGGTGAAGCGAATTCGACGAATTCAAAGCCATCGATTCCCATCGGATTCTCGAACGTCGTAACCTGCATGCCCGTGTTGGCGGTTTGGAGTTGAGCGTTCATGACGATTTCCTCAATGCCTGCGCGGACTGCGCACTGAACCCCTTATTTTAGTTACACCTGAAACCAACCGCAAGAGGTCTAGCGATGCCCGGTCATGCCCTGTTGGAGCTTGAGTCATTCCTGCCTTATCGACTTTCGGTGTTGTCGAACACGCTTAGTCAAGCGATTGCAAAGGTTTATGACAAGCGCTTTGATCTTTCCGTGACCGAGTGGCGGGCGATGGCCGTACTTGGCTATCGAGCCGACATCTCCGCGCGGGAAGTCGCCGAGCGCACCGCGATGGACAAGGTAGCAGTCAGTCGCGCGGTGGCCAGATTGCTGAAGAAAGGCCATATCGAACGCGGCACGGCGCGCCACGACAAGCGTCAATCCGTGCTTCGACTTTCCGAAGAAGGCTGGAAAATCTACGACCAGGTCGCGCCGCTTGCGCTCGAGCATGAGCAACGTCTGCTCGCCCATCTTGATGTCGAAGAGCGCGCATGGTTGACGCGGATTCTCGATACCCTGTGGAAAGCGGAATTGGATGAGTCGATGCGCTGAGGAAACAACGAAGCTGTGACGCGAGATTCAATTGCGAATCACGCCCAGCGATTCGCTTTCGCCCTTTGCAGGAGCCCGTTTAGGGGCGATGCGCTATTTCCGCAATGGGCCAGAAAAGCTCGCCCCTGAAGGGGCTCCTACAAATGGTTGGCGTGTTCCTACTTCACGCCGTGCATCCATTTCTGGATCAGAGGCGCGATCAGAAATAGCAGGACACCGGCGCCGACCAGCGCGTAGAAGCCGAAGGTGTAACCGGCGTGCGCCGATGCCACGGTCATGCCGCCTTCGCCGCTGACCTGGCCCGCGAAGATGCCCGCGAGATTGTTGCCAATGGCAACCGAAAGGAACCAGCAGCCCATGGCCAAACCGGACAGCTTGGCCGGCGCGAGTTTGGTCGTCATCGACAATCCGATCGGTGACAAGCACAACTCACCGACCGACTGAATCACGTAGACCATGAACAAAGTCCAGAACGGGATTTTGCCAGCATCGTCGACCATGCTCTTGAGTGCGACCATCAGCAGCAGGAAGGCCAGACCATTGAAGATGAGGCCGAGGCCGAACTTGCGCGGGATGGTCGGGTTGTTCTTGCCCATCCTGACCCACAACCAGGCCAAAATCGGCGCCAGTACGATGATCGCAACCGAGTTGACGGACTGAAACCACGACACCGGAAAATCGTTGGTTCCCGCCAATGCGTTGAACAGACCGACCATGCCGATATCGCGATTGACGATCTTGTCGGCAAGAAAGTTGAACGAACTGCCAGCCTGCTCGAAGAACATCCAGAACAGCACGTTGAAGACAAAGATGGTCAGCATCGCGAGCACCTTGTCGCGCGGAACGCTGCCTTCGCGAACACCCTCGCGGAACAGCATCACGGCGGGTACGACGAACAAGGCCATCAGGACGTACTGCAGGTAGGTCGCATCAATCGTCAGCAAGGTGTAGAAAACCGGGATACCGACGACAATTCCGCCAAGCAAGACCAGCGAAACGTTGCGCAGACTGGACTGGTGCGCGGCTGGCAGGCCAATTCCCTTCAGCTGGCGACGTCCAAACCAGAACCAGACGAAGCTCAGGATCATGCCAATTCCCGCAGAGATGAAAACGATTTTGTAGGCCGGCGTGTCCTCAATGCCGAACAACTTTTTGGCCAGGTATTGGGTGACCAGCGGAGCGAGCAAGGCACCCAGATTGATGCCCATGTAGAAAATGGTGAAACCGGAATCGCGACGCTC
The DNA here is from genome assembly GCA_038234445.1 of Lysobacterales bacterium. GTDB lineage: Bacteria > Pseudomonadota > Gammaproteobacteria > Xanthomonadales > Rhodanobacteraceae > Dokdonella. The sequence goes on from JBBQTY010000075.1 coordinate 14,289, forward strand.
GTCACCTTGCGCGTAGAGCTTGCCGACCAGCGTTGAAATGATCGGCTTGAACAAGCCGTTGCCGACGATAACCGTTGCCAGGCCCAGGTTGAACATCGCTTCGGACGGCAGCGCAAGCAGGAACAACCCGGACGCCATCACAACAGCGCCGAGCAGAATCGAACGCTGGTGGCCGATCAGTTTGTCTGCGATATAGCCACCGAAGATCGCACCCGCGTAGACGAGGGCAAGATAGGCGCCGTAAATCTCGCTGGCCGGTTTCTCGCCCGATGCCTCGCCACCGTGGAACTGCGCAACGATGTAAAGCACCATGGCCCAACGGATTCCGTAAAACGCGAAGCGCTCCCAGAATTCCGCCATGAACAACATCCACAGCGGCCGCGGATGGCCCATGAGCTGGGGGAAATCAGGTGGATTGTCTTCGCGTGTCGCCGTTGTTGCGTTGCCGCTCATGCATTTCTCCCTCGATGTCGCGTTGATTAGCCGGTCGAGGATCACCGACCACGGGCTTCGGCGTCAAATCACATTGCATGCTGCGGCGCAGCACGCGCTTGTCGAACCCACTCAGGTGCCGATGACGGTGCGCACTTCGAGCAGCTCCGGAAAGAAGGTCAATTCCAGCGCCTTCTGCAGGAAGCCCACGCCCGAGGATCCGCCGGTACCACGCTTGTGACCGATGATGCGTTCGACAGTTTTCATGTGGCGGAAACGCCAGAGCTGGAAGGATTCCTCGACATCGATCAATTGTTCGCAGAAGTTGTAGTCCGACCAGAACTCGTCCGCGTTTTCGTAGATGCGCTTGAACACGGGCACGAGATCGGTGCGGCGTCGATGTGGCACCGACCAATCACGCTCGATGCAATCAGCCGGGATCGCATGCCCGGCCCGAGCGAGATGACGCAGGAATTCGTCATACAACGCTGGCGCTTCGAGCGCGGCGCGCAATTCTGACTGGCGCGCTGGATCGTGATTGAACACCGCGAGCATGTCGGCATTCTTGTTGCCGAGCAGAAACTCGATCATGCGGTACTGGTGCGATTGAAAACCCGAAGCGGGACCGAGCACATGGCGAAATTCCTGATATTCGGTTGGTGTCAGCGTTTCGAGCACGGCCCATTGCTCGAACAACTGGCGCTGGATCTGCTTGACCCGAGCGAGAATCTTCAGCGTCGGATCAATCTGATCAATGGACAACAGCGCAATCGCCGCCTGTAGCTCATGAATGACCAGTTTCATCCAAAGCTCGCCGACATGATGCTGCACGATGAACAGCATCTCGTCGTGATGGGGCGGATTGCTGATCGGCTTTTGCGCCGACAACAAGGTATCGAGTTGCAGGTATCCGCCGTAATTCTGGCGGTCACGCAGATCGAGCTCGATGCCTTGTTCGAGTTCGCGCCGGTTTTCCATAGCAGGTTGTGTTCTTGCGGGGATCGAAAACGCACGCTACCCGACGCGCAGGCCATTCGCCAGCGCCAATTGCTGCAGCGAGCCTTGCACGCGGAAGCCTTGCTTGGTATCAAGGTCACGCTCTTCGCAACGCTGGGACATAATACGGGGCAGTATCGAGCCGTCCGGCACTGGATCCGGATTCCGCACGCTACGTTCGCACCGCTCCCGAATGCCCGTCGGCAACCCTGGCGGCAATCAGCAACGTTTTGCAACCTCCGGTCTTTAAAAGGCCCGTACGCGCTGTCAATGTGAAGCGCGGTCCAGTGGAGAATCCCGTGCCAATAGCTGCCACGTTCGAGATTGAATACCTCCAGTACATGAATGCCGAAGGCAAGCTGGTCCGCGATGACCTGCCTGCGTTCGCGCGTGATGCGCGGCAACTCGTCAAGCTCTACCAGGAAATGCTCATGGTGCGCATCTTTGATGCCAAGGCGATCGCCTTGCAGCGCACCGGCAAGCTAGGTACCTATGCGCCCTGTCTTGGCCATGAAGCGACCTATCTCGCGATCGGCAGTGCGATGCAGGAAGACGATTGCTTCGCTCCGAGTTACCGTGAATATGGCGTGCAGTTCCATCGCGGCGTGAAGCCGCGCGAACTGCTGATGTACTGGGGCGGTGATGAGCGTGGCAACAATTTCTCAGGCCCTGCGCATGATTTCGCCTGGTGTGTCCCGATTGGCACGCAGTGCCTGCATGCAGCCGGATCGGCGCTCGCCTTCAAGATCCGCAAGGAGCCGCGAGTTGCTGTTTGCACGATCGGCGACGGCGGTTCATCCAAGGCCGATTTCAACAGTGCGCTCAATGTTGCCGGGGCCATGAACCTGCCGATGGTGGCGGTGATCGTCAACAACGGCTGGGCTATCTCGGTGCCGCGCAATGCGCAGACCGGCGCGAAGACGCTTGCGCAAAAAGGCATCGCTGCGGGTCTTGAATGCATCCAGGTCGATGGCAACGACCTGATCGCGATGCGTGCGGCAATGGATCACGCGCTCAAGCGAGCTCGGCATGGTCACGGCGGCATGGTCATCGAAGCGGTCACCTACCGACTTTCCGATCACACCACGGCCGATGATGCGCGCCGCTACCGCTCTGAGCAGGAGGTCAAGGATGCCTGGGAACGCGAACCGCTGCGTCGAATGAAAACCTACCTGATGTCGATCAATGCGTGGACTGAGGAGGAGGAAATTGCGCTCAAGGAACAGTGTTCGAAATACGTCGACGGCGAAGTCAATGCCTATCTCGAGACCAAGGCCCAGCCGATCGAGGCGATGTTCGACTACACCTATGCCGAGCTTCCGCCGGATCTCGTTGAACAACGCAACGAAGCGATCGCCTGGGAAAAGCGAAACTGACCCCCGCATTTGTGGGAAGCGGGGGGCGGCCCCCCGGGAGGGTTTTTGTTGGGTTTTTAATATAAGGTGGGGG
>JBBQTY010000076.1:0-17151 GCA_038234445.1 Lysobacterales bacterium
TAGTAAAGCAGGGCAAGATCGCTCAGCTTGAAAGACGTTTCGCGATTGTCGGTGCCGTAGCGCGCACGCATGCGCTCGATGACCGATAGAAACAAGCCTTCCGCATCCTCAAACTTGTCTTCGAACATCAAGGTCTGGGCGAGGCTGCCCTGCGTATCGGCGTACAGGCCGGAGGTTTCGAGTGCGTGCGCCTTCTGGAAATCGAGCGACTGACGAAGCAGCGCTTCGGCACCCGGAAGATCGATTTTTGAATAGCCGCGCGGAATGCTCGCGAAGCCGAGAAAATTGGCGTACTGCTCGGGATAGGCCTCCTTGACCGGCTCGAGCGTGGTCAACGCATGATCGATCTCGTGCGTGCTTTCTTCCCAGTTGCCGAGATGGTTGTTGCCGATCGATTGCACCGACAACAGGGTCGCGCGTGCCATTGGATCCACCACCGCGTGTGCGTCGGCCAAACCCGTCGCAACCGCGAGATCGGCCAGTGCGGGTTCGTACTCACCCTTGAGTATGCGTATTTCTCCGGCCAACGTCGCCGCCCGCACGCGCTGCGTCCACGCCTCAAGGTTGCTCGCCGGCGAGGTGCTCACTTCGCGCGCGATCGCCAATGCCTCATCGTAGTTGTCGAGGCTTTTAAGGCTGCCGGCAATCGCCAGCAGGAGGTCGTTGCGCCCTTCCGGATCGAGGGTTTTGTCCTCGCGAAGCGTGGCCACGGATCCATGCAGGAAATCGCCGAGTTTCATCTCGGCACCGACGCCGTTTTGCGGATCAGGGCTTTCGAGCACGTGACGCAGGAAATCAAGCGATGCTTGCGCGCGGTTGCGCGCGACCTCGGTGCGCGCGAGCTGCGCATTGAGTGTGCTCACGTGATACGTGGTCAAGCCCACGATCAGCAGGATGGCCGCCGCCGCGATGCCAACGCCGAGCCGGTTGCGCCCGATGAACTTGCGCAGACGATAGCTGAGCCGATCGCCGGATACGCGCACCGGCGCACCAACGCGCCAGCGCGAAAGATCACTCGCAAGTTCCCGAACCGACGCGTAGCGACGATCGGGTTCCTTCGCGAGCGCCGTTTCGAGTATGTGTGTGACATCGCCTCGGACGATGCCGCGGTATGTGTGCAACGTCATGCTGCGATCGTGCAGACGTCGCTTGAGCGCTGCATGATTTTCCGAAGAATCCATCGGTTCTCTGGCAATGGCCGTTGTCGGCGGCGATGGAGGCTGCTCGCGCACCATGCGTTCGGCGGCGGCGATATCATTGCGATCAACCTCAAGCGGAAGCACGCCGGCAACCAATTCATAGAGGATCGCACCGAGTGCGTAGATATCAGTCGCCACGCCAGAAATTTCGCCACGGAACTGCTCGGGTGCGGCGTATTCCGGGGTCAGCAACGGGCGCATGCCGATCGTCGTCTGCGCACCCGGCTCGTCACCATCGACCAGCTTGGCGATACCAAAATCGAGCAGGCGCACATGGCCATCCTTGGTGACGAGGATGTTGGCGGGTTTTAGATCACGGTGCACGATCAGTTGCGCGTGCGCATGCTGGACCGCGGCGCAGACGTCAAGAAACAATCCAACGCGCGCATCAATGTCGAGTCGCCGAGCGTCGCACCAGGCCGAAATGGGCTGCCCATCGACGAATTCGAGCGCGAACCAGGGGCGACCGTCGTCTGCGATGCCGCCGTCGATGAAACGCGCAAGATTCGGGTGCGAAAGGCGCGCGAGGATACGGCGTTCGCGCAGAAAGCGTTCGCGTATATCGTCGAAATCGAAACCGCGGCGTATCAGTTTGATCGCAACCTGTTGGCCGAAATCAGCACCTTCGCGCTCGCCCCGATAGACGATGCCCATACCACCGCGGCCAATACGCTCGACCACGCGAAACGGCCCGAGCAGATTGCCAACCAGGGTGTCTTCGGATCCCACTCCCGGCACGGACCCGTCCGGACTTGAGCGCTCATCGTCCGCGATTCCGCGAAGCAGTGCATCGACGCGCTCGCGCAATTGAGTATCCGCACCACAGCGCATCGACAGAAAACGGTCGCGTTCGCCGGAATCGGTATCCAGCGCGTCACGCAGGATACGCAAGGCCTCAAGGTTGTTGTCGATCATTCTCAGCTGCCCTCGCGTACCTGGTTAGTTGCGATCGTAGTGCTGGATTGGATCAGCCGAGAGCGTGAAATTTCGGAATCTCGAATCGATACCACTGTCGATGAATGAGAGTGCTATTCAACCAGCGCGGCAACCTGGACTGAGAGATGCAGCCCCATGGTCACTATGTGCCGCGGGCCATCATTGCTTCACCAGTTCCACGCGACGGTTTTTCGCTCTGCCCTCGTCAGTGTCGTTGGTCGCCAGCGGCTCGCTCGCGCCAGCACCGCGCGGACTGAGCCGCGACTTTGCGATCGCATATCCATCGGTCAGAAACGCCACGACATTTTCTGCGCGGCGCTTTGACAAATCGACGTTGTAGTCGGCCGTGCCTTTCTTGTCAGTGTGGCCAACGATCTCGAGCCGCAGCTCGGTATTGGCACGCAAGAGCTTGGCAATCTCGTCGAGCGTCAGTTTGGACTCGGGCTTGATCACATCCTTGTCAAAATCGAACTGGATACCGTAAAGGCTGATCCGTCCTTTATCGGAGAGCGCATCCTGCATCTGTCCCGCTCCGACAAACTTGATCTTGCCTTCGTCCATTTCCCTGGTCGTCACTACGCGTACGAATGCATAGTTTCCGCCGCCTTCTTCCGCGAACGCGATGCTCACATAAACCGTGCCTTCGGGGCGCTTGAGCTCTCCAAAGAGGTAACGCGCATTGAGTTTGAAGTAGTTGCGGATGTAGTCGTGGTCGTATTTGGGCATCTGAGGATCGTCGATGGCAAGCCCCAAAAGCCCGGGTGCTGTCTGATCGCTATGGCCCGGTCGTTTGGCGTAGCACGAGCCATTGGTCGCCCCACAGGTAAATGGAACATCAAAGCCTTTCGCCTTCAAGCTGGTCTCATAGTTGCGCAGCGCTTCAAGCGATGAGCGCCCGTCGGGAAGTTTGTAGTAGTACAGGTCAACCTCGCCTTCCACGTGTAGCCATCCACGCTTGTCCTCTCCGCTCGCCGATCCTACAAACGGTCCGTTGATCAGATCGGCCTCGTCGAAATCCGAATGCGTATGGAAACCCAGTTCCGATCCCTCGTAGCGACCAACAAGCGGATGATCCTTGTCATTGATAGCCATCACGGCGAGTGGCAACAGCCAGAAAATGAGGCCCAGACCACACGTTACAATTCGTTTGTTCAACATCAAGCATCTCCTCGATTGGCGGACTCTGGACGAATCCATTTACTGACATGGACAGGCAATGACTCCGATTTTCGCCAATCGAAAGTTGCGCCGGTCATTCATACCTATATTTACTTTTGTATCCCATATATTCAGCGCTCCAAATCTTGCTTACTCGAACCCGTGCGCAAAGATTCTGTCCCCGCGGATGCGAAGGGTTCCGTATTGCTGGACGCTCCCGAAGAGCTGAACATTTCCCGTAGCTGTAAACGTTCCATTGCCGCTATCGGTGATTCCCCAGAACCCCGAATGGCCGATACGCGGGCCGTTGACTGCATTTCGGTAGGGATAGGTATCGAGCGAATCGACATTTCCGTTGGCCGCGTCTATCACGGCCACCATGCCATCGGTCGGATCTTCTGATAGCGTTACGATATAGCCAGCGATGGCAAGTTTGCCGTCGGCCAGCGCAGTGCCTTTGGCGTACATGGCGGATATCGAAGCCGGCTCATATTGACCGCAAGTTCCAAAAATTGGCGGGTTGGCGCCACCAATAACCAACTTTCCACTTTGGCCAAACCCGGTATCCAATAGTCCCGAATCTTTCAGCTTGGCAATCCCGACGCCATCCTTGCAAACGCGATTGACGAAACCGCTGACAAAGATATCGTCATGTTCATTTTGAGCGACGCCCGTCGTATTCACCTCAATTGAATTTGCATCGTCATAGTTTGTGATGCCGTTGTCGAACGCCACCGTTGTCACGCCGGCACCGCCAAATGAGGTGACCGGATTGCCGTCCTCCGACACTTTCATGACGAGAAAATCCCAGGCTCCGTTGTCTGGAATGTTTGATTGTCGTGTGCCGGCGAGATAAAAATTCGGCGGAGCACCCGAGACACTGTTTGAGCGGGCGATGCTGCGAAGAATGCAGCCGCGATTGGTCGGACAATAGTTTCCGGGATTGGGAAACGTTGGCGCACCGAATGTGATCGAGTTATTGGCGTTAAGCGTGCCGCGAACCAGCGTGGGGCGCCATACCCCGTTGAGTGTCGAAGCGGTCACCACAATTGAAGTGGTCGATGGAACGGTGTTGCTTGCATAAATCACCATCGCGCCGCTGTATTCCGAGAGGCTCGATCCCAGAACTGTCTGGGTGCTGAGGATGGAACCATCGGTCCCGAAAACATAAATATAACTATCGATATTGCCTGACCCAACATTCAAGTGATCCACCAACACAAAGATACGATTGCCGAAGACCTTGATATCGACGACTTCTTTGACTGCGAGCGTGTTGCTTGAATTGTTGGTGTTTGGATAGATAACGTAGTTGTTGTTGATGAATCCGATCGAGCCCGGATTGGTCCATGCCACTCGTTGGCCGGCTGAGTTGTAGCGCACCAGACCCACGTTGTACGGCGGGCTTGCCACGCCCAGAAATCCAGGGGTCAAGCCAGCCACGATCAGATCACCATTGCTGAGTCGTACGATTTTCCTGCCCAAGGCTATGGAGAATTTCTCCGTGAAATCGACCTTGTGAACACCCCCGTTGAAGGTGGGATCGGGAGAGTACGCTGCACTCGAAAGTACGCTCCACGGCGATTGGCCGCTATCAAGTTCATCAGATTCCAGCTCTTGCGCTTGGGCGAACAGGCTGAGGCCTGAGATCGCCAGCGCCAGGATGCAAGCCACAGAAAACGCCGGCCTTCGCATCAAGCCTGATGGGCAAACCGCTGAAACGTCGACAGATTTCAACTTTCTTCTCCCAATTTGACCTGATCCATGAACCACTCATTCACTGGTACGCAATTTCAGTGATAAAGCGGCCATCTGGAATGAACATCCCGCAGGCTTTCTGCCGGAGTTCTGCCTATGGGCGTTTCGGTGCCCGCGATTACGGGTGCCGTTTCTGGGGACTTGGGTGATTCAACAGAATCCCCAAAGAAGGCGACTGCAATCTTCGACGAGCGCCAATCCTCAACGAATGTCGCAACTGTGCGATACACCGGTTCTTCGTGCAGTCTTGGTCATTGGCGTTGGGTGCCAGGGCCTCGCTTGCACCGACGTCGCCCAGGCTCATGCGAGGGGCGTCAATGCCGCAATCGCTGGATAGTTTTTTCAACACCCATGCGTTGCGCTGTTTGGAAAGTTCGTCCTGCACTCCGTCGGCAGCGGACAAAGGACGGCAAAGGCGCGCTATTGAAGGGAGCCATCTCAAAATTCTCCGAGTGCGTTGATCGAATCAGCCACAAGCACCCCTGATTCGAGATCAAGGGTGCCTGGCTTTGCGGAATCAAGATTCGATTCTGATTTCGAGATCTACTCGAAGCCATGCGCAAAAATCGTGTCGTTGCTCACGCGAAGGATTCCGAACTTCTGGGCGCCCGCAGGCTGACCAGGCGCTGTCTCGAAATAGCGAGCGACACCGGTGGCGGTGAAGGTTCCCCCGCCGCTTTCGCTGATCCCCCAAAAACCTGAATGCCGCGTGCGCGGGCCGTTCACGGCATCCGTGTAGGGATAGGTTCGGAATGAGTCAACATCACCGTGCACCGTGTCGATGACCGCGATCATTCCATCGAGGTCGTCTTCATGGCAGGGTTGCCCTGCGATGCAGAATGGGAAATTGAATTGATCCGTGAATCCGGCAATGACCAACTTGCCATTGGCCAGCGCGCTGGCGTTGGCGTAGCTCGCTGAAGTCGTGAACGGCAGGAAATCAGAGCAGCTTCCCATGAGTGACGGAATTGCGCCCCCCAACACCAACTTTCCAGTTCGGGTGCCGCCGTTCGGTTTGCCGAAACCGGTATCCAGGGTTCCGTCGTCTTTCAGCTTGGCAATGCCAAACCCGTCTTTGCACTCTCGCTCAACGAATCCGGACACATACAGTGAATCGTGGATATTCCCAACTATCCCACTCGTTTCCACCTGGATCGAATTTGCGTCGTTGTAGCCCGCGCCGCCTTCGTAAAAGGGCACCGTCGTGACACCGGCGCCGCCAAATGACGATATGGACGTACCGTTGAAATTGACCGCCATGACGAGAAAATCCCAATCGTTGTTATCTGGAATACTCGCCTGACGCGCGCCCGCAAGATACAAGCGGTTCGGAAAGCCCGTCGCGCCGCGACCACCTCCAGCGACACTGCGCAAGATGCAGCCGCGATTGGTTGGACAATAGTTTCCGGGATTGGGGAAAACAGGTGGAGTGAAGGTGATCGAGCTGTTCGCATTGACCGTGCCCGAAACAAAAGTGGGCCGCCATACGCCGTCGAATGTCGAGGCGACGACCTTTACGCCAACAGTCTCCGGGAAGGTTCCGCTTCCGTAGATGTACATGCTGCCGCTGTATTCGGGCAACGTCGAATTCAATACGTTCGTGGAGCCGAGATACGAGCCATCCGTTCCGAAGACAAGAATCACGCTGTCAATATCACTGGTGTTTTGGAAAGCATGGTCCACAAGCACGAAAATCCGATTGCCGAACAGCTTGACATCCAGTACATCCTTGACACTTGCGCCTGATGTTGGGTCAGTCGTATTGGGGAATACCACGTACTGGTTGAAGTGATAGCCGACTGCGCCTGGATTGGACCAACTCACGATATGGCCGGCTGCGTTGTATCGCTCCAGGATCAGATTTATCGGTGGATCTCCAATGGTTCCGTCAAGTTTCGACCCGACCCCCGCAACGATGATATCGCCATCGCTTAAACGTAGAATTTTTCTGCCCAGCTGTGAATTGCTTAGAGTACCAATATACGAATCAGCCACGTAAAGACCCTGGTTGAAGCTCGGGTCAGGCACATACGGTGAAGAGGAAAGCACGCTCCATGGCGCATCGCTGCTGTCAGGCTCATCAAAGCCTTGAGCCGTCACCAACGTGCTGCTCGCGAGCACAGCGAGTGACAAAATGCTCCACACAGCTCTCCTGATTTTCGCCAGCGAGGTTGAGCCGAGCGATGTCGAATCTTGCATCGATTTCATTTCCAATTCTCCGGAAAAAAGACGGGTTTACTTCTGTGTCGCCCATGGATACGCAGATTCCTGGAAAAATCGGACATCGACCATGCGAGTTTTTGAATTGCCAATGCAGGAATTTCCCGTGCTGCGTCCACGATTTCGCAAGCGCAACAATCCACTCCAGTCTGTCAGTGGACGTTTTGGCGGCGTCGATTACATGGTTGACTCTCTTGAATCCGGCAACGACCTATAGCGGGTCGGCTGTTTCGGAGCCGGGGTGCTGATCGCAGGGCGGGAGATATCCGGCCATGTGCGCTCAAATGCCAACGCGTACTCAAGCGGATGCGCCTTGGTTTTTTGCGCATGCGACGGGATACGCTTCGCATTTCCCGTCCTACCATCTTCTGTTCAGGAGTGAGGGGAAAACGTCAGCGCACTGCGCCGACACACCGTTGCAGGGCCATGCTCCTGCGAGTCAGAGCCGCTACTTTTACTCTTGGTTAATTCCATCTTCGATCGAACCCACTTGCACGAAGAAAAATCCTTGGGAAGATCCTAGTCCCGAAGCTTTTTTTCCACGCTTGCCAGTTCCTGCATGAAAGGATGGTTTGCACCGAGGGTTGCCAGGCCGAGTTGATGAGCGGCGATTGCGGTGGCGGCTGCACCTGCGAGGTCGCCGGCATCAATTTGCGCTTGTGCTTTCCATACTCGATAGCGCAATGCATCGCGGTTTTCGCGGAGTTGGTCTTCGAGAACGGCGGGTTGCTCTCTTCCGGCTTCAAGTTCAGCGAGGGCTTGATCAAACGTCTGCAGAGCTTCGCGATCGCGCTTCTGGTGACTCAGCAGTACCGCCCTCGCGGCGAGAGTCATGCTTGTTGCGAAATCTGCGTGGCGCAGCGCGGCAGCTTCGCGTTGGGCAATTTCGAGTACGCGTTGTGCGTCAGCGAGTTTTTCGTCGCGGGTGAGTGCCACCGATTGCAGGGCGAGCAGATAGACACCGATCGGCGCGAGTGCTGTCTCGGCTCGACGCGCCAGACGCGCACCTTGAGCGAACCGACCCGCCGCCTTGGGATAGTCACCCCGATGCAACGCGATTTCGCCGGGCAGCCAATGCCAATCGGTGGACTCGATTGACGTCGGATATGCAACTCGACTTCGGGCGAGACCTTGCTCGATCATGGTTTCCGATCGACCCAGATCGCCCAGGTCGAACGCATTGACCGCATAGGTTGTTGTTTGAAAATTCGCCGAATAGCTCAGACCCAATCGCTTCCATTGTGCCGCGCCATCGTCGAAAACGACTTGCGCCGCGTCGAACTCACCAAATAGCGCGCGGCGCAAACCGGCCATCGTCGTCGCGCCGATGTGTGTGAGCGAGTCCCCGTCACCGAGCTGAGCCAGCGCAAACTCTGAGTGTTCGCGACCTTTCCTTGCTTGTCGCACGCCAACGTAGGCGGCGGCGAGTTCCATGTGCAAATTCGCGCTATCGACTTTGCCAAAGCGCCCATCTTGCATGAGTGACAACGCCCGTTCGCCACTACGAACCGCAGTGGCGAAGTCATCCGTTGCAATGGCAATGCGGGATTGAGTGACAAGTGCATTGAAGTAGATTCTTGAATGCACATCTTTACTATGCGCGATTGCGCTGGCCAACGGCATCGAAAGACCATCGGCGTGACTGAGCCCATAGTTGGCGGCTGCCCAACCAGTAACCAGGCGCAGATCGGCGCCCGCAGCCGTTTCGGCGGTGACTGGCGCTCCGCCCAGCTCCCTTTCCGCCAGCGTCGCTGCGGGTTGCCATTGCCCGAGCTGACCGTAGATACCGACCAGCACCCCAGCCAGCTCGCCGCGCACCTCACTGCCTAGCGGCAAGCTTTGCAAGCGCACGGCACCCTGATCGAGAAATTCGCTCACTGTTTTCTGGCCAGTTCCGAATTGGCGATCCTCCGGCTGCAGGAATAGCTGGATCAACTGATCCTTGATTTGCAGGTTGCGTTCGCCCTCTCGCGCGGTTTGCCGCACTTGCCAGGCCATCGCGATCATCGCGACAACGCCAATCAGGATGATCAAGCCACTCAGCGCGCTGGCAAGGCGGTTGCGACGCAGGAACTTGCCCGCTCGATAGATGCGCCCTGCTGGCATGGCGTGGACGGGATGGTGGAGCTGCCAGCGGCGGAGGTCGGCGGCGAGGGCTCGAGCATCGGAATAGCGTTTCCCAGCATCGAGTGCGAGACAGCGTGCGCAGATTGCTTCAAGCTCGCGATCGGCATTTTTATCAATTTCACGCAATCGCGGACTTCCTGCACTGCCGAGTTCGCGCATGTCCTTGCGCGAGGTCATGCCATCACGGGGTGTGCGACCAGCGAGCATCTCGAACAAGGTCGCGCCAAGGGCAAAAATATCAGCGCGGGAAGTGAGCGGATGACTTCCCGGCTGTGCTTGTTCCGGCGACATGTAGTGCGGAGTGCCGGAAATTTCGGCGATGGTCTCTACAGCGCCAATCTCGATATTTCGCGCTAGACCAAAGTCCGCCAGGTGCGGCTCGCCATTTGCATCGAGCAGGATATTGGCCGGCTTGATATCGAGGTGGAGTACGCCCAGCTCATGTGCGTATGCAAGCGCATCGGCAATCGCGAGGGTGATTCTCACCGCCTCGAAGCGATCCAGTGGATGCTCGCGGTTGAGGCGTTCACGCAGAGTCTCGCCTTCGACCAGACGCATCGTGTAATAGCAGAACTCATCGTGCTGGCCGACATCGAAAACCGAAACGATATGCGGATGAGCCAGCCGCGCCGCGTGGCGCGCTTCGGTACGCAAACGCTCGATGAAATTCGCGCCTGCCCAAGGTCCGGCAGCGAGCACTTTCAGCGCGACATCGCGATCAAGGCTCAACTGGCGGGCGCGATAGACCACACCCATGCCGCCATGGCCGAGCCGCTCAAGCAATTCGTAGTCGCCGAACGCGCGCTGCGTCGGATCAGAAAGATCGAGATCGATATCCTTGAGCGTCGTTTGCCCGAGTCCATTCGTTTGCCGCAGGGTTACGGCGCGAGGATCATGCTCATCACCTGCTTTTCGGAACAGCCAATCGGCCAGGCGGCGCGGTCGATCCGCATCCTCCAGCCAGGTTCGCAATTCACTCGGATCAGGTTCGGTGGGCGGGTGCATGGTCGATGCAGGAGGGAAAAATGGGGCAATCACGATCACGTTTTCGAACGTCATGCGTGTAAAAGATCCGATTGACGATCACGATTACCGACGCAGCGCGCTGGCAAGCGTCTCTTGCTCGATCGCGATGTCGTCCTCGCTGGCCACAGTGTCGCTCATCTCCTCATCGACCAATTCAGACAAGCGCTGGCGCAATCGGTGGACGGCTACCGCGAGCGTATTGCGGCGGATGCCGAGCTTTTCTGCGAGCCGCTGATAGTCTGCTTCGTCAGGCGACTCAACGATGAAATCACGCAAGGCAATGAACCACTCGCCTTTGCCGGCGGCGCGCGCTTCGCCTTCGAGCCGCGTCAGTGCGCGGGCGATCAGAGTCAGTGCCCATTGCCGATCAAACTCCGCCTCGGGATCGCTATCCGGCGTTGTGCTCGGAACGTGTTCAAGCGCACTGTCATCGAGCATGTGCTGGTTGCCTCCGCGCTTGAGCGCGCGCGCGTCGCGACGTTGGGCCGAGACGAAGTGATGGACAGCGCCGCGAAGATAGTTGCGAAACCGGCCGCGCTGTGGATCCGCCGTATCGTGAACGCGCTGTTCGAGAAAGTACGCGAAAAACGCCTGCGTGAGCTCCTCGGCATCTTCATCGCGATTGACCAATTGGCGCAGGTAAGACAGCACCGGCGCACGGTACGCGCGACAGAGCGACTCCAGCGATTGCCTGCCCTCGCCCGCCTCCCCTCCCGCCGCGAGAATCAAACTCCAGCGCGTAGTCTCGAATCTACTCAAAAACAAAATCCCTGCGGTAAGCGTGAGCCCCCTCGATCTCACAGATGGTCGTCGATTGAGCTACTGGCGCCTTCCAATTGTTGAGAATCGGAGCAAACAAAGTCGAGGTTCAAACTCCAGGAAAAATCGAGTAGCCCTTTTCGCTTGCGCGCAAAGAATAGTTGCAGCACCGCGGTGAGTTGGCAAGGTTCTGACTGGCATTGTAGCCACGATATCTTCCATCCACGGCTCCGCGAGCGCGTTCACAAATCTGGAAATGCGTGGTTCTCGCGACGCCGTGATCCCCGAATGGATCGAATTTCGTATGTGATCGCAACGGAGCAACCGCTCGTTACGGCAGATCCCTCGTCATGCATCGTCATTTTCTCGCTTTTTCGCTGTTCGCTGCCGCAACTCCTGCCCTCGCCAACGATGGCCTGCTCGATTCGAGCTTTGGCATTTTTTCGACCGGTCGCAATGTCATTGCGCTTGACAATGGCGGCACCCAATCAGACACGCTGGCGGATATCCTGGTCGCCGCGGACGGTTCGATCTTTCTGGTCGGCACCGCCGTCGGACCCGGTAGCGATTCGCGCTACTCGATCACGCACCTGACTGCCAATGGCATTCTCGACGGTGCCTTCGGGACCAATGGGACCGTCTATTCGGTCATGGCCAATGTTCTGGCGAAACGCGCGCGTCTTGATGCCACCGGTAACATTGTTGTGGTTGGCGAACAGAAATTCGGTGGGTCCGATCGGGATTTCCATCTGTGCCGGTTCAACCAGCAGGGCCAGGCGGCGGTTTTCTCGGGCATCGGATCATCCTGCACGAACATCGCGTTCGATTCGATCGGTGGAAACCTGACCGATTCGCCGAGGGATTTCATCATTGAGCCCAACGGCAAGATTCTGATCGCAGGGATCGCCGGTTATTCCGCGACGACCGACTTCGCGGCACTCGCGCGCCTGTCCGTCGATGGAACCCTGGATGCATCTTTCGGCACCAATTCCGACGGCAAGGTGCGACTAACCCCGGCACCCGGGAAGATCAATCATTTCAACGCAATTGCCCGACGTGCCGACGGCAAGTACATCGCCGTGGGCGAATTTGGCGACCGCGCGACTCAAGGCGGCACTGCCGCGCTGTTCGCGCGATTGACCTCGACCGGCACGTTTGATCCGACCTATCAGAGTGGAGCCGGCTTTGCCGAATACAGCATCGACCAAGGTGCATCGTTCAATCGTGACGATTCTGCAACGGCCATCCAGTTGCTCCCCGACGGCAAGATGCTGATGGCAGGAATTGCAAAAAGCGGTTCGAGCAGCGCCGAGGAAGTTGAATTCGTCGTCCGCATCCTGCCTATTGACGCTAACAACGCGGATCCAACTTTCGGCACCAACGGAAAGGTCTTTATTGGATCCGGCTATAGCCTGGAACTGGGCGATATGCTCGTGCAAAGCGACGGCAAGATCGTCCTGCTCGGCACTTCGCGACCAACCCCCGCGCCGGCACTGGACATGCACATTGTGCGACTGCAAGCCAATGGCGCGCTCGACGTCGCCGGGTTTGGTGCAGTTGGACGCACCAACATCGACTTCGTGCTGCCCGGCGAACTCGACCTCGGCATTCGTGCAGCCAGCCAGAATGGACGCATCATCGTCGCAGGCCATTCGCTGCGCACGGCTCCGCAAAATTTCGATCAGACCGTTGCACGCCTGAGCAATGACCTGATCTTTGCCAACGGCGTCGACTGACCCGCCCGCCAGTTTACCGATTTGCCGGCATTCGCGCCGGACAGCGCACACGTCCAACCGAACCGCTATGATCCGGCGGATGGCCGACCTGTCGCCCGCGATTACTTCTGCACTTTCCAACGCCGCCGAGCCGGCCGGTCGCGATCGCCTGTTTGCCTTGGTCTACGAAGACATGGTGCGCATTGCCCGCGCACAGCTCTCGCGCAACCAGCGTGGCAACACCCTGGATACCCGTGCCTTGGTCAACGAGGCCTATCTCAAGCTCGAGCGCGCCGGTTTCGATTACGCCAACCGCACGCACTTCTATGCCACAGTCGCCTGCGCGATGCGCCAGGTGGCCATTGACTACGCGCGTTCCCGATTGGCCGAGAGGCGCGGCGGCGATGCGGTTTTTGTCGACATCGATGCGCTTGCGGATCATCCGCTGCCGGTCGATGCGCAAGCCGAGCAGTTGATCGCGATCGATGCGGCACTGACCAAACTCGCCGCACTCGACGAGCGTCTGGTCAAGGTGGTCGAGATGCGCTTCTTTGCTGGCCTCGAAGTCAGCGAGATCGCCGAACTGCTCGGCGTCTCCGAACCGACAATCAAGCGCGACACGCGCGCGGCCAAGGCCTTCCTGCAGCGCGAGCTGGCGCGTCCTGTTGACTGAATCACGCGATCACTGTTGGTTGATCCGCGTGATCATCGAATTGCGTATGTCTATGCGCGACCACAGGCATGCTCGATAGTGACGCGTGGTGGCAAGCTCGCGCTGTTTCATCCCACATCCCCAGCCTTTCCGCCATCGTACTCCGAGCACAGAAACCTACATGCAAGCCGAAAAATGGCAACGCGTACGCGCCCTCTTTGATGCCCTCGTCGAACAGCCCGCGGAAACCTGGGAGGCCGCGCTCGATCATCAGGGCATAAACGATCCGGAATTGCGCGAGGAAGTCCTTGCGCTGTTGCGAGCCGATCGCGAGGAAATCGTGCGAACGTTCATCGATTCGCAGGCACCTGAAGTCTTGGCCGATTTTCACGAGCGCGAAAGCCGTATCGAAGGTCACGTGCTCGCGGGCCGCACGGTTGGCGCCTTTCGTCTGATCGAGGAAATCGGCCGCGGCGGAATGGGTACGGTCTGGCGCGCCGAGCGCATTGATGGTGAGTTTGAGCAAAGCGTCGCGATCAAGCTGATCAGGTCCACCTGGGATTCATCCGAGATGATCGCGCGCTTTCGCGCCGAGCGACAGATCCTCGCCCATCTCAATCATCCAAACATCGCCCACCTGATCGATGGCGGTGTCTCTGACGATGCACTTCCATGGCTCGCGCTGGAATATGTCGACGGCACCGACCTGCGCAGCTATTGCGACCAGCACCAACTCGGCATCGAAGCGCGGCTGAAATTGTTTCTGACCGTCTGCGCGGCGGTCAGCCATGCGCATACGCATCTCGTCGTGCATCGCGACCTGAAACCGTCGAACCTGATGGTCAATCGAAACGGCGAGATCAAGCTGCTCGATTTCGGCATCGCCAAGCTGGTCGATCACGATGCCAGCCACGCCAGTTTGCAACGCGAATTCACTCCCGAATACGCCGCACCCGAGCAGGTTCGCGGTGAGTCGATAACCACCGCTGTCGATGTCTACGCGCTCGGTTTGCTGCTCTACGAATTGCTGACCGGAAGACGCCCCTACAAGGTCAAGGATTCCACGCCAGCGGCCTATGAGCGCGCCATTCTCGATCAGGAACCGACTCGACCGAGTCTTGCGTTTGATGATGCAGAGGATCTCATCACGCGTGCCGCGCAGCGCGAAATGTCGCCGCAGCAAATGCGCCGCGAACTGCGCGGCGATCTCGATGCGATCATTCTCAAGGCGCTGCGCAAGAAACCCGAACAGCGCTATGCCAGCGTCGCCGAATTCGCCGCCGATGTCGAAAATCATTTGCAACGTCTGCCAGTTTCCGCGCGCCGAGGCGGCTGGCGCTACCGCTCAGCGCGTTTTCTGCGACGCCATGCGTTGGCTGCCGCATTGCTTCTGATCGCGGTCACCGCGCTACTCGTCGGGCTCTCTGCAGCACTCTGGCAGGCCAACGAAGCGCGCCTCCAGCGCGATGTAGCACGCAGCGAGAGCGATAAATCCCAGCAGACCGTGCAGTTCCTGCTCGACATTTTCCGCAGCGCCGATCCGGCGGCGACCAAGGGCGAAAAGATCACCGCCGAGGAATTGCTCAAGAGCGGCGCCGAACGCGCCGAGCACTATCGATTCAAGGATGCCAGCGTTCACTTCGATTTGCTCATGGCAATGGGCGAGGCCTATCTCGGCATTGGCGAATCGAAGGCGGCAACTGGACTTTTCCAGCGTGCACTCAACGTGCAGACGACACGCCTGCCCACGGCGATCGAAAAACGCGTGCATGCGCTGACCCTGCTTGCCCGTTCCCAAGAGGATCTCAAGAAAGCCGCAGCGAATCTGGAGGAAGCAGCGCGCCTGCTGCCAGCCGAGGCGACGGAGTCAGAGCTTGCGGCAGATCTTGCCATGACCCGTGGTATCAATCGCATGTCTCAAGGCGACATAACAGGGTCAATCGAGGACATGTCCCGCGGCACCGCGCTGTTCCTGAAATTGCGCGGCGCAGCTGACGACACCACGTCGAGTTCGGCGATCACGCTGAGCTGGGCGTATGACGATCAGGATCGACACGCCGAGGCGCGGACGCTGCTCGAACCGATTGTCAAGGCATTGCGCGCGTCCGATGCGGCCAATCCGGTTCGTCTCGCCGATGCCCTTGATGCGTTGGCCAACACTTACGAAACCAGCGCAGAAGCCGCTGCAGCCTCACAAATGCGAAAGGATGCACTCGACATCACACGGCGCGTGTATGGCGCCACGCATGGCTATGTCGGCATCCGCCTGAACAATCTTTCCTTCAGTTTGATGCGCTCGCACGACTATGCTGGTGCCAATGCCGCGATGAAGGAAGCAATCGAAGTGCGTAAAGCACTTGAGCCACCCGGCTCGAGCAGCCTCGGCAGCAGCCTCAACAATCTTGCTTCGACCGAATACGCACTCGGCCACTGGGCTGAAGCCGAACGATTGTGGAGACAGGCTCTCGAAATCCGCCGCAAGGGTACTGATACCACCGATACCGCTTATACACTTAGCGGACTCGCCGGAGCGCAACGCGAACAATTGAACCTCAGCGAAGCGCGCAGGAATATCGACGAAGCGGTCGCTCTGTTGCGCGCACATCCGTCGCCCAAGCTGACCCGACTCGCACGCACGCTGATCGAACACACGGAGGTTGATCTCGCACTCGGCATCGTTGCCTGCGCCGATGCGGAAGAAGCCGTCGCGCTGATGGCGAAGAATGCCAGCAGCGATGATCCGCAGCGACTCTATGTCAACGCGGTCGCCGCGGGTTGCGCGCAGCGCGCTGCCGACAACGACAGCAACCGCAAACGCGTCATCGATACGCAGCAAGCGATGCACGCCGAATATCCGCCGGATGCGGCGCATCTGAAACAAGCGACGCGCTACGCGATCACGAAGTCCTGATCTTCCTTTCCACGAAGCGACAATGAAAAGCTGAACTTGACGGTTGCGGATTCAAGCGCGATGCGAGGAAATCAACCTCAACTCGCCATCGAATGATCCCTGAGACGATCGGACTGCGTATGTAGCGATGATGCCAAACCGGCATTGTCCATTGGAGATTCAAACATGCTCACTTCCCTTCGCGCGCTCGCCTTGCTGGCCATGACAGCCATTCCAGTCGTCACCAGTGCGGCACCCGCTGGCCAATCCTTGATTAGTCCGCCGAGCACCGCCAGCGTCAGCGGTCTCTATGCCAACGGTATCTCGCTTAACGGAATCAAGTGGAACGGCGTGACGCTGAATGGCGTAACCCTCAACGGTATCAAATGGAATGGAATCGTCTTGAACGGGATCGTCTTGAACGGAATTGTCTTGAACGGGATCGTCTTGAACGGAATTGTCTTGAACGGAATTGTCTTGAACGGAATCGTCTTGAACGGTGTCACGCTCAACGGGAAATTTCTCAACGGAACACCGTTCGACGGTGCGCTTTCACGCCGTGGTTTCGTCAGCTTTTTCGAGCGTGATGAAAACGCCTCCGCGAATGCGGATTGGTCCTCGCTCGCGCTCACTGATGTGCGCGTGCGCTTGCCGCTGGCACGCTGATGGAAAGGCTCGTTCTCTGCCTGGCCGTGGTACTGGCTGGAATCA
>JBBQTY010000077.1:0-17139 GCA_038234445.1 Lysobacterales bacterium
ATTTTACGACCGTCAACACCTCGGCGTAACTATTTTGACGCCCCGCAACATCCTCTCGATCACCCCGCAACGCCTGCCAATTGCTCAGCCTCTCGCCACGGGGCGCGCATCCTAACCGAGGCGTTTCGTTTGTGAAAGGGGGATGACGATTATTTTTTCTATGTGGCCGAAATGTCGCAGGGAAGAAGGTCGATTCGACTAACTTGCGACCAGACGAACTCGCGAGAAATTGCGCTTGCCTACCTGCAGTACGCCTTCAAAGCCTGGCGCAAACACAAGCTGTGGGTCGATCACTACTTCGGCGTCGATGCGCACGGCAGCTTCCTTGATCTTGCGATTGGCCTCGGAGTTGCTCGGCGTCAGACCACACGCGGTCAGCAAGGCCGCCAGTCGCAACCCTTCGGCTGGAACGACGATGTCGCTCAGCGTCAGTTGGCTGGTGTCGCCCTGGCCGCGCACGACTGCGTTCCAGCCAGCAATGGCCTGCTCCGCGGTTGCCGCGTCGTGGAATCGCGTCGCCAGCTCTCTAGCCAGGCGCAGCTTGAGATCGCGAGGGTTGAGTTCACCAGATGCAATATCGCGCTTGAGTGTAGCGGCCTCAGCAATGGATATTTCAAAGCTCAACAATTCAATCCAGCGCCACATTAATTCATCGCCGATCTTGAGCGTCTTGGTGACGATGTCGATGGCGGGCTCGTTGATGCCGATATAGTTGCCCAGCGATTTTGACATCTTGTTCACGCCGTCGATGCCTTCCAGCAAGGGCATGGTCAGCACGATTTGCGGCGCCTGGCCGTAGTGCTCCTGCAAGCCACGCCCCATCAACAGATTGAATTTTTGATCGGTGCCGCCGAGCTCGACATCAGCCTTCAGAGCCACCGAGTCGTAACCTTGGGCCAGCGGATACAGAAATTCGTGGATCGAGATGGATTGCTGGGCCGCGTAGCGCTTGGCGAAATCATCGCGCTCAAGCATCCGCGCTACCGTGTACTGACCAGCGAGCCTTGCCATATCGACAGCGGACATCTTTCCAAACCATTCCATGTTGAAACGCAGTTCAGTGCGCTCGCGATCGAGCACCTTGAAAACCTGCTCGGTATAAGTGACCGCATTGGCCTCGACATCTTCGCGCGTGAGCGCCTTGCGCGTGACGTTCTTGCCAGTCGGATCGCCGATCATCCCGGTGAAGTCGCCAATCAGGAAGATGACCTGATGACCGAGATCCTGGAACTGTCGCATCTTGTTGAGCAGCACGGTATGACCGATATGCAGATCTGGCGCCGTGGGATCAAAGCCCGCCTTGATCCGCAACGGGCGACCCAGCTTCAGACGCGCCTCCAATTCCTCGCGCTTTATGACCTCCTCGGCACCGCGGCCTATCAGATCGAGTGCGAATTGAATGTCGGTCATGAATTCCTCTGTTCGTTCAGATTAATCGGCCCAGTTCACTCTGAAATCGGCCTGAAAGTAACAAATCAGTTAAGTGTTCGTTAATCGAGAAATGTTTTGCAACCCCTTGCCACCGTTGACATTGACGGCGGTTGCAACGCCCCGTTATGGTACGCGGCCTGTCAATGGAACGCGATTGTGAGCGAAACGAATCCGCCTCCCCAAAACGCGAATCCTGACATCAGCCGCGCATCACTCCGGCAGCATGCGCGCCGTCAACATTTAAAGACTTACCTGCGCAATCAGACTTGGACGTTCCTGCGGAGCGTTGCAGTCGCTCCGGTATCTTGGCGCAGGGAACACTGGATACTCGGTGGTACGGCCGTGCTGATGACAATTATTGTCGGCGTGGTCATGCCGACCTTTGCCAGCGCGAAGCGCAACGACATTACCGCGAGTGCGCTGACAACGCTGCAGCTGCCACTGCCACCTTTGCCCGCCAGCGCCAGCGATGCGGCATCGATCGCAAGTCTGGCCGCAGACGGCGGCAACGAGCCGGATTGGAAGATCGCAGCGGTCAAGGCGGGCCAGTCACTCTCCGATATTTTTCGCGAACAAGGTCTGGATCCGCGTGATCTCCAGCGCGCACTTGACGCGCAGTCCGATGCCACCGCCTTGCGTCGTATACGACCTGGCGACGAGTTTGCCTTTGACATCGACAATTCGGGAGGTCTTCGCGCGCTGCGCTTCGATCGAGGTGATGCGGCGCGCGTGACCTTGCATTTCACATCGGACAAGGTCACCGAGACTATCCAGGATCGTGCGGTTGAGCGCCGCGTCGAGGTGGCCCATGGTGTCATCAACAGCTCGTTGTTCGAGGCCGGTGATCAGGCAGGAATGAGCGACTTGATGACGCTTCGTCTGGCCAATGCATTCGGCTACGACATCGATTTCGCCCAGGATCTGCGCCTTGGCGACAGCTTCAGCGTGATCTATGACCAGGTCTATCGCGATGGCGAGCAACTCCGAGGTGGCGACATCATTGCAGCCACCTTCATCAATCAGGGCAAGCGTTATACTGCGATCCGCTTCACCGACACGAAAGGTGAGACTCTCTACTACACCGAGGATGGCCGACCACTGCGCAAGGCGTTCTTGCGCACCCCGGTTGAGTTCACCCGGATATCTTCCACCTTTTCGGTCGGTCGCATGCACCCGATTCTCGGCAAGATGCGCGCCCATCGCGGAGTCGACTACGCGGCACCGAGCGGTACCCCGATCCGTGCTGCCGGAGCTGGCAAGGTTGTCTTCCGCGGCAAGCAGACTGGATATGGCAACGTCGTGATTTTGCAGCACCAAGGCAAGTTCACGACGTTGTACGGTCACATGTCGCGATTTGCCGCTGGGAGCGTAGGACAGCATGTCAGCCAGGGTCAGGTCATTGGATATGTCGGCATGACTGGCCTAGCCACAGGCCCGCACTTGCACTACGAATTCCGTGTCAACGGCCAGCATCGCGATCCATTGACCGTCACGCTGCCCAAGGAAGAGCCACTGCCTGCGAGCGAGCTGGCACGCTTCAACAAGGGCTCATCGGTATTGCTGGCGCGTTTGAAGATAGTCGAATCGGTGCATTTGGCGCGGCTGGACTGAGTAAGACCGAATGTCCGCGCTGTTCCTTGGATTGATCTCGGGTACGAGCGCGGATGGTATTGATGCAGCGCTTGTTCGATTTGATCCCGCGATCGAAGTCGTGGCGACCAAAACGCTTGGTTACCCGCCTGAAATTCGCCAGCGACTGCTCGCGCTGACGGCAGCCGCTGCGTCGATTTCGCTGGACGAATTCGGCGCCCTTGACGTCGCCGTAGGCGAGTGCTTCGCCGATGCCGCGCTCCAGTTGCTCGCCGAAGCAGGCGTCTCGCCAGCGGCAATCAGCGCGATCGGCTCACATGGCCAGACCGTCAGGCATCGCCCCGATGGTAGATATCCGTTTTCGTTGCAGATTGGCGATGCTTCGGTGATTGCCGAAAGAACAGGCATCTGCACGATCGCCGACTTTCGCCGCGGTGACGTTGCGGCTGGCGGTCAGGGTGCTCCTTTGGCGCCCGCTTTTCATGCGGCCGCATTCTCTGCGCTGATGCCGTGTGCCTTGCTCAATTTGGGCGGCATAGCCAACCTCAGTCTCCTCAGTGGCGAGCATGACATCCTCGGCTTCGATACCGGGCCAGCCAACTGTCTGCTCGATGCCTGGAGCGCGCGTCATCGCGGAACGGCTTGCGATACCGGCGGCGTCTGGGCGAGCTCAGGATCGGTCAATCCTGACTTGCTTCGCGAATTGCTGGACGACCCCTATTTCAGCGCTCCGCCGCCCAAGAGTACCGGTCGCGAGGTTTTCAATCTCGACTGGCTGGATGCGAGGCTCAAACAGCATGCGCTCAGCGCCGTCGACGTGCAGGCGACCCTACTGGTCCTGACGACGCGAAGTATCGCCAATGCCTTGAAGGAATCCGGGCCGGCAGTGCGGAGCGTGCTTGCGTGCGGCGGCGGCGTGCACAACGCGTCTTTGATGGCATCACTGACCAGCGAACTTCATCCCGTTTCATTGGCCAGCACATCGAGTGTTGGTGTGGATCCGGATTTCGTCGAAGCCGCCTTGTTTGCCTGGTTGGCGTGGCGAAGACTGGTCGGCAAGCCAGGAAATTTGCCCAGCGTGACCGGTGCGCGCGGATTTCGCGTGCTGGGTGCCATCTACTCAGGCAGGTATTGAGCGTCAGCGCTAGCATTGCAAGGAAGCGTCAGCGCGCAGTGCTGAGCCTCGAAAGCAAGACGCTGGCCTGATTGACAGCCCTGATGTTTCTTCCGTGGGTGGATTGCACCTGCGAACGAACGCTTGCGGGTGGGCTCGGAGGGAAAACGTCCGCGCACAGCGCCGACGCACCAGAATGAAGTATCAGGGCCACCTCCCGAGGTCTTGGTGGCTTCTATCTTTGTTCGAACCGTTCGGACTATTCCCTCGTCTTAAGGCCGGTTCGATCCGCTAGTCAGATTTCTTTTTCGCGTTACCCGCCTCGAACGTCGGCCCGGAATCAACTTGGCGAAACGCTTCCATAGCCTCGTGGAACGCCTGATTTTCACTCTGATTCCAGACCCCGCGCATGGTCGCGATGTCTTGGCGATCATGTCCGGTCAGATGCTCGTTGCTCAGGCCAACGGCATAGCGTAGCGCGCGCACGGCCAACTCGTTGATCGACCAGCCTCGCTCACGAGCCAAGGCGAGCATGCGCTCGTAAGTCGCCTGATCGACACTATGGATATGGATTTCGGCCATCAGCGGCAACATCGGTTCGGCAGTGCCGGGATTGTCGCAATATTGCCATCATATTTCATCGCGAAACCGGGCCCTCGTGCACAGCCGAGAGAATCAGCGTGCGCCGCACGCTTGTTCCACGCGCACTTTATGCGAGACCTTCCTTGCCGATGTCCCGGTAGCGCGGCCACAGCCACACGAGCAGGATTGTTGCGGGCACCAGCGATAGCACGCTGATGACGAAATACGCGCCGTAACCCACCGACATCGCGATGCCGCCAGCGAATACGCCGAGCAGCTTGCCCGGCAGGTTCACGAGAGAGCTCAACAGCGCGTATTGCGTGGCCGTATGTTCGCGGTTGACCAGCGCCGACAGGAACGCCACCGTTGGTGGCCCAAGCATGCCGAGTGTCAGGTTCTCTGCCGAGATGACCGCGGTGAGAGCCCAGATATTGCCCGGAAACGCGAGCAACACGAGATAAAGAAGATTGCAGCATCCGCATAAAAGGACCATCGCGCACAACGGCTTCCAAGGCCCCCAGCGCACCACCATCGCCCCACCAAGGAACGCGCCGGCGATGCCGATCCAGATGCCATAGATCTTGGTGACCGCTCCGATCTGCGTCTGGCTGAATCCCATGTCCCGGTAGAATGGCCCCATGATTCCGCCGATCGTCGCTTGCTCCGGCATCTTGAACAAAAGCAGGAACGCCAGCGTCACCAATGCCAGCACCTTGCCATAGCGGCGGAAGAAATCCGCGAAGGGATCGACAAATGCATTGCGCATCGCCTCACTCCACGTGGGCGCATGACGCACCGTTGCGGCGGGCTCGATGGCATACAGGTTTGCGACGATCGGCACCAGCATCGCCGCTGCCATCACAAGGTAGACAAGGCGCCAGGGGACATGGTCGGCCAGGATCAACGCGAACGCGCCGGCTACCATCAGAGCGATGCGGTATCCCAGCGAATAGGTCGCGACGAGTGCGCCCTGCTGATCCGGCGGCGCGATCTCGATTCGCCATGCATCCACGGCAATGTCCTGGGTCGCGCCGAAGAATGCGACAACAATCGTGGCAGCGATGAAGGCGACCAACTGTTCGGGCGTCACGATCGCCATCGCGATCAATCCCACTACGACGCCGAACTGCGCCAGCATCAGCCAACCACGGCGGCGGCCGAGTCGTGCGAATCCCGGCACCTGCCAGTGGTCGAGCAACGGGGCCCATAGCGGCTTGAACGCGTACAACAGTCCAGCACTGGCGATAACGGTGATCTCCTTCAACACAACACCGTGCTGCTTGAGCCAGTAAGACAGGGTGCCCGCGACGAGCAGGAACGGCAGACCCGACGAAAATCCGAATAGAAACATAGTCCATGCCGAAGGCTGCGCGAAAGCCTTCCATACCGATGACTTCTTCCCGGACACGTCGGTCACTTGGCGTAATCGACGAGATAGGGAGCGTGATCGGAAAACCGTGGCGTTGCCGCGATGGAGCACTGCTTGGGCTTCAGCGATGGCGTAGCGAACTGGTAGTCGATGCGCCACCCGACGTTATTCGCACGGGCTGCACCGCGATTGCTCCACCACGTGTAGTCCTGGCCAACCGGATTCAGGGCGCGATAGGTGTCGATCCAGCCCGGCTCCGCCGAAGGGGTGCCATCGCTGCCATCGTCCACGCCAATCTGCGCATTGAGCCAGGCCCGCTCTTGCGGCAGACATCCTGAATTCTTCTGGTTTGATTTCCAATTCTTGATGTCGAGCGCGCTACGCACAATGTTCCAATCGCCGCAAAGGACGTAATCCCTGCCGCTGTGCATCCACTTATCAAGGATGGGTCTGAGCCATTCTATTACCTCGAACTTGAATCGCTGACGCAGATCGCCCGATGAGCCAGAGGGAATGTAGAACGAGACGACGCTGAGATTGCCAAAGCGTGCTTCGATGTAGCGACCTTCATCATCGAATGGTGCCCAGCCCAGCTCGGTGAGGACTTCATCGGGCTCACGTTTGGCGTAGATCGCGACGCCGCTATAACCTTTTTTGGTCGAAGCATCCTTGTAGAAACAATGATGTCCATCCGGCCGGAACATCGGGTCACCGAGTTGATCTTCCTGAGCTTTGGTTTCCTGGATGCAGGTGACATCCGCGCTCTGCTGCTTGAGCCAGTCAAAAAAACCTTTGCTGGCGGCGGAGCGGATACCGTTGGCGTTGAAACTGATGATTCTCATGGATTCGGGATTCGGGATTCGGGACGCCATCGATTCGGGATTCGGGATTCGTTGAAAGCGTATTGGAACTGATGCTGTTTTTGGTGGATTGCTACCTGGATGGTTTCGGCTATCGCCGCGGACCGGAGTCTTGCACAATCCCATCCCGAATCTCGAATCCCGAACCTCCGCATGCAACCCTATCAACGCGAGTTTCTCGATCTGGCGATTGCGCGAAACGTGCTTCGCTTCGGGGAATTTACCCTGAAGTCCGGTCGCGTCAGTCCCTATTTTTTCAATGCGGGGCTGTTCGATACAGGTTCCGCCTTGAGCACGGTGGGTCGTTGCTATGCCGCCGCCGCCGCGAGCTCGGGAATATCTTTTGACCTTGTCTTCGGTCCTGCCTACAAAGGGATTTCCCTGGCAGCCCTGACGGCAGCGGCCCTATCGGATCGACATGACAAGGATTGTGCTTATGCCTACAACCGCAAGGAAGCCAAAAGCCATGGCGAAGGAGGCTCCCTTGTTGGCGCGCCGCTCAGCGGCCGCATCCTGATCATTGATGACGTGATCACGGCCGGGACGGCGATCAGGGAGACCCTGCAACTGGTCATTCATGAAGGAGCCACACCTGCAGGTGTATTGATCGCACTCGATCGTCAGGAACGGGGCAATGGATCGCAATCTGCTGCGCAGGAGATCACCAGCGAATTCGGCATACCCGTCGTTTCCATCGTCGGACTGACCGAATTGCTCGCCTATACCCACGGACATGACGCACTCCGCGCCGAAAAAAACCGCCTTTTGGCGTATCGCGATCGCTACGGCGTGTGAGCACCGCCTCTGCGAACGCACAGCCGCCTGACCTATACTCGCGAATTGAGGAGCCCAACCGATGCGCAAAACCACATTTAGCTTGATCCTTTTCACGCTTGCTTCGACCCTCGCTATTTCCGTGGCAAGCGCTGGAAGCGTGCGCTACAAATGGCGCGATACGGAAGGTAACCTGCATTACTCCGACAGTCTCCCGGCCGATGCAAATACGCTGGGCTATGACGTGGTCAATACTCAAGGCATTCTGATCAAGCGTGTGGCGCCGGCGATGTCGGCTGACCAGCGCGTTGCGGCCAAGGCCGAGGAGGCCAGCGCACGCTCAGCCGAAGCGGAAGCGGAGCGGCAATCACGCGATGACCAGCAATTGCTGGCTGCGAATCCTACCGAGGCCGATTTGCTGAGCTCGCAGAAGCAACAAATCGAAATGATCGAGTTGAACGTCAAGAGTCTGCAGACGGCATTGCAGAGCCTGGAACGCACCTTGACCGACCTGCTCGGTCGGGCCGCCGAACAAGAGCGCGAGGGCAAACCGGTATCCGCCAAACTCGCGGCGCAAATTGCCGATATCCGCTCAAAGATAGACGCGCAGCACAAGCAACTGAGTCGCCAGGAAACAGAGAAGGAAAAGACGACGCAAGGTTTCAGCGCCGAGCTTGAGCACTACCGTGCATTGCGCGAGCGCTACAAACAGCATTGAGTGAGTGATTGAATCTGCCAAGTGATTGCCTTGGCAGTCTCTCGGAAAGCGATGTGTCACGCATAGGCGACTCTAAATTCCTTGACGCTTGATCAACTCGTGAGCTGAGCTTCGATCCTTCATCGCGATCAGAACGGCAAGGGCAACTCCGGATTCACCGCTTTCAGTTGCTCACGGAATACCGCCTGGACACGCTTCAGAGCAGTTTCATTGTCGGCGTCAAAGCGCAGCACGAGAACCGGCGTTGTGTTCGAAGCGCGCACCAGTCCCCAGCCATCCGGCCAGTCGGCGCGGATACCGTCGATAGTCGTCAGGCGCGCGCCTTCGAATGTCGCTTTCGATTTGAATGCCTCGATGAACTTGTAGTGATCGCCTTCGCGCATCTCGATCTTGAGTTCGGGCGTCGATACGCCCTTCGGCAAGGCGGCGAAAATCTGTTCCGGAGTGCGATCATCCAGATCGCTGGCAAGAATTTCGAGTAGTCGTGCGGCCGCATAGATGGCATCGTCGAAGCCGTACCAGCGTTCCGAAAAGAAGAAGTGGCCGCTCATTTCACCGGCCAACTGCGCACCGGTTTCGCGCATTTTTGCCTTGATCAGTGAATGCCCCGTGCGCCACATGATCGGACTGCCGCCGTGCTGCAGGATCAGCGGCTGCAGATGTCCGGTGCATTTGACGTCGTAGATGATCGCCGCGCCGGGATTGCGGCTCAACACGTCGATGGCAAACAGCATCAACAAGCGATCCGGGTAGACCACTTCTCCGCTTCGGGTGACAACGCCGAGGCGGTCACCATCGCCGTCGAAGGCCAGTCCAATGTCAGCGCCGGTCTGCTTGACCGACATGATCAGGTCATGCAAGTTTTCGAGATCGGACGGATCGGGATGATGGTTCGGGAAGGTCCCGTCGACGTCGCAATAGAGTTCGTGAACTTCGCAGCCAATACCTTCGAGAACGGCCGGAGCCAATCCGCCGGCGACTCCGTTGCCACAGTCGATAACCACCTTTAGCTTCTTTTCAATCTGGATGTCATCGCAAATTCGCGCCACATAATCGCCGCCGAGATCCATGACCTGCAGGCCGCCAGCGCCGCTGGTCATTCGATTCTCGGCGATGCGCGCGTAGAGATCCTGAATCGCCGTCTCGGCCAAGGTCTCGCCTCCGAGAACGATCTTGAAGCCATTGTAGTTCGGCGGGTTGTGGCTGCCGGTCACCGAGACGCAGGAACCGGTTTGCAAGTGGAACGCGCCGTAATAGGTCAGCGGCGTTGGCGCGAGGCCGATGTCGATGACATCACAACCCGCCGCGCGCAGCCCCTCGATCAGAGCGGCCGAAAGGTCCGGACCCGACAACCGTCCATCACGACCGACCACAATCTCACGCAAGCCGCGATCTTGCGCCTCACTGCCGATGGCGTGACCGATTTGCCGAGCAACATCATCGTTCAAGGTCTCGCCGAGCACGCCGCGGATGTCGTAGGCGCGGAAAATACTTCGATTGACGTTGACGGCTTTCTGCGTGGGCTTGGGCTTGACCGCAGCATTTGCCAGCCCGGTTCGCGGCGACTTTTCCGCCACCTTGTCGAGGGCGGCTTCGCGTTCGAGGACTTCGGCGAAAGTAGACTGGTCAGCTTCGGAATGCTTGCCCGAGCGGAACTTGTCGGCAACGCCCTGCATGCCGACTTGGCGCAACCACAGGGCGAAAAATCCGCCGATCAGACAGGCCAGGGTCGCAGGAATCAGGATCCATAGGTTACGCGTCAAAAGGATGCGGGTTTCAGGGTCGGACACGCCGATGCGCAATTGCGAACCGGCAATCGCCACCCCGAGATCACTGGTCGAACTGCCGCTCGACGAACCTGAGCTGGCAACCAGCGTGTCTCCACGTCCATCGCCTTGGCGCAAATCGATGCGGGTACTGCTCTTGTTGAGCGACTTCATCGTATCGACGATAAGCGATGACGGCAGGGCCAGATAAGCAAAAGCGCGCGTCTCGCCCGCTGAATCAACGGGAAGCGCCAGAACCAATTGTTGAAGAGTACCCTCGGCACCACGCACCTGCACTGGCGCGGGTTTGTGCTCGACTTGGGCTTGCATCAACATCTGGGCGCGTGAATAGCCAAACGTTTTCAGATCGTCCTTGCGAACCTCGCGCAAATCGGCACCATAAAACTGCGCGTCGACCAGCTCGGGCCAAGCTGCGCGTGTCGCCGCAGCCGCTTGAGCCAGTCCGGCTTCATCGGCAATACCCAGCGCGCTTAATACGGCGTCCGACTGCACCAGACTGATCGCCTTTTCATCGAGCTCTTTGATCTGAGCAGCGATTGCTTCGACGCTACGATCACGCGCCTGCTCGGCGGCATCGAAATTGCCGCTTTCACTGTAGGCGAGCGATGTCTGCCAGAGCAGAAAGAAACCGAACAACATCAGCACCGTTGCCAAGGCCAGTGGCAACAGAATTTTCAATCTCGGCATGATCCCGCCAAGCGCAACGGCAAGGCTGGATTTCTGCGCCTTGGTTGTGGGTGCCGGTTGATTTTCCCCTGCCATGAGTTTTGCCCTTGATTCGCAACGACGTCCAACCGACCTGACAGCCTAGCAAGGCCGGCCCAAGAGCGCAGCATGTCGACTGCGCTATTTCGCAAATTTCCCGTTAGTGCCGCCCCGAGCTGCCAAATCCGCCTGTTCCCCTCGCCGACGGATCGAATGTATCAACAATACGAAACCTTGCCCGCGCAATCGGCATGAAAACAAGTTGCGCGATGCGCTCCCCCGGTGCGATGGTGAATGTCTCGCTCGATCGGTTGAGACAGGAAATCAACAGCGGGCCCTGATAGTCGGCATCAATCAGGCCAACCCCATTACCAAGCACGATGCCGTGTTTGTGACCCAGTCCCGAGCGCGGCAACACGATCGCACACATGTCCGGGTCGCCGATATGGATGGCTACTCCGCTGGGGATCAGCACAGATCCTGAGGAGGCAAGCTGCATCGGCGCATCGATCATCGCGCGCAGGTCCATGCCGGCGGATGCCGCTGTAGCGTAGTCGGGCAACGGATATTCGTGGCCCAGACGCGGATCGAGAATTTTCAGCTCGACCGGAATGCTCATGGGTCACCCGACGTCGTTGAGCGGTCGATGCGGAAACGATCGCCGATGCGCTCGATCAGGGATTGCGCCAAAACGGATTTGTCGGCAAGCGCGAGTTGCTCTCGGCCGCCCGGCCAGAGCAGCAAGAGTGCGTTCTCGCCGCACTCAAACCCCTGATCCGCACCAACCTGATTGGCGGCAATCATATCGAGTCTTTTGCGTTCGAGTTTTCCACGCGCATAGTGCTCGAGATCATGGGTTTCGGCGGCGAAACCTACCAGAAACGGCCGCCTTGGCAGCTCGGCAACTTCCGCGATAATGTCGGGATTCTGCACCAGCTCCAGGGCCAGCGGCTGACCCGACTTCTTCAGTTTCGCAGGGGCGATGGATTCAGGACGGTAGTCACCGACTGCTGCCGCCGAAATGAAGATCTCGCAGCTTCCGACGGCCGCCATGACCGCATCGCGCATTTGCCTGGCGCTGCGCACGTCACATCGTTTCACGCCGATCGGGGTGTGCAAGGCAACCGGACCGGCAATCAACTGCACCTCGGCGCCTGCGCGAACCGCCGCGGCCGCAACCGCGAAGCCCATTTTTCCGGAACTGCGATTGCCGATGAATCGGACAGGGTCGATATCCTCGAACGTCGGCCCGGCACTGACAAGAACACGCACACCGTCAAGCACACGCGGACCGCGCGCAGCCGTCAGCGCGGCGACGATTTGCGCAGCTTCAAGCAAACGCCCTTCGCCGGTCTCGCCGCAAGCCTGACTTCCGGCTGCCGGACCGAAGATGCGTACCCTGCGCTGACGCAGGGTCTCGATATTCGCTTGCGTGGCCGGGTGTGCCCACATCTGCTGGTTCATCGCGGGAACCACCGACAGCGCCGCCGATGTGGCGAGCACGAGTGTGGTCAGCAGATCATCGCCACGTCCATGCGCCAAGCGCGCAACCAGATCGGCTGTAGCCGGGGCGATGACTACCTCGTCAGCCCAGCGTGCCAGCTCGATATGGCTCATCGCGGCTTCGGCCGATTCGTCCCAGAGACTCGTGCGCACGGGGTTTCCCGATAACGCCTGAAAGGTCAGTGCACCGACAAAGCGCGTTGCGTTCTCGGTCATGACGACGCGCACTTCGGCCCCGGCATCGCGCAAGCGGCGCACGAGCTCAGCCGCCTTGTAGGCAGCGATTCCACCGCCTACACCGAGCAATACGCGGACATGATCTAACGGTGCGTCACTCATGTAGGAAATTTCTGACAGCACAAGGAGCGCCAAGCTTACCCAAAATCGCGGCGCAAGCCGCTGCCGTTATGGCATATCGATGCCTATTCTGGGTATTCCAAAGTAGGCAGCCCCGAAATCGATGAGTATTCGCGACTGGCCCGATGGCGAGCAACCCCGCGAAAAGCTGCGCAGTCGCGGCAGCAACGCACTCTCCGATGCCGAACTATTGGCTGTCTTCATCGGTTCGGGGCGACGCGGTGCCAGTGCTGTGGACATGGGCCGCGATCTGCTGATCCGCGCGGGCGGTTTGAAGCCGCTGCTGCAATGCGCACAAGCGAAGTCCGGTTTTGGGCCGGTGGCTTGGTGTCGCGTCCAGGCTGCGCTCGAACTTGGCCGTCGCTATCTCGATTCCGAACTGCGCGAGAGCGAGGCACTGACCGACCCCGCCGCCAGTGCGCGCTATCTGAAATCACGCCTCGCCGCATATCCCTACGAGGTATTTGCCTGCCTGTTCCTCGACAATCGGCATCGCGTTATCGCCTTCGAGGAATTGTTCCGCGGCACCATCGACGGTGCCAGCGTGCACCCTCGCGAAGTCGTGCGGCATTGCCTTGCGCACAACGCCGCTGCGGTCATTTTTGCCCATAATCATCCGTCAGGTGTGGCCGAACCGAGCGCCGCAGATCGCGCGATCACCTTGCGCCTGCGCGACGCGCTCGCCCTTGTCGATATTCGCGTGCTGGATCATTTCGTCATCGGCTCGGGAGACCCCACCTCGCTCGCGCGACGTGGCTGGATCTAAACAAATATCCACCGACGTGTCCGATAGGCGGACGCGCACTATACTGGCGCACGAGATCGACTCTGGGGTGGTCGCGCCACGTGATATTCGAGTTTCCAAGATCGTTTCCTGCGGATGCCGTCGAACAGGCTATTACCGATGGTTTGGCTGCGCGGGAGCGCGCCGGAAACCTGCTCGATCCGCTCAATGCCGTGCTTGAACACAGGCAGCAACAGCTTGCTCCATTGCTTTCGACGCGCGAGGACGCGCGAGTCCTTCTATCGCGCAGCGCCGAGGTCATTCGCATTGCCTACGTGCGCCTGGCGATTCGACACGGCAGTCTCGGTGATGATTTTCATGCTTATCACAACGAGGGGCATATCCTCGACATTCTCGGGCCGCGCACAGATAGACTGATTGAAGCCTGCGGCGTGCAGGCCCTCGATCTCGCCGACTGGTGTGTGCTGAACCTGTTTGCCGCTTGCCATGATCTGCGCCAGCGCGAAACGTCAATGTATGAAGCCGGGGTCGGCGCGAATGAGCGTGCCAGCATCGAGGAAACCTTCCGCTTGCTCGACGCGTGCGGATTTTCGCGTAGCACCGACCCAGGCATTTATACGGCCATGGATCTGACCATCGGCGGCAGTACCTTCGATGCGCGCCCGCCGCCCGGCGGCGCCGCTTTCAACGCGGCCGAACTCGTCCAATCAGGCGGCGCCCTGGCGGCCAAACTGACCCAAAAACTGGACAAACATAGCCCCGGCTGGCGCAGCGACAGCGCGATCGTCCACGCGTATGAGCTTGCCTTGATCGCGGCGGATCTGGATACCGCAAATGTCGCCGAGCCATTCGCTCGCTTCGCTGCCAGCGCGGAAAACCTCTGCCTTGAGCGCGAAATGCTCTGTCAGCGCGATCTCGCGTCCATCGATAGTGCGCAACCCGTACTTGGATTCCTGACTGATGGTCAGGATCGCTTCTTTTTCGATCTTCATCGTTTCAATTCCGAACTGGGTCGGCAATCCTTTGCAGCGGCGAAGGAAGAGAATGCAGGACGATTGAAATCGCTGAGCCTCGGACTACGCGCGCGTATTGCCATGCGCGGGCGCCCACAAAGCGGCCGACAGGTACTCAACGCGTACTCGGAAACCGTCGCGGGCCTTGTCTGACGCGGGCTTGCGGGTTTCGCGCTGGCGCAAAACTATACACATGTCGTGAGCGCGACTTTGGCCGCCGGGAACTCGCCCAGAACTCTTGCCGCTTTCCATCGCTACCCTTTTAAAAACAATGACTTGCGCTATAAAAGCCAATCGAGGCTCAGCCAAGTGCTTGATTTCAGAGGACTCAGCTGAAACCGGCTCAAAATGTTTCCCACAGAGTTATCCACAGATCACAAGGGTTCGGGGAAAGCCCGAAGGCGCAACGAATTGAACCTGCTCATCGCTCCGGTGGGCCGGTGTGGGCTCTGGCTTGGATCTATCCGCACTCACAACCGGCTTGTTGCGCGCAACCATGCGCGCGACTTTGGGAAACCCGCCGAGCGCCCTACAATAGCCAACCCGCTACCGATTGAATCCCGCCGTGAAAGACGCCCTGCGCGAGCTGATCCATGGAGCGCTCGCAACCCTGCGTGCGCAACAAACCCTTCCCGACGACGTAACGCCGAGCTTCGTCGTTGAGCGCACGCGCAGTCGCGATCATGGCGATTTCGCCTGCAACGTCGCGCTGACCCTGGCCAAGCAAGCTGGACGCAAGCCGCGTGACATCGCCACGGCGATCGTGGCCGCGATTGACGATCCGCGCGTCGACAAGATCGAAATCGCCGGGCCCGGTTTCATCAACTTCTTCCTCGGCGCCGCGGCGATGCATGCCGAGATCGGCGCGATCATCGAAAAGGGCAGCACCTACGGTCGCAACGTGAGCGGTGAAGGCCGCAAGGTGCAGATCGAATTCGTCTCGGCCAACCCGACCGGTCCGCTGCATGTCGGCCATGGCCGGGGAGCCGCGGTCGGCGACAGCCTTGCTCGCGTTCTCAACGCGAATGGCTGGGCGGCAACCCGCGAGTTCTACTACAACGATGCCGGTGCGCAGATCGATAACCTCGCGCTCTCGGTGCAGTCACGCTGCAGGGGAATCGCTCCCGAGCACGCCGAGTGGCCGGCCGATGGGTATCGCGGCGACTACATCATGGATGTCGCACGCGATTTTCTGAATGGCGAAACTGTGCATGCCGATGGTCAGGATGTTCGCGCCAGCGGTGATGCCGATGATCTCGATTCGATCCGCCGCTTCGCCGTGGCCTGGCTGCGCCGCGAGCAGGATCTCGACTTGCGCGCGTTCGGAGTTACGTTCGACGTCTATTTTCTCGAATCCTCCCTATACAGCGAGGGTAAGGTCGAGCACACGGTCAAGGAGTTGATCGCCGCTGGTCAGACCTACGAGAAGGACGGCGCGCTGTGGCTCAAGACCACCGATTTCGGCGATGACAAGGATCGCGTCATGCGCAAATCGGAGGGCGGATATACCTATTTCGTTCCTGATGTGGCGTACCACGAAGGTAAATGGCAACGCGGGTTCGAGCGTGTGATCAATGAGCAAGGTGCCGACCACCATTCGACCGTCAATCGCGTGCGCGCCGGATTGCAGGCGTTGAATGTCGGCATTCCGAAAGGCTGGCCTGAATATGTGCTGCACCAGATGGTCACGGTGATGCGCGGCGACGAGGAAGTCAAACTTTCCAAACGCGCAGGCAGCTACGTCACCCTGCGTGATTTGATTGACGAGGTCGGCCGCGATGCGACGCGTTATTTCCTCGTCGCGCGCAAGACCGATTCGCAATTGATCTTCGACATCGATCTGGCTCGCGCGCAGACCAATGACAATCCGGTCTACTACATCCAGTACGCTCACGCCCGCGTCTGCAGCGTGCATCGTCAGCTCGCCGAGCGCGGCATCAGCACGGATACCAAAGCCGGACTCGACGCACTGCATCGCCTCGACAGCGAGCACGAGCGCGCGCTGATGAGCGAGCTGTCGCGCTTTCCGGAAGTGGTTGAAGCCGCAGCGCTCAATCTCGATCCTCAACTCGTCGCGCAATATCTGCGCGAAGTCGCGGCGGCATTCCACGCCTACTACAACGCGCACCAGTTCATCGTCGATGATGGCGTGATGCGCGATGCGCGTATCGCGCTGGCTGATGCGGCGCGTGTCGTCCTCGCCAACGGCCTCGATCTGCTCGGTGTATCCGCACCCGAAAGCATGTGACGATGTCGCAACCCCACGGCGGCATGACGCGGGATTCGTCGTGCCAACACCCCCTCAGGAGATTCAGGTAATGGCTGCACGTTCACGCAAACAGGCTACGCGCGGCGGCTCACGCCCGGCAGTTCCGGCCTGGATATGGCTCGGTGTCGGGGTCCTGCTCGGACTCGTCGTCGCCCTCGTCTTCCTCGGCAGCGACTGGGCTCCCATGTTGCGCAAGAAAACCGGGCCACAGCCGAACCCGGAAGCCGTCGCGCCGCGCGAAACCGATGCGCCGATCGTCGAGGCCAAGGACAAGCGCAAGAACTACGATTTCTATTCCGTGCTGCCGGAAATGGAAGTCGTC
>JBBQTY010000078.1:0-17115 GCA_038234445.1 Lysobacterales bacterium
ATGCCATCGGGACTGACCATCGTCGGCGTATCCGGGGGCGTCGACTCCTCTGTCGCGGCCCTGCTGCTGGCCCAATCCGGGCAGCCGACCGCCGGATTGTTCATGCAGAACTGGGAGGAAGACGAACGCTTTGGCGAATGCAGGGCGATCGAAGATCGCAAGGACGCTGTGGCCATCTGCGCGCGTCTCGGCCTGCCGTTTCATGCGCGCAACTTTGCCCGGGAGTACTGGGATCAGGTGTTCGAGCACTTCCTCGCCGAATATCGTGTCGGGCGCACGCCCAACCCGGATGTTCTGTGCAATCGCGAAATCAAGTTCAAGACCTTCCTTGAACATGCCCGCGAACTCGGCGCCAAGCGCATCGCGACCGGTCACTACGCGCGCAACCAGTGCCGCGATGGCCAGTGGCAGTTGCTGCGTGGTGTCGACGACAACAAGGATCAAAGCTATTTCCTTTACACGCTGGGGCAGGAGCAGCTGGCCGCAACGGTGTTCCCGGTGGGCGAGCTGCCCAAACCCGAAGTACGCCGCATGGCCCGAGAGGCCGAATTGCCGACGCATGCGAAAAAGGATTCGACCGGTATCTGCTTTATCGGTGAACGGGACATCCGCGAATTCCTTGGCCGCTATATTCCAGCGCAAGTCGGCGAAATTCAGACCCCGGATGGAACCCGCATCGGCGAGCATCAGGGCGCTTGGTACTACACGGTCGGCCAGCGTGGCGGTCTCGGCATTGGCGGTCGCCGCGACTCCAGCGGTGAGCCTTGGTATGTCGTCGGCAAGGATGTTCCGCGCAACCTTCTCTTCGCTGTGCAGGGCAATGCGAACGAATGGCTGCATTCAACGCAGCTGATGGCCAGCGATCTGCATTGGGTCGCGGGTCATGCGCCTGACCGAGAATTTCGCTGTACAGCGAAGATCCGCTACCGGCAGACCGATCAAGCATGCCAGGTGACGATCGATGGCCACGATTGTCACGTAGCATTTGATCAAGCCCAACGCGCGGTCTCCCCAGGACAGTCCATCGTGTTCTACGATGGCGAGACCTGCCTCGGTGGCGGGATCATCGAGCGCAGCGACGCGCCATTCGGTGGCTGGCTGGCAACGGACGCATCCGCGTCAATGGAGAAGCTGCATGCGTGAATCCCGCGTCATCGCCTTGGCCGGGGTGTTCCAGGCTTGCGCCAATGTGCATTCGATTGCCAACGAGGGCCGCTTCGACAGCGCCGCCGTTGAATCGAGCCTGGCAAGCTTGTTCCGCATCGACAGTGACAGCGCAGCCGACGCCTTCGGCGGCCTGCCAGGCGTGCGCTTCGGCATGGAACAATTGATCACCAATCTGGACAGCAAGGATCGGCACCTTGCGATATGGCGTTTGGTTGTTGGAGTTTTGCGGCTTGAGCGCAAGCTCGCCGCACGCCCACAAATGAGACGAAAGATCGGCGAAGGCATCGAATCGATCCAGCGCCAGGTCGATCATCTCGGCGTAGCACATTCAACCGTGCAGACGCGCCTGGCTGAACTCTATAGCGAAAATCTCTCTCGGTTGCGCCCACGTATCGTCGTGCATGGCAATCCCGTTCAATTGTCCGACCCGAAACGGGTCGAACAGATCCGCTCGCTGTTGCTCGCTGCCATTCGCGCAGCCGTGTTGTGGCGTCAGGTCGGTGGCAGCCAGTGGCGACTGTTGTTGCGCCGCGGCGAGTACACGATGCTCGCTCGCGGCTTGCTCACGCGCTGCACGCTTGACCGCGGCTGAGACGCTAACGGCGTCAAAGTTTTCGTGTCGCTCAGTTGGGCGCCGTGATCCTCACCGAGTCGTCGTAGCGGATCGTCTGCACCGAATGCGAGGTTCGGCCCATTGCGGTGCTGTCGCTTTCGCTGCGTACGATGTGCCCGGAAGCATCGATGTAGACCGTGTTATGCGATGACACGCTGAAATTCATGATCCTGGTGTTGACGTCATAGCTGATGGCGCGTGTTTCCTGCCCGCCTATCGATTGGCTGCCTTCGTCCTTGATGTTGCTCGTACCTGCGCGGACATCGTCGAGCGCTGCAGGGACGAGACGCTTGATCATCGCGCTCATGTCGATCGGCGGCTGCATCCACTCGCCTTTGCCGCTGCGCATCCAGGTCCCCTCGGGCAGTACGACAAATGAGGTTTGAGGCGTCGTCGCGCGGAAGCGGTTTATCGTGTCGAATTCGACCTTGGACGTCGTTTCGTTACCTTTCGCATCGGTGGAAACCGTATCCGCCACGTAGCGTGCACTGAGCATTTTCTGATGGGCGTTGAACAAGGTATCGCGAACACTGCCATCGGCGCAGGCAGACGTGGAAATCACGCAGCAAGTGAGCGCAAGGGCAATAGCTGCGAAATGGCGCGAGATTCGGATCATCGGAACACCTCCAGGATTGTCGACCCGCGATGCTGCGTGAAATCAAGCCCGGGTTGCAAGTCTGAACGGTCGTCCGACTCGATAAACATCGTTACCGAGCGAGCTCCGTTTGTGGCGGCACGACGGCACGGCTAGACTACGTGCCTGCCGACCCTTCCCCAGCAGCAACAAGCGGCCGAAAACCCTACCCATCAACCTACCGACG
Source organism: Lysobacterales bacterium (assembly GCA_038234445.1). Taxonomy (GTDB): domain Bacteria; phylum Pseudomonadota; class Gammaproteobacteria; order Xanthomonadales; family Rhodanobacteraceae; genus Dokdonella. Next base: position 2,602 of record JBBQTY010000078.1, read on the forward strand.
CCGGGACTTCACGTCAGTTCCCACATCCGTTTCGATGTTGGACTGGCAGACCCGCGCTGCATCGCTTGCGGAGCACGTCATGATTTTTGAAACGATTGACAAGACCGGCCATGAAGAAGTGGTGTTCTGCCACAACAAGGATGCCGGCCTCAAAGCCATCATCGCGATTCACAACACCGTGCTTGGGCCATCACTGGGTGGTTTGCGCATGTGGCCGTACAAGAGCGAGCAGGAAGCAGTCAACGACGTGTTGCGCTTGTCACGCGGCATGACTTACAAGAACGCCGTCGCCGGTCTCAATCTCGGTGGCGGCAAGGCGGTCATCATTGGTGATCCGGCCAAGGACAAATCCGAAGCCTTGTTCCGCGCGTTCGGTCGATTCGTCAACTCACTCAACGGACGCTATATCACCGCCGAAGACGTCGGCATCGATGTCAACGACATGGAATGGGTCTTTCGCGAAACCTCATTCGTCACCGGCGTGCACCAGGTCCACGGCGGTTCGGGCGATCCCTCGCCGTTCACCGCGTTTGGCACCATGCAGGGTCTGCTCGCGTCGCTGAGCGCCTGCTATGGCAATGAGGATGTCGGCAAATACAGCTACGCGGTCCAGGGTGCCGGCCATGTCGGCATGGAGTTCATCAAGCTGCTGCGCGAGCAGGATGCCAAGGTCTACGTGACCGACATCAACAAGGATCTCGTCCAGCGTGCGGTGGATGATTTCGGCTGCACGGCCGTTGGACTCGATGAAATCTACGACACCGATGCGGATGTCTACAGCCCGTGCGCACTCGGCGGCACGGTCAACGAGGCAACTCTCGAACGCCTCAAGTGCAAGGTCATCTGCGGCGCGGCCAACAACCAGTTGGCGAGCAACGAAATCGGCGATGAAGTTTCGCGGCGTGGACTCTTTTATGCGCCCGACTATGCGGTCAATGCCGGCGGCGTAATGAATATCTCGCTCGAAATTGATGGTTACAACCGCGAGCGGGCGATGCGCATGATGCGCACCATCTACCACAACGTCAGCCGCATCTTCGAAATCGCCAAGCGCGACAAGATTCCGACCTATCTGGCAGCGGATCGCCTCGCCGAAGAACGCATTTCAACGATTGGCAAGCTGCGTCTGCCGCATCTCGGCGTCACCGCGCCGAGTTTCCAGGGCCGCCGCGGCAACTGATCGCGATTTTCCATCACACCAGGATCACCCAACATGCGCCCATTCCAGCTCAGTGAAGATCTCGATGCCCTGCGCGAAACCGTGCAGGCATTTGCTGAGAAGGAGATAGCGCCGCGTGCCGACCTGATCGATCGGGAGAATGAGTTCCCGGCAGATCTGTGGCGCAAATTGGGTGACATGGGATTGCTCGGGATCACCGCACCCGAGCAGTTCGGTGGTTCGCAGATGGGTTATCTGGCCCATGTGGTGGCGATGGAAGAAATTTCCCGTGCATCGGGATCGGTCGGGCTTTCGTATGGCGCGCATTCGAACCTTTGCGTGCAGAACCTGAGCAACAACGCGAACGACGAACAACGCCGCAAGTACTTGCCGAAGCTGTGCAGTGGAGAATGGGTGGGTGCCTTGGCCATGAGCGAGCCGGGCGCGGGTTCGGACGTGGTCGGTTCGATGACCTGCAAAGCAGAAAAAAAAGGCGATGTCTGGGTCGCCAATGGCTCGAAGATGTGGATCACCAATGGACCGGATGCAGACGTGCTCCTGGTCTATATGCGCACCGCACCGAAACCGGCGGGCTCGCGCTGCATGACCGCGTTCATTGTCGAAAAAGGCATGAAAGGTTTTTCGACGGCGCAGAAGCTCGACAAGCTCGGCATGCGTGGTTCGAATACCTGCGAGTTGGTCTTCGAGGATTGCGAAATTCCGGCGGAAAACGTCGTGGGTCAGGTCAACGAAGGCGTGCGCGTGCTGATGAGCGGGCTCGATACCGAGCGTCTCGTGCTTTCGGGCGGACCGATCGGATTGATGCAGGCGGCACTCGATCTGGTTGTTCCTTACGTTCGCGAGCGCAAGCAATTCAATGCGCCAATCGGCACGTTCGGCATCATGCAAGCCAAGATCGCCGATATGTACACGGGCCTGCAATCATCGCGCGCCTATGCCTACATGGTGGCGCAGGATTTCGATCGCGGCGTCAAATCGCGAATCGATCCGGCTTCCTGCCTGATGCATGCTTCGCAGACGGCTGTGCAAGTCACCCTTGAAGCGATTCAGGCACTCGGCGGCAATGGCTATATCAATGAATATCCTGCGGGTCGCCTTCTGCGTGATGCCAAACTCTATGAGATCGGCGCAGGCACCAATGAAATCAGGCGCATGCTGATCGGACGCGAGCTCTTTCACGGCAAGAGTTGAGCCTCTGGCAGCGAAGTTTTTGAGCTAGGCAAAGGCAAAGCCTACGAACCATCGGCGGGCTCCTGTCGTCGCCCCATTGCCCCTGATTGTTTACAGTCAAACTTCCTTTAATCTGGGTTAGACTGAACGGGACAGCCACGGGGGAATGCCATGGGGCTGATAGACGACAGCCTTGAGTACTCGCAGGAATCAACGGGTGAACTTTCCCCGTGGAAGATCCTTATCGTCGACGATGAGCCTGAAGTTCATCAAGTCACCCGACTTGTCCTCGGCAACTTTCGTTTTGCCGGTCGTCCCCTGCAACTTCTGAGCGCCTATTCAAGTATTGAGGCCGAATCCCAGTTGCGCGAGCACACGGATACGGCGGTGATCTTTCTCGACGTAGTGATGGAAACCGAGCAGGCTGGCCTCGCCTTGGTAAAGACGATTCGCGAGCAACTTGGCAACCAGTTTGTCCGCATCGTCTTGCGTACCGGTCAGCCAGGCCAAGCCCCGGAACACGAAGTCGTCGCTGCGTACGATATCAACGACTACAAGGAAAAGACCGAGCTCACGGCGCAAAAACTGTCAACAACGCTTTACTCGGCTCTGCGCGCCTATCGTGACATGCGCACGATCGAATCGAGTCGTCGTGGCCTCGAAGTCGTCATCCGCGCATCGTCTGAAGTTTTCTCGCATCACCAGCCACAGCACTTCGCGTCCGTGGTTCTGGAAAAACTCACTGAACTGATCGGTGTAGAAGGCGGCGCGTTGTGCTGCAGGATTGCACACCCGAATGGCGAGCTGCCCGAACACTTCGAGGTTACCGCAGCAAGCGGCGAATACCTGCGTTACGTTGCGGGCAATGCCGAAGAAAAATTGCCCTTGCATGTCGTCCAATCACTTCGCCAGGCTTTCAGCAAGAAACAGCACGTATTTTCCGATGACCATTATGTGCTGCATTTTTCCGACAGCGATGCAACGGAGTCCCTGCTGTATGTCGGCGAATCGCATCAATTGGATGAAACCGGCCATAGCTTGATGCGGGTGTTCTGCAGCAACGTCGCGATCGCCTATGAAAATCTCCATCTCAACCAGGAGCTTTTCGACAGTCAGCTCGACATGGTCTATCTGTTGGCTGGAGCGGCCGAATCGCGCTCACGCGAAACGGCCAATCACGTCCGTCGCGTCGGCATCATTGCGGCGATGCTCGGCAAGCTGTACGGACTCGATGAAGCCACCTGCGAAATGCTCAACTACGCCGCGCCTCTGCATGACATTGGCAAGATCGGTATCCCCGACGCGGTCCTGAACAAGCCCGGCGCGCATACGCCGGAAGAAACCATCATCATGCGGACCCACGCTGAACTCGGAGCGAAACTGCTTTCCGGTTCGCGCCGTCAGGTATTCCGGTTGGCGGGTGAAATCGCCCTGACCCACCATGAAAATTTTGACGGCAGCGGCTATCCGAGTGGTCTGCTTGCCGACGCAATCCCGATTGCCGGACGGATCACCGCACTGGCCGACGTCTTCGATGCACTGGGTAGTCGCCGCTGCTACAAGGAACCGTGGTCCGATCAGGCGATTCGTGACTTTATCATCGCGCAGCGCAGCATCAAGTTTGATCCGCAATTGACCGATTTGCTGATGGAAAATTGGGAGCAGATTTCGTCCCTGCGCAAGCAACTTCCGGATACTTGACCAGCGCGCTTGAAGTTGTCGGTGGGCGAGGAGCTCGAGCACTCAACCCGACCAATATCCCCAAATCCATCACCGTTGATGCGGCGCTTCCCTGGAAGCCTTCATTTGAATCGGATGTGTAGTTGAAAGCCCGATTCAGGTGAACTATCGACAGCGATGTTGCCACCGAGAACCTGAGTCACGAGGTTGTAGACGATATGCATGCCCAAGCCGGAGCCTCCGCTTCCGCGTCGAGTCGTAAAGAAAGGATCGAAGATTCGCGCACATGCGATCTCATCCATACCCAACCCGTTATCCATGTATTCGATGGTCACACCTGCTTGATCCCGAGAAATCTCAATTTCAATCAGCCCTGCCCTGCCGTCTGCAAAACCGTGAATCAATGAGTTCATGACCAGATTGGTGATGATTTGATACAACGCACCCGGCGCTGTTTCACAAATCACCGGTTGTGCGCAGCGAACCTCGACTCGATGCGGCGTCTTCTTGAGCGATGGCCCGAGGGTCGTCAGGATCTCATTGATACAGGCACCAAGATCGACCACGCGGCGATCCTCGGTCGATTGGTCAACAGCGACTTGCTTGAAACTCCGAATCAGCCGATCCGCGCGCTGCAAATTGCGCAAGATCAGTTGCGATCCCTCAACCGCTGCCCGCTCGAATCTTTCGAGTTCCGATTTTGTAAGCTTACCACTTTGTATTATTTTTGAAATTCTTTCCGCTTCCTCGCTGAGATGAGATGCAGCCGTCACGCTGACACCAATCGGCGTATTGATCTCGTGCGCGATACCGGCAACCAGCCCTCCAAGCGATGCCAACTTCTCGGCTTCGAGCAATTGCCTCTGGGTCAGCGTGAGTCGATCGAGGGTGTCGCGAAGTTCGGAATTCGCAAACTTGAGATCGGCCGTGCGCTTTTCGACACGATTTTCAAGCTCTTCGTTGAGCCTGCGCAATGCTTCTTCGGCATTTTTCAATGCGCTGATGTCGTGCGTCGTACCGGCCATGCGCAATCCATGACCGTGGGCATCGCGCTCCACGAGCCTGCCGCGCGTCATTACCCAGACCCAATCGCGCTGCAGATCCATCGCACGATAGCTCGCTTCAAACGTCGCCCTCTCGCCCTTGAAATGGGAAACAAGCGCGGCGTTGAAGCCAGTCAGATCGTCCGGATGAATATAGGGAACGTAAGCATCGATCGTCTTGCCTTCCGTTTCGACGTTCACAGCGAGATGCTGAAGCTTGTTTTCCCTGACCATCTGCCGGGTCCGCATGTCAAGATCCCAAAGCTCGCTGCCACTTCCCCACAGAGCCATCTTGAGACGCTCTTCGCTTTGCCGGATGGCCTCCTGCACAAGGGTGCGTCGGCGCAAGCTCGATCTGGCAATGAGGCCAGTCAACCAGGCCAGTAGTATCGCTGTGGCAAAATACCCGGCAAACGCGGGAGCCGAAGCCCAAGGCGATGGCGCAACATGGACATCAACGGTGAACTCATCGTTCCTCCAGCCATCACCCTCACGACGTGCGCGCAATCGCAATTGATAGCTTCCGGATGCGAGATCGGTATACGTGGCAAAGCGTCGACTCGCGGCAGTTTCAATCCACTGCGTGTCATGACCTTCAAGCCGATAGCTGTAGCGAATCGATTCGGGATCGGAGAAATCAAAGGCCGCGAATTCAAATGTAATATTATCCTGATTGTTTTCAAGAGAGACCTTGCCGCCCTCCCACAAGCTGATATCCAGAGGTGACTGTGGATCACGCCAGCGCAGATTCACCGGAACGTTCTGCAATAGCAATCGAGTTGCAATGGGTTGTGGCGGCGGTGAGAGCTCAATTTTCAGAGGATCGAAGACCGTGATTCCATCAAGCCCGCTGAATACGATCAGGCCACCTGGAAGTCGGGTCGAGCCATTGATCCAGTAACCGGTCGACAGGGTGCCGTCGTGTGCGCCGAAATTAACGAAGCTCTTCGTTGCGGGATCGAAACGGCTGATACCCGAGGTTGTACTGATCCATAATTTGTTTTTGCCGTCCTCGAATATCGAACCGATTGCATCCGCTGCAAGACCTTGCTTCGAGTCGAAGGTCTCGAATTTCGGCTGACGTTCACTTCCCGGCAACAAATGACTGATGCCACCGCCTTGGGTACCGATCCACAGCTCACCGCGAGAATCCACAGACAGCGTGGAAATGGCATCACTGCCCACAGAGGCCGGATTGCTCCGATCCGCATGGAAGTGCTCAAAGCGTCGGCTGGTCCGATCGTATCGATCCAGACCTCCCGAGCGCAGAGCCAACCAAAGGTCTCCCGATGCGGTCTCGACTATGCTGCCCACAGCCTCGCCGCCAATGCTGGCCGGATCATCGATCCGATCCGAATAGTGAGGATGGTGGATGAATCCCTGACACGTCTTGCAGCGCTCATCGAGTCCTTGGTTCAAGGTTCCAACCCACAGAGTTCCGCCAAGATCCTCGTAGATATAGAGAATCGAGTCTTCGGCGATACTTTTCGGATCTGCGGGGTCATGCTTGAAATGCTCGAAGCTGCCCTGCTCGCGCATGCGGTTGAGCCCGCCGCCCATGGTTGCCACCCACAGACTACCGTCGCGCGTCCGCGTGATAAATTGCACAAAGTCATGAGACAGTGAATCGAGCTTTTGCGGATCATGCCGATAGCGCGCGATGACGCCCTTGCTCATGTCCAGATGAACCAGACCGCCGCCCTCAAGAACCCCGGTCCAAAGAGTGCCGTCGCTGTCTCCCCAGACCGAGAGTGCTTGCCGGGAAGGCAATGTGCGCGGATCACCGGCCACACTTTCAACCGAGGTGAAAGCCTCGGTTCTCGGATCGTGGACAGAAAAGCCGTTGGCCCATGAACCGACAAACAAGGCACCGCTGCGGCCGCGAAACAGAGAGAAAAGGCGATTTGCAGCAACGGTTTGACCCCGCGAGGGATCATGTGGATAGCGGATGAAAACATCATTTTTTGTATCGAGCCATGCAAGGCCATTGCGGTTGCCGGCAATCCAGAGGCCGCCGTCGCTGTCGCAGAGCAGCGCACGAATGGCGCCATCGGGCAAACCGGGGTCGACCGCTGTCGCCGCCTCAGCATAGTGCTTCAGCGGATTCCCATCCTTGTCGAAACGATAGAGTCCGTTTTCGGCGACGCCAACCCACATGTCCCCATTGGGTGCTTGCGCCAACGCATAGACATCCAGCGAACTTCCGCCTTGATCGCGGATTTCGTGCAGCCCGGTACCCGTTGACTGAACTTGATACAAGCCATCCCGGGCACCCAGCCAGACCCGTCCATCGCTCGATTGCAGCATCGTTCGCACCATGCGCAAATTCGAGTTCGGACCGGATGGAAGATCGTTCAATTGATTGGCCGATCGGTCGAACCACTGCATGTGTCCGGCTGAATTGGCGATCCAAAGTCGTTGCTCCCGATCAATCATCAGGGCGGTGACATGATTGCTCGCAAGGGCATGGGCCTTGCCCGATTCGGATCGATAGCTCACGAATCGATCCAGTCGTGGATCGTAGCGATTGAGCCCTCCTGCCTGGGTTCCGACCCATAGGCCGCCATCAGGGTCCGCCGCCAGCGCCCAGACGTGATTTTGCGAGAGCGACCAGGGATCGTCGCGATCCGCTTTGTAGACTCGAAACTCGTAGCCGTCGAATCGGCTCAAACCATCCTGAGTGCCGATCCAGATAAATCCGCTCCGATCCTGGGCAATCGTCCGCGAAGTCGCTTGGGACAGACCCTGAGCAGTGCCGAACGTGCGGAAATGCAGGCGTTCAATACCAGGCACGCTTCCGGCTTGAGCCAACTGGCATAGCAGCAGCATGCCGAGCAGAAAACCCAGCATGACTGGTGCGATCCATCGCCTGTCCCCTCGGCGAAATACATTCATTTATTGAGGCTAATCCTCTTCAATAGAATCAACAAGGGACAGGAAATCTCATTGCTTCAATCAAGCACATGCGGAAGTTGCAATGGCAACCATCAGCCATGCAGCGAGTGAACCCGACCTCACCTCCAAATGCGCTGGTTTGATGTTCAAAACTATAGACGACGGTCACACTCAAATTGCCTGAATATCGGGTATCGTTCAACGGACTTCCGGGGAATCAAAAATGAAACGAGCGATCTTGTGGTGTCTGGCCGCAGGCTTCGGGCTGGCAACCGCACAAAACGTGCTTGCCCTTGGCCATGACCCGCTGTTTTCAAGTTCGTTTGAGAAGCCGACGGATCTTCCGTCCAGTGACGCCGAGGCTGCTCGATTCCTGACACAAGCCACATACGGTCCGAATGTTGCCGAAATTGCCCGCTTGCGTGCGATCGGATATTCGGAGTGGTTGCGGCAGGAATTCAACAAGTCTGCCACGGCAGCGCGACCGCAAATCGAGGCCGTCAACGCGGCCCTGCTCAGCGCTGGCCAGAACGGAGCAAGCCAGAACCAGCGCCTCGATCGTTGGTTCCACACGGCGGCCACCGGCAACGATCAACTACGCCAGCGCGTCGCCTTTGCGCTGAGCCAGATCCTCGTCATCTCCGACCAGAACGGCGCCATCAGCGGCGAGCCAATTCAGATCAGCGAGTACTGGGACATCCTTGCGCGCAATGCGTTCGGCAACTATCGAGAACTGCTCGACGAGACCACCTGGAATCCGTCGATGGGCAAGTATCTGAGCCACTTTCGCAACCAGAAAGCCTCGACTGATGGACTTCGTCAGCCGGACGAAAACTATGCTCGCGAAGTGATGCAGTTGTTCACGATCGGCCTGATCGAGCGCAATCTCGATTTCTCACCGATGCTGAGCAGTGGACAGCCAATTCCAACCTACGACCAAAATGTTGTCACCAACTATGCCAAGGTATTTACCGGCTTCAACTACAACAACGCCACGTCAATCACTAATGGTACAAATACATACCTGCGCATGACGTGCATCGAAACCGCGCACGATACAACGGCCAAGACGTTGATTGATCAATCCCCGCTGCCGGCCGGCCAAAGTTGCTCCAACGATGTAGCTGATGGCCTTGACCTGCTTTTCGCCCACCCGAATGTTGCGCCGTTCATCTCGCGCCAGTTGATCCAGCGGTTCACAAGCAGCTCACCATCGCCTGCCTATATCCAGCGAGTGGCGCAGAAGTTCAAGAACAACGGTTTCGGCGAACGTGGCGATTTGAGCGCAGTGATTCGGCAGGTTCTGCTTGATCCTGAGGCGCGCAACGCCCCGACCGCCAACAGCGGCAAGCCGCGCGAGCCGATGCTCAAACTGACCGCACTCTGGCGCGCTTGGGATGCGCAGATGCCGGCAGCCGACGCCTACGGAAACATTGCGATGGGCATGACCAACCCGAGCGGAACTTTTGGCCAACGCCCGCTCGGCGCCGACACGGTGTTCAACTTTTTTGGACCCGACTACCAACAGCCCGGTGCAATCGCCACTGCCGGGCTCTTTTCACCCGAGTTCCAGACACTCGATGAAAGCACGATCGTGTCAACCGCAAACAGCTTGTACACGTATGGTTTCAGCAGTTATGTCGGCATGGCGAGTCCGCCGACCAATCGCCCGCTGCTGGATATTTCGCCGCTCACCGCGCTTGGCACCAACTACACCGCAATGGTTGACCTGGCCAATCAACGCATGCTTTACGGCACGATGTCGGCGGGCATGCGGACTTCGCTGATCAACGCCGTCACGTTCATGGATGGCAACGTCAGCACATCCGAGCGTGCGCGCTCGATCATCTATCTCGTGGCGATTTCGCCCGAGTTTGCAGTACAGCGTTGAGGCCATGAGCATGAGCGGCGAATCCACATCACGTAGAAATTTCCTTCGTCAGTTGTCGTGTGCGCTTTGCGCCGGTGGCGCCTCGACGCTGCTGCCACAATTGAACCTGATCAGCAGCGCGCTCGCGCAGACGACGGTACCGGGCTACAAAGCGCTTGTTTGTGTCTATTTTGCCGGCGGCAACGACGCCTGGAACTTTCTGCTGCCCTATGATCAGGCGCGGTACGACGTCTACAAGACCTCGCGCAGCGGCGTCTACAACGCCGGCAGCAATCCGGGCGGCCTCGCCATCGACCGCACTGCTCTGGCCAACACGACCATTAGTGATGTCAGCGGCAGTTATGCATTGCACCCCAGCACGATAGACCGCACCGGCCCCAACCAGGCCGGACTTCGCTCGCTCTATACCCAGGGCAAGCTGGCGTTGATCAGCAACATCGGCACACTGATCCAGCCGATCACCAAGACCGAATACAACGCCAACCCGGCACTGCGTCCTCCACAATTGTATTCGCACAGTGATCAGGAAAACCTCTGGAATATCGGGCGAACGACATCGTCGGCGCGAGGCTGGGGTGGCCAGGTCGCCGATCTCGTGAGGACCGGCAATCTCAACCAATTGCTATCACCGTGCATCTCGATTGGCGGAGGCAATCGGTTCGAGGTTGGCGCGAATACGTTCCCGTATCAGATGTCGAGCAGCGGCGTCACCAATGTCTCCGGTACAGGAACCACTGGCGCCAGCTTCCAGCGAGCCACCGCGTTGCAACAGTTGCTCGATGTGAGCTACCCCTCGCCATACCAGGACGAATACAAGAAAATACTCGGCCGTTCGCGCGATCTCTATAGCCTGCTCAACTCGGGCCTTGCCAGCGGCGGCATCGGCAACGTCACCACCGACTTCCCGAACGAGTCACTGGCCAACCAGCTCAAGATGGTCGCGCGGATGATCAAGCTCTCCCGTGATACCTCGTTCGACATCCAGCACTCGCGCCAGATCTACTATGTGCGTATCGGCGGTTTCGACATGCATGACAATCTCATGAGTACCGGTACCAACGGACACGCCAACCTGCTTGCCAGGGTTTCACAGGCGCTTGGCGCGTTCTGGACCTCGCTCGGCGAGATTGGTGCGCAGAGCCAGGTAACCACGTTCACGATGAGCGAATTCGCGCGCACCTTGTCGACCAACGGCAATGGTTCTGACCACGCGTGGGGATCGGTCAACATGATCATGGGTGGTGCTGTGCAGGGCGGTAAACTCTATGGAACATTTCCCGACCAAACACTCAACGGGGATGTCAGCCTGAGCCGTGGCCAGTTCGTCCCCTCGACCAGTGTCGATCAGATGGCGGCGACCCTCGCACGCTGGATGGGCGTCACTTCGACCAGCGATCTGAACACGATCTTCCCGAATTTGCCCAATTTCTCCAGCAACAACCTCGGCTTCATGCAGCCTTGAGTTCGACCGAACCATCGAGCGCGGACGCATGACCCGCGCATGGTCAAGCTGGTGGCTTGCGGCGGCAATTGCGGTAACGGGGGTTTCCAGCCCGGTTTTCGCTGCAAGCGGCTGCGACAGCATTGCCAGCATTCCAATCACCTGGAATATCAACTACGAGAACGACATCCAGGCGATTTTCAACAACCGTTGCTCGGGCTGCCATGTCAAGAATAGCCCTCCTGCAGCTGGGCTCGATCTCAATCCCGGTGCTTCCTGGGACTCCTTGGTCAACGCGCCATCGCAGGAACAACTTGGTCGTTTACTCGTTGTCCCGGCGCAACCGCTGGCCAGCGTCATGTTCGAGAAGATAAATTGCGCAGCACCGAACGTGGGATTGCGCATGCCACGCGTACCGCGCATACCACTACCGCTTAATGAACAAGCGTTGATCTACGACTGGATCATGCTCGGTGCGCCACTTCTGCAAACCGATTTCATCTTCGTGGGCGGATTTGAACAGCGTCCATGATCGGCGATCTCCGACTGATCCTCAATGCAGAAAACGCGGCTGCGCGAGTTGCTCAAGGAAGACGTTGAACAACCGCGGCTCCATCGCCAACAAGAACAGCACGCCGTAGGCCGCGCCCCACAGATGGGCGCTGTGATTGACGTTGTCGCGATTTTGCCTATCCATATAGATTGAATAGGCGATATAGAGCACCGCGTAGATGATCGCCGGGCACGGGATGAAGAAGATCAGGATGGTTGCCCAAGGCTGCAGCAGGACAAACGCGAAGAGCACGGCCGAAACCGCGCCAGAGGCGCCAAGGCTTCGATAGGTCGGATTGCCGATGTTCTTCATGTAAGTCGGCAGGATCGACACCAGAATTGCCGACAGGTAGAACGCGACAAACCCGAGCGTGCCGATGTATCCCGAGACAAATTGCTCGATCAGCCTGCCGAAAAAATAAAGCGTGATCATGTTGAACAGCAGATGCTGGCCATCGGCATGGATGAAGCCATAGGTGATCAACCGGTAGTACTGTTTGTCGCGACTGATGGCGGGCGGCCAAAGGATCAAATCGCCGAGCAGCTTCTGGTTCTTGAAAGCGAGGAATGAAATCGCGCAGGTAACCGCGATGAGGGCGAGGGTTGCGTACATGGGCGTCGTCAAGTCACTGATAGGAAGTTGGCCTCGCTGAAATTTGCGAAGCCCGATCCCCAAGTATCGCATCGACCGACGCCAATCAAAGCATGCGACCATTCCGTGATGAATTCAAAATCCGCAAATCGCGTTGCCGTCATTGGTGGTGGACCGGCAGGCTTGATGGCCGCCGAGACTGCGGCCGCCGCCGGCATGAGCGTTGATCTCTATGAGCGAATGGGATCGGTTGGGCGCAAATTCCTGATCGCCGGCAAGGGCGGCCTCAATCTCACCCACGCGGAACCACTGGCATCGTTCGTCACCCGATTTGGATCACGGCAAGCTGAAATTGCGCGTTGGCTCAAAACCATCGACGCCGACATCCTCCGGGAATGGGCGAAAGGGCTGGGGATTGAAACCTTCGTCGGCAGCTCCGGACGAGTATTCCCGACCGACCTCAAGGCTGCGCCGATGCTGCGCAGTTGGGTACGCCGTTTAAGATCGAGCGGTGCGCGTTTCCACGTCCATCATCGTTGGCAAGGATGGGATGATGCTGGCGCGTTGCGCTTCTCCACCGAGTCGGGTGATCAGGTCATCCAGGCCGATGCCACGGTGCTTGCCCTTGGCGGCGGCAGTTGGTCGATTCTCGGATCGGACGGCGCCTGGCAGGACGTGTTGAAGCAACGCGGTATCGACATTGCCGCGTTGCAACCCTCCAACTGTGGCTTCGATGTCGACTGGTCCTTATTCCTGCGCGAGCGCCATGCCGGCGCGCCGATCAAGCCGGTGGCGATTCACTGGAATGCACCGGATGGAACCGAAATCATTCGGCAAGGCGAATTTGTACTCACCCGCACGGGTGTCGAAGGCAGTCTGATCTATGCACTCTCTTCTTTTTTACGCGATGCTATTGCCGCGCAAGGATCGACAACAATCCATCTGGATCTCGCACCTGATCGCGCTGTCGATCGTCTGATTCGCGACCTCTCGCGACCACGAGGCAGCCATTCGATGGCCAAACATCTGCATCGTAATGCGGGTATCGAAGGTGCCAAGACCGCGTTGCTGCACGAGGTACTCGAGCGCGGCGCTTTTGATGATGCCACGCGACTGGCCCATGCGATCAAGTCCCTTCCCTTGCGACTGCTGAGAACGCGACCGATCGATGAGGCCATCAGCACGGCCGGTGGCGTCCGTCTCGAAGCGCTGGATGATCAGCTCATGCTGCGCGCCCTGCCCGGCACATTCTGCGCGGGCGAAATGCTCGACTGGGAAGCACCCACCGGCGGCTACCTGCTGACAGCCAGCTTTGCCAGTGGTCGCATGGCCGGTCTCGGCGCGGTCGACTGGCTCAAGTCGAGAACCGGCTGATCACCACTCGGTACGATTCGGCAGCAGACCGCGCAGTTCCGCATCTGTGAGATTGCGCCACTGCCCAATCTTCAGCATGCCGAGTTTGACGTTGACAATACGTACGCGGCGCAATTGTTTGACCCGATAGCCAAAGGCATCTGCCATCAGGCGAATCTGCCGGTTGAGACCTTGGGTCAATACGATGCGGAAGCCGAAGCGCGCGAGACGCTGGGTCCTGCAAGGTTTGGTCATCTCTCCGTGGATGCGTACACCGCGCGACATGCCCGTGAGAAACGCATCGGTCACTGCCTTGTTCACACCGACCAGATATTCCTTCTCGTGATTGTTTTCCGAGCGCAACAATTCGTTGACGATATCGCCGTTACTGGTCAGCAGGATCAAGCCTTCCGAATCCTTGTCGAGTCGGCCGATCGGAAAAATGCGTTGCTGATGGTCGACGAAGTCAACGATATTTCCCTTCACCGCGCTCTCGGTCGTGCAGGTGATGCCGACCGGTTTGTACAATGCGATATAGACATGCTTGCGTGCACCAGCGGCCACCGATCGAATGCGCAACTGCTGTCCTTCGACCAGCACTTCGTCGCCCTCGGCAAATTCCTCGCCGATGCGCGCGACGTTGCCGTTCAACATGACCTTGCGTGAAGCGATCAAGCGATCCGCCTCGCGTCTCGAGCAGTGTCCGCTATCGCTGAT